>NZ_JNZR01000008.1:0-167524 GCF_000717585.1 Micromonospora globosa
GGTCGGGAGGGGGCGGGAGGGCGGGTCACGGTATGACGGCAGGTCGGCGGGGTGACTACTACGAAGCGTCGTTGATGAGGGAGGATGGGCCGCGTGGAAGCTCTTCGACTGATTCTTCTCTACGTCCATCTGATCGGCTTCGCGCTGCTGCTCGGTGGTGCGATCGCCCAGTACGTCACCGGCCGGCTGCGGATCAACGCCGCCATGCTCTGGGGCGCGATCATCCAGATCCTCACCGGCATCGGGCTGTCCGCTCCGCTGCGGGACGGGGACGAGCCGGCCCCGGCGAAACTTGTTACCAAGTTGGTGCTCGCGCTGCTCATCTTCGTCATGGTCTTCTTCTCCCGTAAGCGGGAGACCGTCAACCGTGGCCACTTCCTCGCGATCGTCGGGTTGACGCTGGTCAACGCTGCCGTCGCGGTGTTCTGGCGTTAGTTCGCCAGGAGTCGGGGAAGCTCGGGAAAACGGACGTTCGCGACACCACCGCGCGCGCCTACCGGCATGAGAAGTGACGTGCCCCACCCAAGGGTTACACCGGGGTAACAGACGCTCAACAGTCGTGCACGATTGTCGGCCGGTGGGTGGGCGCGGGCGTACGCTCCCGTCCGTAACGTGGGACGCCGGCGGCACACCGCAGGCCGGCGAAGGGCTGTGCACCGCGCACGACGCGGTGTGCAAGGGGAAGGAGACGTCTTGCGCTCTGTGCGTGGGATGCGGATCGCCTCCGCCATCGTGGCGGGTGGACTCGTGCTGGGCGCTGCCGCGTGTGGTGAGGCTCCGGACGACGACAAGAACGCCGGCGGCGACGGTGGCAAGAAGTTCAGCGCCTGCATGGTGACCGACGTCGGCGGCATCGACGACAAGTCCTTCAACGCCTCGGCCTGGAAGGGCCTCCAGGAGGCGCAGAAGGAGAACGACAAGATCGAGATCAAGAACGTCCAGTCGAAGGCCGAGGCGGACTACGAGGTCAACCTGACCGGGTTCGTCAACCAGAAGTGCGACTTCATCCTGGCCGTCGGTGGCCTGATGTCGGACGCCACCAAGGCGGCGGCTGAGAAGAACCCGAACCAGCAGTTCGGCATCGTCGACGCCAACCCGGGTGTGTCGAACGTCTACCCGATGCAGTTCGACACCGCGCAGGCCGCGTTCCAGGCCGGTTACCTGGCCGCCGGGATGAGCAAGTCCGGCAAGGTCGGCACCTACGGTGGCCTGCCGATCCCGCCGGTCACCATCTTCATGGACGGCTTCGCCGACGGCGTGGCGTACTACAACAAGGCCAAGAGCAAGAACGTCCAGGTTCTGGGCTGGGACAAGGCCGCCCAGAAGGGCTCCTTCGCGAACTCGTTCGAGAAGCAGGACGAGGGCAAGAAGGTCTCCGACGCGCTGGTCGCCCAGGGCGCCGACGTCGTGATGCCGGTCGCCGGTGGCGCCGGTCTCGGCACCACCTCCGCGGCCAAGGCCGCGGGCGGCAAGTACTCGGTCGTCTGGGTGGACATCGACGGCTGCGAGAGCACCCCGGACTGCGGGGTGATCCTGACCACCGTCGTCAAGAACATCCCCGAGGCCGTCAAGGAGGCCGTGGTGAAGGCCGCCGGTGGCGAGAAGCTCCAGTCCACCCCGGGCTTCGTCGGCACGCTGGCCAACACCGGCGTCTCGATCGCCCCGTACCACGACTTCGAGAGCAAGGTCCCCGCGGACCTGAAGGCCGAGGTCGACAAGATCAAGGCGGACATCGCCGCCGGCACCATCACCGTCACCTCGAAGGCCCAGCCGACCAAGTGACCGTCCCGCCGGCCGCCGCGGTGCGATCATCGGCAGCGGGGGCCGGCGGGCACCAGGTTTGACGATCCGGCCGTCCCGGCGCAACGGGGAAGGTACCCCGGCGCCGGGGCGGCCGATCACCTTGAATCCCCCCGAACATCCCCACCCGGCGTGGTGTCGGCGCGGCAGGTCGCTACGCTGCACCATCGCTCGCACTCCAGGAGGTTGCGCTGAGACTCGAACTGCGCGGCATCACCAAACGGTTCGGTGATCTGGTCGCCAACGACCACATCGACCTGACGGTGGAGCCTGGAGAGATCCACGCCCTGCTCGGCGAGAACGGCGCCGGCAAGTCGACCCTGATGAACGTGCTCTACGGCCTCTACCAGCCGGACGAGGGCGAGATCCTGGTCGACGGCAAGCCGCTGAAGCTCAAGGGCCCGTCGGACGCGATCGCCGCCGGGATCGGGATGGTGCACCAGCACTTCATGCTGGTACCGGTCTTCACCGTGGCCGAGAACGTGATGCTCGGCGCCGAGCAGGTCAGGGGGCCCTTCGCCGGCATCCTCGACCGCCGGCGTGCCCGGCGCGAGGTCGCCGAGGTCTCCGAGCGGTACAACCTGCGCGTCGACCCGGACGCGGTGATCGAGGACCTGCCGGTCGGCATCCAGCAGCGGGTGGAGATCGTCAAGGCCCTCACCCGCGACGTCGACCTGCTGATCCTCGACGAGCCCACGGCCGTGCTCACGCCGCAGGAGACCGAGGAACTGCTCACCGTCATGCGGTCGCTCAAGGCCGCCGGCAAGTCGATCGTGTTCATCACCCACAAGCTGGGCGAGGTGAAGGCGATCGCCGACCGGATCACGGTGATCCGGCGCGGGAAGACCGTCGGCACCGCCGAGCCGAGCGCCAGCCGGGACGAGCTGGCCGCGCTGATGGTGGGACGCAGCGTCCGGCTGACGGTGGACAAGAAGCCGGGCACCCCCGGCAAGCCGATCCTGGAGGTCGCCGGCCTGGTCGTGGACGACGACCGGCAGGTACGCGCGGTCGACGGCGTCGACCTCACGGTGCACGCCGGCGAGGTGCTCGGCGTGGCGGGCGTGCAGGGCAACGGCCAGACCGAGCTGATCGAGGCGATCATGGGCCTGCGCCCGGTGCTCGCCGGCACGATCAGCCTCGACGGCGAGCCGACGCACGGCTGGTCGACCAAGAAGGTGCTCCGCGCCGGCGTCGGCTACGTGCCGGAGGACCGCAGCGTGGACGGCCTGGTCAAGGAGTTCTCCGTGGCGGAGAACCTGGTGCTCGACATCTACGACCGGCCGCCGTTCGGCAAGGGCCTGTCGCTCAAGCCCGAGGCCATCGCGAAGTCGGCGCGGGAGCGGATCGAGCAGTTCGACGTCCGTACCTCCTCGGCCGACGCGGCGGTCGGCACGCTCTCCGGCGGCAACCAGCAGAAGGTGATCGTGGCCCGGGAGCTGTCCCGGCCGCTGAAGCTCTTCATCGCCGCCCAGCCCACCCGGGGCGTGGACGTCGGCTCGATCGAGTTCATTCACAGCCGGGTCATCCGCGAACGGGACATCGGCACCGCGGTCATGGTGGTCTCCAGCGAACTGGACGAGGTGATCGGCCTGGCCGACCGGATCGCGGTCATGTACCGCGGGCGGATCATCGGCATCGTCGGCCCGGACACCCCGCGTGAGGAGATCGGCCTGCTGATGGCCGGCATCACCCCGGACGCCGCCACCCCGGACGCCGCCACCGCGACCGAGGACGGCCCTGGCAACGAGGACGAGGCATGACCAACCCGAACCCCGTCTCGGGCTCGCCGGACAAGGAACCGGCGACCGAGGCGCAGGAGTCGCTGAGCGAGGCCCGGGCGACGCCGACGCAGCCGGCCGGTGACACCGAGCAGACGGTCCCCGCCACCGCGACCGCGAAGAAGCCGGACCCGGCCGGGGAGTCCCGTCCCAGCATGGGCCGGATGTTCCTGGACAACCTCTGGGCGGCCAACACGCTCACCGTGACGGTGCTCGCGGTGCTGCTGGCGATGGTGGTCGGCGCGGTGCTGATCATCGTGTCCGACCCCGAGGTGCTCGCCACCTACAGCTACATCACCGCCCGTCCCACCGACGCGCTGAACGCCAGCTGGACTGTGGTCAGCGAGGCGTACGCGAACCTGTTCAAGGGCGCGATCTTCGACCCGGACGCGGTCGGCTTCACCGCCGCCATGAGCCCGATCTCGGAGACGCTCACCTACGCCGCGCCGCTCGTCTTCACCGGCCTGTCGGTAGCGCTCGCCTTCCGCGGCGGCCTGTTCAACATCGGCGCCCAGGGCCAGGCGACGATCGCCGTCATCCTGGCCGCCGTGGCCGGCTTCGCGCTGCCGCTGCCGCCCGTCGTGCACCTGCTGGTGGCGCTGATCGCGGGCGCGCTCGGCGGCGCGCTCTGGGGCTTCATCCCCGGCATCCTCAAGGCACGGGCCGGCGCGCACGAGGTGATCAACACGATCATGCTCAACTACGTGGCGGTCTACTTCCTGTCCTGGATCATCGTCCAGAACGGGGTGCAGAACCCGAACCGGGCGGACGCGATCAGCAAGCCGGTCGACTCCACCGCGCAGCTGCCCCGGCTGCTCGGCGAAGACCTGCGGGTGCACGCCGGCATCCTGCTCGCGGTGGCGGCCACCTGGTTCATCGCCTGGCTGCTCAACCGCTCCACGCTCGGCTTCGAGCTGCGGGCCGTGGGCGCGAACCCGGACGCGGCCCGGACCGCCGGCATCAGCGTCACGAAGACGTACGTGCTGGTGATGGTGTTCGCGGGCATGCTGGCCGGTCTCGGCGGCTCGACCATGGTGCTCGGCACCACCGCCACCGCGCTGACCCCGCTGGTGATCGCGCAGATCGGCTTCGACGGCATCCTGGTCGCGCTGCTCGGCCGCGTGAAGCCGTGGGGTGTGCTGCTGGCCGCGCTGCTGTTCGGCGCGCTCCAGGCCGGCGGCAACCGGATGCAGTCGTACTCCGGTATCTCGCTGGAACTGGTCACCGTGCTCCAGGCGCTCATCGTCATCTTCATCGCCGCGCCTGCCCTGGTGAAGACGATCTTCCAGCTCCGGGCGGCCCGCGCCGCCCGGTTGCAGACGAGCCTCGCGAAGGGCTGGTGAGCATGTCCACCACCGCTGTCCCCGAGGTCGCCGTTACCGCGGTCGACGAGGGTTTCTGGACCCGCAACCGGAAGATCGGCGCGGTCCTGCTGGCGCTCGGTGTGCTCGCGGCGGTGCTGTTCGGCGCGCTCGCGACCGACCAGCACGCGCGGTTCACGCTCAGCGAGACCGAGGGCGGGGCCGCCCTGGAGATCAACGGTACGGTCGGCGCGATCCTGTTCGGGCTGATCACCGCCGCGGCCGGAGGCGCGCTGCTGGCCGGTGTGCCGAAGCGCTGGTTCACGCTGCTGCTGGGCGCCGGGCTGGTCGCCTTCGTGCTGAGCTTCCTGTGCTGGCAGGTCTCGGCCGCGCCCGAGGGCCGCAACTTCATGCCGCTGGTGAACGTCGTCCGCGGCACGTTCATCCTGGCCCTGCCGCTGATCTTCGGCGCGCTCGCCGGTGTGCTCTGCGAGCGTTCCGGCGTGGTGAACGTGGCGATCGAGGGCCAGCTCCTGATGGGCGCCTTCTCCGGTGCGCTGTTCGGCAGCATGTCCGGCAGCGTCTGGGTGGGCCTGGTGGCCGCCGCCATCGGTGGCGCGTTCATCTCGTTCCTGCTGGCCGTGTTCTCCATCCGCTACCTGGTCGACCAGGTGGTCATGGGCATCGTGCTCAACCTGCTCGCGGTCGGCATCACCGGCTTCCTGTACGAGCGGCTGATGCAGACCGACGCGGCGAAGTACAACAGCGCGCCCCGGTTCGGCAACTGGGAGATCCCGCTGCTGTCCGACATCCCGCTGCTCGGTCCGGCGCTGTTCCGGGGCAACATCTTCCTCTACGTCGGCCTGCTGCTGGTGCTCGTCATCCACCTGGCGCTGTTCCGTACCCGGTGGGGCCTGCGGACCCGCTCGGTCGGCGAGCACCCGACCGCCGCGGACACGCTGGGCGTGAAGGTGCTGCGGCTGCGCTACCGCAACGTGATCCTGGCCGGTCTGGTGGCAGGTGTCGGCGGCGCCTCGTACACGCTGGCGCTCTACTCGTTCACCAAGAACATGATCGGCGGTAAGGGCTTCATCGCCCTGGCCGCGCTGATCTTCGGCCGGTGGAGCCCGACCGGCGCGCTGCTGGCGGCGCTGTTCTTCGGCTTCGCCGACCAGCTCGCCACCTACCTGGGCGCGATCGGCAGCAGCATCCCGAGCCAGTTCCTGGCGATGCTGCCGTACCTGGCGACGATCCTGGCCGTGGCCGGGCTGGTCGGCAAGGTCCGGGCGCCGGCCGCCGACGGCAAGCCGTACATCAAGGGCTGACCGCCCGCCGCGACACCGTGCCCGGCGGGGCGACCCGCCGGGCATCGTCGTCTCCGGCCGCACCCGCGACCGATCGGCGTTGATTGGGCAGAATGGGGGTTGTGATGGAGATCGACTGGGAGCGGCTGCGTACCGCCGCCACCGAGGTCATGCGGCACGCCTACGTGCCGTACTCGAAGTTCCCGGTGGGTGCCGCCGCGCTCGTCGACGACGGCCGGGTCGTGGTCGGCTGCAACGTGGAGAACGCCGGCTACGGCGTCACGCTCTGCGCCGAGTGCGGCGTGGTCTCGCAACTGCACGCGACCGGCGGAGGCCGGATCGTGGCGCTGTCCTGCGTCGACGCCACCGGTGAGCCGCTGATGCCGTGCGGCAGGTGCCGGCAGCTGCTCTGGGAGCAGGGCGGGCCGGAGTGCCTGGTCGAGGCGAAGGGCGGACCGCTGCGGATGGCGGAGCTGCTGCCGCACGCCTTCGACGTGGCCGACATCGAGGCGGTGACCGGCGAGCACCCGGTGCCCGTGGTGCCGGACCGGCTGGCCGCCTGGCGGGGCCGGGGCACCGTGTTCGTGCACCCCGACCTGTCGGCCGGGCAGCAGGTCTGGACGACGTACTGGGAGCGGTCGTCCGGTGAGACCGAGGACGCCGAGACCGGCGTGCTGGAGGAGGGGTCGACCTGGGACGACCCGGCCGAGGCGATCGCGTGGGGACTGGCGCGGACGCCGCGCGTGGTCGTGGTGGACGCGTCGGGGACGATCTTCTGGGCTGGTGAGGGTGAGCCTCCCACGGAGATTCCGGTCCGCTGGGGTTGAGTCGGGGTTGCGGTTGGGGCCGGGGCCGACCGTGCCCGGCTCCGGGCGGTCAGGCTTGATCCCTCCGCCGGGCACGGTCGGCCCCGGCCGGACCTGGTTACCGTTCGCGGGTCGGTGCGGCCACGCGCGATCAACTGATTGGATCTTGAGAAGTGAGTGCTTTTACGGCGGTTGACGTCATCCGGGCGAAGCGGGACGGGGGTGTGCTGAGCGACGGGCAGATCGACTGGGTGGTCGACGCGTACACCAAGGGTCTGGTCGCCGACGAGCAGATGTCGGCGCTGGCCATGGCGATCCTGCTGCGCGGCATGACCGCCCCGGAGATCGCCCGGTGGACCGCCGCCATGATCGCCAGCGGCGAGCGGCTCGACCTGTCGCCGGTGTCCCGGCCGACGGTGGACAAGCACTCGACCGGCGGCGTCGGCGACAAGATCACCCTGCCGCTGACCCCGCTGGTGGCCGCGTGCGGCGCGGCGGTGCCGCAGCTGTCCGGCCGGGGCCTGGGCCACACCGGCGGCACGCTGGACAAGCTGGAGTCGATCCCGGGCTGGCGGGCGGCGCTCACCAACGACGAGTTCATCGCCCAGCTCCGCGACGTGGGCGCGGTGATCTGCGCGGCCGGCGACGGGCTCGCCCCGGCCGACCGCAAGCTGTACGCGTTGCGCGACGTCACCGGCACCGTCGAGGCGATCCCGCTGATCGCCAGCTCGATCATGAGCAAGAAGATCGCCGAGGGGACCGGCGCGCTGGTGCTCGACGTGAAGGTCGGCTCCGGCGCGTTCATGAAGAACGTCGACGACGCCCGCGAGCTGGCCCGCACCATGGTCGAGCTGGGCGGCGCGCACGGCGTACGGACGGTCGCCCTGCTCACCGACATGTCCACCCCGCTCGGCCTCGCAGTGGGCAACGCGGTCGAGGTGACCGAGTCGGTGGAGGTGCTCGCCGGTGGCGGTCCGGCCGACGTGGTGGAGCTGACGCTGGCACTGGCCCGGGAGATGCTCGACGCGGCCGGGCTGCCGGACGCCGACCCGGAGGCGGCACTGCGGGACGGCCGGGCGATGGACTCCTGGCGCACGATGATCCGGGCGCAGGGCGGTGACCCGGACGCACCGATGCCCACCGCGAACGAGGTCGAGCTGGTCACCGCCACCGAGGACGGCTGGGTCGCCGACGTCGATGCGTACGCGATCGGGGTGGCCGCGTGGCGTCTCGGCGCGGGCCGGGCCCGCAAGGAGGACCCGGTGAGCATCCCGGCCGGCGTGGTGCTGCACAAGCGCCGCGGTGACCGGGTGCGCGTCGGCGACCCGCTGTTCGAGCTGCGGGCCGAGCACGCCGAGCGGATGCCCGCCGCGCTGGACGAGGCGCGCCGCGCGGTGCGGGTGGCGCCGGACGCGCCGGACGCGACGCCTCTGGTCGTCGAGCGGATCGGCTGACCGGGACCGGCCATGGTGCCGGCCCGGCCGGAGCCGCTATCCTCCCAGGCCAGGGGGGATCGGCCGGCGACGAGCCGAGGTGAGCAGACAGGGGCTTGACCGTGCGCGTACCCGCTCCCGATCCCCGGGCCGTCCGGGAGGCGAGCCTGGACGAGTTGTCCCGGCTGGGTCTTCCGCTGCCGCCGCCGCAGTTCCCGCTGGTGTGGGAGCCGGGCGACGAGATCGAGCTGCGTCCGACCCCGGAGATCGAGGCCCGGATCGCGGTGCTGCACGTGATCCTGGCCCGTTGCTTCGGGATGCCCGCCCGGGCGGCGATGGGCTGGCTGCTGGAGTCGCACCTGGTCGACTCGGTGACGCCGCCGGAGTGGCAGTTCGTGATGGGCGGCCGGGGCGACCACAGGTCGTTCGTGCTGCACCACGACGCCTTGTTCTCGCTGGCCTGGGTGCTCGGGCTGGCCAAGGAACTGGACCCGACGGTGCCGGTGGACGAGCGGCTGGTCGAGCGGATGCCGAACCTGGTGGCGGGGGAGACGTTCGGCCAGTGGCGGGCCCGGATCCTGGCCGCGCCGCAGCATCCCGGTGACGCCGCGGCGCTGTTGGACCTGCACTACTGCCTCGACTGGGCGTACCTGGAGACCGAGAAGGCGGGTGGCGCGCTGCCGGGGCTGGTGGACGCCAACGCGATCGGGCAGCGCCGGTGGGCGCTGGAGTGGGCGGTGGTGCTGCGCGGGCCGTACCACGACGAGCCGCCGGGCTGGGAAGAGGTCGACCTCTCCACCTGAGCCGCGTCAGCGCGGGCGGTGCACGCCGAGCCGGACCGAGAGCGTGACCGGCACCGGCTCGGGCAGCGCGGCGATGCGCGCGGCGAGCCGTCGCGGGTCGGCGTGCCAGGCGCTCGGTCCCATCCCGACGAGCGTGGTGACCTCGGCGCGGGTCAGCGCGAGCCGGGCCCGGTGCCCGGTCGCGGACTCCTCGGCGAAGTGGGCGCCGAGGCTGCCGGCGACCCGGTCGGCCTTGTCCGGGTCGACCCGCAGCAGGTCCAGCGCGTCGACGAGTTCGGTCAGGTGGTCGGCGGCCGGGGTGACCACAAGCAGCGCGCCGCAGGGGTCGAGCACCCGGTGGAACTCCGGGCCGTTGCGCGGCGCGAACACGTTCAGCAGCACTGAGGTGGACCGGTCGGCCAGGGGCAGCCGCTGCCAGGTGTCGGCGAGCGCGGCGGCGGCCCGCGAATGCGCCCGGGCCGCGCGGCGCAGCGCCGGCTTGGAGACGTCCAGGGCCAGGCCGGCGGCCTCAGGCAGCGCTGCCAGCACCGCCGCGAGGTAATGCCCGGTCCCGGCGCCGGCATCCACGACCAGGGGGTACGCGTCGGAGCCCGCGACGCGTACCGCTGTGGTCGCAAGCGCGGCGGCGACGGCGTCGTAGTGGCCGGCGGCGAGGAAGCCGGCGCGGGCGGCGACCATCTCGGCGCTGTCCCCGGTGTGCGGGGCGCGGCCGGCGAGCAGGTTCACGTATCCCTGCCGGGCGATGTCGAAGCTGTGCCCGCGCGGGCAGCGCAGCGCGCGTGCGGTGCCGGCGGTGGTCTCGGTGAGCGGCTCGGCGCAGACCGGGCAGCGCAGCCGGGCGAGGATGCGATCGTCCACGGCTCAGTGCTCCGTCCCCGGTCGGCCGGTGAGGTGGTCGATCACCCGCTGGCTGAGCGTGCCGAGCGCGGCCACCTCGGCCGGGGTGAGCCGGTCGATCAGGTGCCGGCGGACGGCCGCCACGTGCCCGGGTGCGGCGGCCTCGACGGCTCGGCGTCCGGCCGGGGTGAGCACGACGACCGAGCCGCGGCCGTCGGTGGCGCACTCCTCCCGGGTGACCAGGCCGCGTTGCTGCATGCGGGAGATGTGGTGGGACAGGCGGCTGCGGGACCAGAGCATCCGGTCGGCGAGTTCGCTGAGCCGCAGCCGCTGCTCCGGGGTCTCGGACAGGTCGCTCAGGACGTCGTAGTCGGGCTCGGAGAGGCCGGCGTCCTGCATCAGATCCCGGGCCAGTTCCAGGTCGAGCAGGCGGCGCATGCGGCGGTAGCCGCGCCAGGCGCGGTCCTCCTGCTCGTCCAGCCAGCGCGGTTCGTCCATGCGCCGATCGTACCGGTGTTGTTGACATGTCACCAAGTTGCGGCCTAGGTTGATGACATGTCAACCAAACTGCGGTCCCGGCTGGTACGGCTGTTCACCGGCCTGGCCCTGTTCGGCGTCAGCGTCGCGCTGATGGTCCGCGCCGACCTCGGGCTCGCGTCCTGGGACGTGCTGCACCAGGGCCTCGCCGACCGCACCGGCCTGCCGATGGGCCTGCTGGTCAACGGCGTGGCGCTGCTGGTGCTGCTGCTGTGGATCCCGCTGCGGCAGCGGCCGGGCGTCGGCACCGTGGCGAACGTCGCGCTCGTCGGCCTGGCCCTCGACGCCACGCTGGCGCTCCTGCCGCCGGTCGCTCCGCTCGCCGGCCGGATCGGCCTGCTGGTCGCGGGCGTCCTGCTCAACGGCCTCGCCACCGCGCTCTACCTCGGCGCCCGTCTCGGCCCCGGCCCGCGGGACGGGCTGATGACCGGCCTGGCCGCCCGCGGCCTGCCGCTCGGCCCGGCCCGCACCGCGATCGAGGTGACGGTGCTGGCCGTCGGCTGGCTGCTCGGCGGCGCCGTCGGCCCCGGCACCCTGCTCTACGCGATCGGCATCGGGCCGATCGTCGCCTGGTTCGTTCCCCGGCTCACCGCCCCGGCCCCCGTCCCGACAGGAGTGACCTCGCCATGCCCCGCCTGACCGTCGTCGTCGCCAGCACCCGCCCCGGCCGGGTCGGCCGCCGCATCGGTGACTGGTTCACCGCCGCCGCCGTCCGCCACGCCGGCTTCGACGAGGTACGCCTCCTCGACCTGGCCGAGGTCGACCTGCCCTTCCACGACGAGCCGCACCACCCGTCCGAGCGGGTCTACCTGCACGAGCACACCCGGGCCTGGAGCGCCGAGATCGACGCCGCGGACGCCTTCGTCCTGGTCATGCCGGAGTACAACTACGGCTTCAGCGCGCCGCTGAAGAATGCGATCGACTACCTCTATTACGAGTGGCAGCACAAGCCGGTGGGCTTCGTCAGCTACGGCATGACCTCCGGGGGCCTGCGCGCGGTGCAGATGATCAAGCAGGTGGTGACCACGCTGAACATGACCCCGGTCAACGACCAGGTGGTCGTCTTCCTGCGGCAGGCGCTGGACGAGGCGGGCGAGCTGCGACCCGACCCCGGCCGGGAGGAGGCCGCCGCGCTCATGCTGGATCAGCTCGCCCGGCTGGCCGCCGCGCTCGCGCCGCTGCGAACCGAGGTGGCGCGGTGAGCGCAGTGAGCGCGAGGAGTGAGCCGGGTTTGCGAGCCCCGCAGTCGCGAACGAAGGGAGCGCGGTGAGCGCCCGGCTCTGGGAACTGTTCGGTGAGCGGGGGCGCGGAGTGCTCGTCACGCTGCGCCGGGACGGCCGCCCCCAGCTGTCCAACCTCGACTACCTGGCCGAGCCGGGCCTGATCCGCTGCTCCACCACCGGCGACCGGGCCAAGGTGCGCAACCTGCGCCGCGACCCCCGGGCCAGCTTCCACGTGACCACCGCCGACGGCGGGGCGTACGCGGTCGCCGAGGGCACCGCGACGCTCACCCCGCCGGCTGCGGCCACCGACGACGCGACCGTCGACGAACTGGTCG
Source organism: Micromonospora globosa (assembly GCF_000717585.1). Classification (NCBI taxonomy): domain Bacteria; kingdom Bacillati; phylum Actinomycetota; class Actinomycetes; order Micromonosporales; family Micromonosporaceae; genus Micromonospora; species Micromonospora globosa. Next base: position 12,158 of record NZ_JNZR01000008.1, read on the forward strand.
AGGTGTACCGGCGGATCCGCGGCGAGCACCCGGACTGGGCCGACTACCGGGCCGCCATGGTGGCCGACGGGCGGGTGGTCCTGCGGCTCGCGGTGGAGCGGGTGTACGGCTGGCGGCCCTGACCGGACCGGTCCACCGCCCGGCCCGTATCGGGGGTGACTAGGGTCTGAGCATGGTCGCAATCTCGTACGAGGACATCGTCAAGGTCCCGAAGGCGCTGCTGCACGATCACCTCGACGGCGGCCTGCGGCCCGCGACGATCGTCGAGCTGGCCGCCGAGGTCGGCCACGAACTGCCCACCACCGACCCGGCGGCGCTCGGCGTCTGGTTCACCGAGGCGGCGAACTCCGGCTCGCTGGAGCGCTACCTGGAGACGTTCGCGCACACGGTGGCGGTCATGCAGACCCCTGCCGCGCTGCGCCGGGTCGCCCGCGAGTGCGCGCTGGACCTGGCCGCTGACGGCGTGGTCTACGCCGAGGTGCGGTTCGCGCCGGAGCAGCACCTGGAGCAGAACCTGACCCTGGACGAGGTGGTCGACGCGGTGGTCACCGGGTTCCGGGAGGGCAGCGCGCTGGCCGCCGAGGCGGGCACCCCGATCCGGATCGGCACGCTGCTCACCGCGATGCGGCACGCGGCCCGCTCGCAGGAGATCGCCGAGCTGGCCGTGCGGCACCGCGACACCGGGGTGGTCGGGTTCGACATCGCCGGCGCCGAGGCGGGCTTCCCGCCCACCCGGCACCTGGACGCGTTCGAGTACCTCCAGCGGGAGAACTTCCACTTCACCATCCACGCGGGTGAGGCGTTCGGCTTGCCGTCCATCTGGCAGGCGATCCAGTGGTGCGGCGCCGACCGGCTCGGCCACGGCGTCCGCATCGTCGACGACATCACCCCGGGCAACCCGCCGGTGCTGGGCCGGCTGGCCGCGTACGTGCGGGACAAGCGCATCCCGCTGGAGCTGTGCCCGTCGTCGAACGTGCAGACCGGCGCCGCGGCCTCGATCGCCGACCACCCGATCGGGCTGCTGCGTGACCTGCGGTTCCGGGTGACTGTGAACACCGACAACCGGCTGATGAGCGGCACCTCGATGTCGCGGGAGATGGCGTTGCTGGTGGAGGCCTTCGGCTACGGCTGGAAGGAACTCCAGTGGTTCACCATCAACGCGATGAAGAGCGCGTTCATCCCGTTCGACGAGCGGCTGCGGATCATCGACGAGGTGATCAAGCCGGCGTACGCCGAGCTGATCGGCTGATCACGACTGGCGGGGGTGGCCGGAGAGCAGTGCGGCCACCCCGCGCAGCACCTGCCCGGCCCGGGCCGCCTCGGCGCCCAGCCCGGTCTGCCGGCGCAGCACGGCCGGCTCGGCGCGCAGCAGCGCGACCCCGCGCCGGAGCAGCACCCGGGGCGCCTTGCGCTGCTCGGCGAGATCCCGGGCGAGGCGGCGCAGGAACGTCGCGCCGCGCGGGCGGCGCAGCGCGTACGCACCGGCGAGCAGGCCCAGTCGCCGGCACTCGGCCACGATCTCGGCCGCGAAGATCCCCTCGGCGACGAAGATTGGCGATCCGTCGACATCGAATGGCCGGGTGGCTACTCGACGGTCTGCGCCGATCGCATAAACCGGCACTTCGGCCTTGCCCTCACGAGCCAGTCGGGCGATTGTTTGCACCGCCGTGTCCGAATCCCAGGACAAGGGGGACTCCCAGTCCACCTGTCCGTTTCGACGCGGACACGTAGGGTCATCGCCGTCCTTGTAGAAGTCGTCCAGGCAGAGCACCGGAAGTCCGGTTCGCTGGGCTATGTATGACTTTCCGGACCCGGAGGGGCCGGCGAGCAGGACGACGCGGTGCGGGTGTTCCATTACCTTCAGTGACTCCGGCCAGACGGATTGCTATCAAATTGCATCAACATCTCATCACACCTCCGGTGAGGGACAACCTGGGCTTTCTCTTTGCGGAGCGGCGTGATGGAATCTCGGAGGTCCGACCCGCCGGGTCGGTCGCTCGGCGTTGCCCTCAGGGTGGCGCGGGGTGCGGTAATGCGAGGGCGGTGACGTGAGCAAACGGCCAACGACGGCGGGCTCCTTCCTGTCGCGGCTGCGCCGGCCGATGAGTCGGCTGCGCGACATGCCGATCTGGTCCAAGCTCGGTCTGATCATGATCGTGCCGACCATCGCCACGGTCGTGGTGGGCACCAGTGGTCTGGTCGACCACCTGGAGACGCTCAACAATGCCAACCGGGCGGGGGATCTGGCCAACCTGATCGGCTACTCGGGTGACCTGGTCGACACCGTGCAGGACGAGCGGGTCGGCGCCGTGCTCTTCCTCGGCGCGAAGGAGTTCCAGACCCGGGCGCAGTACCAGGAGGGTTACAACCGCGCCAACCAGCGGGTGGACCAGGCGAAGTCGCCGTACCTGCGGCAGCGTGGCGAGATCGACGACCTGCCCCGCAACTTCGTCGGGCTGCTCGACACGATCGACACCCAGCTGAAGGACCTTCCGGCGACCCGCAGCCAGGTGCTGAACGGCAAGCTGAAGATCAACGACGCCGACCAGGCGTACCGGCAGCTGATCGAGGACCTGCTCGCGATCCGCGACTCGGCCACCCAGCTCGCCGGCAACAACGACCTGAGCGACCGGATGCGCGCGGCGGCCGCCGTCGCCCGGCAGAAGGAATACCTGACCCAGCGCCGGGTCGTCGTCCACCAGGCGCTGACCCAGAACCAGTACACCGCCGCGCTGCGCGAGCAGTTCATCGCCAGCGGCACCGGCCAGTCGCAGTCGCTGGCGACCTTCCAGTCGGTCGCCACCGAGCCCGACAAGCTGTTCTACGAGCAGACCGTCTCCGGGCCCGACCTGCGCAAGGCCGACCGCTTCACGAGTTTCGTCTCGGGCAACAACAACGGCTCGATGGAGAACGCCCCGTTCGGGGCGGACCAGTGGGACCAGACCATGGTCGCCAACGCCAAGCTGATCCGGACCGTGGAGGCCCGGCTCGACGGCAACGTGGTCCGGCAGGCCGACGCGCTGCGCTCGGACACCCAGCGCCAGGTGTTCCTGGAGACCGGCCTGCTGCTCACCATGCTGCTGCTGGCCATCCTGTTCGCGTACCTGGTGGCCCGCTCGATGGCCCGGTCGCTGCGCGACCTGCGCCAGGGCGCCCTGGCGGTGGCCCAGTACGGGCTGCCACAGGCGGTCGCCCGTCTGCGCGACCCGCAGGTCACCGGCCAGCTCTCCCCTGTGCAACTGGCAAACCAGATCGCCGAGCCGCTGCCGGTGCGCAGCAAGGACGAGTTCGGCCAGGTGACCGAGGCGTTCAACGCCGTCCACCTGGAGGCCGTCCGGACCGCCGCCGAGCAGGCCGCCCTGCGGGCCTCGGTTGCGACCATGTTCGTCAACCTGGCCCGCCGCTCGCAGATCCTGGTCGACCGGCTGATCGGCCACCTCGACCGCCTGGAGCGCGGCGAGGAGGACCCGGACCGGCTGGCCGAGCTGTTCCAGCTCGACCACCTGGCCACCCGGATGCGCCGCAACGACGAGAACCTGCTGGTCCTCGCCGGTGCGGACTCCACCCGTGTGCAGCGCGAGCCCGCCGCACTGATCGACGTGCTGCGCGCCGCCCAGTCCGAGGTCGAGCACTACACCCGGATCGAGTTCGGCGTGATCGACCGGGACATCGAGGTCGCCGCCCACGCGGTCAACGACCTGGTGCACCTGGTCGCCGAGCTGTTCGACAACGCCACCGCCTTCTCCCCGCCGGACTCGCAGGTCATGGTGGAGGCCCGGCGGGTCGGCGACCGCGCCTCCCTCTACGTGGAGGACCGCGGCATCGGCATCAGCCCGGACCAGCTCCGCGACCTCAACGAGCGGCTGGCCACGCCGCCGCAGGTGGACGTCGCGGTCTCCCGGATGATGGGCCTGGTCGTGGTCGCGCGGCTGGCCGCCCGGCACGGCGTCCGGGTCGAGCTGCGGCCGGGTGCCGACCGGGGCACCGTCGCCGACGTGACGCTGCCGACCTCGGTCCTGGTGCCGCGCGCCCTGGCCGGCCGTGGCCTGCCCGGACCGGCCCTGCCGGCCGCGGGCCCGCAGCAGAACGGCCCGGCACCGGCCTTCGGCGCCCTGGCCGCCTTCGGCAACAACAACCCGCCGAGCCTGCCGCCGGCGCCCCACCCGGGCTCCTCGGGCAACCAGGTCACGCTCGGCGGACGCGCCTTCGACCCGGCGCCGCGCAACGGCTCGGGCACCCCGGCGAACGCCGGTGGCGGCCGTGCCATGCCGGCCTGGTCCGACCTGACCGGCGCCAGCCCGTCCGGCGGCGACGGCGGATTCGGCGGCCGGCCCAACGGCCAGTCGACGGACCCGCTGCCGCAGCGGCGCAACCCGGCCGACGGCGACCCGGGCAGCACCGGCCAGCAGCCGGCGATCCCGCGCCAGCTGCCGAGCAGCCCGGAGGCGCGGCCCTACAGCCCGCCGCCGGTCTCCGCGCCGCCGGTCCCGCCGGTGTCGGCCCCGCCGCTGCCCCCGGTCTCCGGCGCGCCGGTCTCCGGCAACCCGCTGCCGTACCGCCCGGTCTCGGCCGCGCCGGTCTCCGGCGACCCGTTCTCGGGCCGCCCGGTCTCCGCGGCGCCGGTCTCCGGCGACCCGCTGCCGTACCGTCCGGTCTCGGCCGCGCCGGTCTCCGGGCACCCCGCGCCGGTGTCCGGGCAGCCCGCCGCCGGGTACCCGGCCTCCGCGCCGCCGGCGAACCAGCCGCAGGCACGTCCGATGCCCGCACCGGGTGTCAGCGCCCCGCCGGTCTGGCCGCCGGTCGCGCCGACCCCGGCTCCGGCGGCGCCGGAACGGCCCACCAGTGGCATGGACATGACCACCGAGCTGCCCCGGGTGCCGCGCACGGAGATTCCGGCCACCCCGCAGCAGGCGGCCGGCCAGCCGTCCGCCGCTCCGGCCGCGAGCCGGCCGGCCGAGGCCCCGGCGGCGAATCGCCCGGCGGCACCGGTGGCACGCCCGGCCGCGCCGCAGCAGCAGGGCAACCGTCAGCGGTACGCGGACGAGACGATGGAGCTGCCGATCTTCCGGGAGCTGGAGTCGGCGTGGTTCCGCACCCGCCGGCCCGGACCCAACGAGGAGTCGGCGGCACCGGCCGCGACGACGAACGGCGGCGCCGCCACCCAGCAGTTCGCCAAGGTGGACACGGCCGGCCGGCCCGTGCCGCAGAAGACACCCGCAACGACAGGTAACACGCCGATGGCACACACTCCGACGGCCGGCGGAGCACCGCGTGACAACGGCGCGGCGAACGGGAACGCCCGTCCCGCGCACACCGGCGGGTTGCCCACCCGGCAGCCGACCGCGTCGCCGCAGTCCTCCTCCCCGTGGCAGACGGCGGCCGACGACGGCTGGCGTGCCGCCTCGGCGGCCACCGAGGTCCCGGTTGCGGAGACCACCCAGAAGGGCCTGCCGAAGCGGACGCCGATGGCGCAGCTCGTGCCCGGCAGCATCGAGAAGCCTTCCGCGTCGGTGCAGCGGCGTACTCCGGAGGGTGTTCGGGGCCTGCTCTCGGCCTACCATCGGGGCGTACAGCGCGGGCGTAACACCGACAGCAACACGACCGGCCCGGAGGGCACTCCGGGCGGGCAGCAGTCCTCGCAGTCTGGCTCAGGCCCGGTGGCCGGGAGCGGGCAGAAGGAGCAACAAGGATGACTACTACGCAGGATCTCGGATGGCTGCTCGCCAACTTCGCCGACCGGGTGCCCGGTGTGGCGCACGCGGTCGCGGTCTCGGCCGACGGCCTGCTTCTCGCCTCGTCCCGTGACCTTCCGCGGGACCGCGCCGACCAGCTCGCCGCGATCGCGTCCGGTCTGGTCAGCCTGACCCAGGGCGCGGCCCGCTGCTTCGAGGGCGGAGCGGTGTTGCAGACAGTCGTCGAGATGGACAACGGTTTCCTGTTCCTGATGTCCATCTCCGACGGCTCGTCGTTCGCGGTGCTGGCGGCGCGGAGCTGCGACGTGGGTCAGGTCGGGTACGAGATGGCCCTGCTCGTGGACCGGGTGGGCGATGCCCTGACGCCGCAGCCGCGTACGGCTGTGGGGATGATGGGCTGAATGACGCGCTGGCCGGTGGGTCAGGTGCGGGAACAACTACGACAGCGACGGATGCCACCGGGGCGAGCCGGTGCCGGGTACGAGGGAGGTGAGCGGCGAAATGGCGGATCGTGACGAGCCGACCGGAGCGTTGGTCCGGCCGTACGCCGTTACCCGCGGCCGTACCCGTCCCCGGCTCGACATCGCCCTGGAGGCACTCGTCGAGACGACGGTGCGCGGCCGAGCGGTTGCCACTGGCAATGGTGGCGGCCACGGTCGTGAACACCAGTACATCGCCGCGTTGTGTGACGGACGTGTGCAGTCGCTCGCCGAGATCGCGGCGCGGATGCAGCTTCCGCTCGGCGTGGCCCGGGTGCTCATCGCCGACATGGCGACGGACGGCCTGGTCGCGGTCCACGAGCCGACCATCTTGGACGACTCCGACGACGCGGTGGGCACTGAACTGCTGGAGAGGGTGCTGAGTGGACTTCGCAGGCTCTGACATGTCGCACCGGCCGCCGGCCCCGAGCGGCCGAGTGACGTCGGCGAAGATCGTTATCGCCGGTGGGTTCGGCGTCGGCAAGACGACGCTGGTCGGCTCGGTCTCCGAGATCACGCCGCTGACCACCGAGGCGATCATGACCTCCGCCGGTGTCGGCGTCGACGACACCCGGCAGGTGCCGGGTAAGACGACGACCACGGTGGCGATGGACTTCGGTCGTATCTCGATCGACCGGGATCTGATCCTGTACCTGTTCGGTACTCCGGGTCAGACGCGGTTCTGGTTCATGTGGGACGAGTTGGTCCGGGGTGCGATCGGCGCGGTGGTGCTGGTCGACACCCGCCGGCTCGCCGACTGCTTCGCCGCGATCGACTTCTTCGAGCACCGGCGGTTGCCGTACCTGATCGCCATCAACTGCTTCGACGGCATGCAGTACCACGATCCGCAGGACGTCCGGGACGCGCTGGCGATCTCCCGCGACGTGCCGGTGGTGCCGTGCGACGCCCGGAACCGGGAGTCCACGAAGCACGTGCTGATCTCGCTGGTCGAGTACGTGCTCACCATGCGGCGCTCGCGGGCCGTCGCGCCCGCCTGACCGACGCGCGGAAGCGCCCGGCGGCCTCAGGGCCACCGGGCGCTTCCTGCCGTCTGGGGGCGGACACGGTACGCGATCGCCCGGTGACCCTCCAGGCGGGACGGTCACCGGGCGACGGGTGAGGTCAGGCGTACCGGGTCCAGTTGCCCCGGAACACCTGGTAAACGGCGAGCGAGTCGGGCTCCATGCCGCCGTGCCGGTCGGCGCGGAACGCGTATCCGCCGGCGATGCCCTCGACGGTCTGCGCCTGGAGGAGCGCCCGCAGCCGGCCCCGGTCCAGGCTCGTCGCCATCCGCGCCGACGTGGCGAGGAGCTGGAGCGCGTCCGAGGCGTACGGGGCGAAGTCCGGGCTGACGCCGTGCCGCTGCGTGTAGCGGTTGACGAAGTCCCGGCGGGCCAGCTGCGCCGTCGTGGTGGCGGTGGCGGCGGAGACGTCCAGGCAGGCCGGGTGCACCGCGTACGCGCCCTCCACGGCGGCGGCGTTCGCTCCCTGCACGGTGTCGTCGGCGACCGCGCCGGCGTCGAAGAAGATCGGGCCGCGGTGGCCGGCGGCGCGCAGTTCCCGTGCCGCGACACCGGAGTCGGGTGCGGTAGCCCAGACCACCACGCCGTCCCGCTGGCTGCCGGCGACGCGTTCGGCGGCGGCGCGGAAGCGCCGGCCGGTCGCCGGAAGGCGTACCGTGCGGGCCAGGTCGGTGCTGCTGTCGGCGAGCGCCTCCCGCATCGCCCGCACACCCGAGTCGCCGTGCATCCCGTCGGCGGCGAGCACCGACACCCGTCGGATCTTCTTGGACTCGAACAGCTCCACCAGGCGACGTGCCATGTCGACGGCGTCCGGGGTGAGCTTGTAGGTGAACGTGCGCTCGTCCAGCGGCAGCGCGATGCGGTCACCGTAGCCGAGCGACAGGAAGGGCGTCTTGACCCGCTGGGCGGCCGCCGCGAGGGCCACCGAGGTCTCGCCGAGCACGCCGCCGATCAGCGCCTGGGCACCGGCCCGGGTGAACTCGGCGGCGTGGCGGGCGGCGACCTCGGGATTGCTGCCGTTGTCCAGGATCTGGAGCCGGACCGACCGGACCAGGTTCCCGACCGGCAGGCCGGTGCGGTTGAGCGAGTCGGCGGTGAGCTGAAGGGCCTGCCGCTGGGCGACGCCGAGCAGCGACCCGGCGCCGGTCAGTTCCAGGCTCGCGCCGACGATCAGGTCCTGGTCGCTCGGCGCGCTGCTGGACGGGCCGTCGTCCGGCCGCTGGCCCTGCGGCGCGCACCCGGCGAGCAGCAGGCTCCCGGCAGCGGCAGCGAGGACGCCCCGCCGGGTGAGCACAGTGGAGTCGAACGCCGGTGTCGCCAATGGAATCGCCTTCCCACCCCGGCGAACAGGCGCCGCCGCTGGTCCGCCGGGTATGTTCCCGGCCGGTCCAGCCCAGCGTCAAATCGTCCCGGTGTGGGATGGAACACCCCGGCGGGCCCGGTCAGGAGCGGTAGCCCGCCGAGCGGTACTCGTACTCCCGGTCGTCGTCGCGGTCGCCGGTGTCGCGGGTGAAGTCCCAGCCGCCGGCCGCCTCACGGCCCGGACGGCCGCCCACGGCGAAGCCGCCGATCTCCTGGCCGCGCCGCCAGCCCCGGAAGTATCCGGTGGTGTTCTCGGCGAGGCTCGCCGCGTTCCGGACGATCCGCAGAGGACGCTCCTCGCGCAGCGGGGAACCCGGGACCAGGTTGGCCTGCGGCACGCGCTTCGGCAGCCCGGCCTTGGTCTCCGCGCCGACGGCCGGACGGGCCGCCTGCTCGGCAGCCTGCCAGCCGGTGTCGGCGGTGGTCGACCACTCCAGGTCGGCCTCGTCGCCGTGGCCGACGAACCAGGCGGACTTGGCCTGCGCGAAGATCAGCAGGTCGCCGTCACCCTCGTCGGAGACCGGCGGCGGCCGGTGCTCCTTCGGGGCGGGACGCCGCTCGGGCGCGGCGGGCAGCGGTACGCGACCCGGGTCGCCCTGGTCGACCAGACGCAGCGGGGGCGTCTCCAGGCCGGGGTCGGCCGGCCGGCCCATCTCGTCGCGCAGCGCGCGGTCGGCGAGCGGCGGCGGCTCCACCAGCCGCAGCATCGGCGGCTCCTGCGGCAGGTCGTCGGCGAGCCACGGCGGCGTGACCCGGCCCGGGTCGCTCGGCGCGTCCACGCCCCGCCCGTACGGGTAGGTGGTGCCCTCCCGCTCCCGCGCGGTGTCGTCCTCGGTGTTCACCAGCGGCCAGTTCGCCCGGGAGCCCGGCGGTGCCTCCGGCGCGGGCGGACGCGGGGCCGGCACCGGAATGCTCAGGTCGGTGGCGCTGAAGCCACCGGTCGGCGGTTCCTGGTGCGGGTTCTGGTTGGTCTTCGGCCGGGGCGGGATGACTGTGCGCTGCCGCTCGGCCCGCGCCTTGTTGATCGCCGCGGTGGTGAGCGTCGGGCGGAACGGCTCGCCGGCCTCGGCCGGCGGCACGGCGCCGCGCGGGGACGGGGCGATCGGCGTGATCCCGGGTGGCGGCGGAGGCGGCGCGGAGACCGGCCGGTTGGTGGGGCCGTCCACCCGCGACGGCAGCGGCGCGCCGGTCGGCTCGGGCCGCGCCGGGGGAGCCGAGGACGGCCGGCCCAGTGCTGCTGCCGGAGCGACGGGCGTGACCGGCGCCGGGGCGACCGGCGGCGGCGTGACAGGCGCGGGCGCGACAGGTGGCGGGCCGAGCGGCCGGGGCGTCGTCGTGGCGGCCGGACCGGACACCGGCTCCGGACGGCTGCGCCGCCCGCCGGGGAGCGGCTCGGGACGACCGCGACGACCGGCCGGCTCGGGTGCCCCGGCCGGCTCGGGACGACCGCGGTGGGGCTCGGCGATCGGGTCCGGCTGGATGGAGCGCACCGGACGCAGGTCGGCCGCGGGCGTCGAGGCCAGCTCGTCGACCTGCTCGCCCCGTCGGGCGGCGGCCCGGCGGCCGGTCGCGGGAGTGGGAGCGGTGCGTTCGGCGAGCGCGCCGACGAGCGCGTCGCAGCCGGCGTCACAGGTCCGGACGGAGGCGACGGCCTGGCGTACGGTCTCGGCGACGGCCGCGGTGAGCGTGCGGTTGACGGTGGCCCGCCGGGGCGTCTCGGAGATAGCGACACGCAGCGCGGTCACCGCGTCGGAGACGGCGTCGGCGTCGGCCACGCCCTCGCCGGCCAGCTGCGCGACGACCGCGTCGGCGGCCAGCGCGCCGTCCCGGCCACCACGGCCCGCGGGGCCGGTGAGCATCCCCGGCTCGGGCAGCGCGTCGAGGACCGCCAGGGCGACCCGGTCGGCAGGATCCGGGTAGGCCCGCAGCGCGGCCGGGTAGAGCTCGCGGAGCACCTCGCGCAGTGTCACGGCGGCGGAGTGACGGCCACTCGCCAGCGCCGCGTGCGCGGCCAGGACCTGCGTGTATCCGGCGAGTTCGCGCGGCGCCGGGAGGGTCACCGCGGAGAGCGCGCCGGCCTGAAGCGCACGGGCCAGCCCGACCGCCCGGCGCTCGGCGGGCGGGGACTGCATCTCCTCCAGGGAGTCGTCGTCGGCGAAGCGCTCGGCGAAGTCGTCGACCGAGTCGTCGTCCGCGATCGCCAGCGGGCGGCCGGCGGCGCTCAGCAGCGAGGTGACGATGTGGTCGTCGCTGTCCGCGGCGATGGCCGCGCCGCTCGGACCGCCGGACCGTTCCACCAGCAGCGCGACCAGCCGGGCGTAACCGGCGGGATCGTCACCGATCTCGCAGACGTGCAGCAGACGGCCTGCGTCGTCGACCACAGCGGACGTCAGCGCCGTTCCGGCCGAAGCCGTTCGGTCGGCCGGATCTGCCGAGGCCAGACCGCAGTACACGCGCACGAGCGCCACGGCGTCGTCCTCCTCCCGGGACACAGGTCTTGCTCTGCCAGAGACTGATGCTCCCCGCTCCGGGTCAGTCGCGCCAGTCCACAACCGCAGAGATCTTGCCGACAATGGTGCGCCAACCCAAACTTGCGGTTTGTGCCCCGATTTTCTTCAGCCGCCGACGACCCAGGAAACCACCGACGCCACCGTTGACGGAAGCGCGCAGCGCCTCGTCCAGGTCGTCCAGGCTGGAGCCCGCCGAGAGCATGTCCAGCACGGCGGGTAGCCGCAGGGCGTACGCCAGGTCACGGGCGATCTCACCGGCTTCGATGAGCAGCTCGTGGTCCCACGCGTCGTGGCCGCCGCGCAGGTTCTCCACCACCAGGTCGAGCTCGTACGTGTCCTCGTCCAGCGGGGCGATGTCGGCCGGCTCCAGCCGTTCGGACAGTTCATTCCAACTGTCCAGCTGGGACAGGTCGTTGGGCGCACCGGAACGGATGAAAGTGACCAATGACTCCGGCGTCTTGAACAGCAGGAGCCGGCCCTTGTGGGTGAGGAAGACCGGCACCTCCTCGTCGCCCGCCTCGTCCTCGTCCTCGGCGTCGTCCTCGTCGGCCTCGGCCTTCTCGTCGTCCGAGGCGTCGGCCTTGCCCTTGCGGCGGGACTTGGCGTCCTTCTCCTCGTCCTCGTCGTCCTCCTCGGCGGAGAGGGCGGCGAACTCCTCGTCGAGGATCACCACCTCCTCGTCCTCCTCGGTCTCGACGACCTGACGGCGGGCCAGGAACGGGTCGTCCTGGTCGCGCTCGGCGACGTCGGTCGGGGTCAGCTCGCGCGCCTGCCGGTACGCCCGCAGCGTGAAGCCGGTGCCGGCGGGCAGGGCGATCTCCACCGGGTCGATCCGCACCTCGTCCCAGAGCGCGCGGTCGGCCGGCGGGCGGTCCTCCTCGACCTCGTCGGCCGCGGCGGCGGCGTCGGTGTCGTCGAGCTCGGGCTCGTCGGCGTCGGGCCGTTGGGGCGACTGGCGGGCCACGCTGACCTCCGTGTGCGTTCGGGTTGCCCACCCGACGGCGTCGCGCCGCCGAGTGACTCTGCGCACATACCCTAGTGGGCGACGGTTCCGACCGGGAGTCGCACCCCTTGGCGTCGCGGCGGCGCGACAAGTAGCGTTGCTACGCATGAAGGCGCAGGCGCTGCACGGACACCTGGATGCGCTGCTGCTCGCCGTGCTGGAACGGGGCGCGCTGCACGGCTACGCGATCATCGAGGCGTTGCGTGCCCGCAGCGGCGGCACGCTGGATCTGCCCACCGGCACCATCTATCCGGCTCTGCGCCGGCTGGAGCGGGCCGGGCTGGTGGCGAGCACCTGGAGCACTGTGAACGGCCGGGAGCGCCGCACCTACGAGCTGACCGATGCCGGCGGCCGGGCGCTGGCGGGGGAGCGGGCCGGCTGGCGCGAGTTCAGCGCCACCGTCGGACGGTTCCTCGGCGCGGACGAGCCACCCACCGCACCGGCCTGACCGCGGCGGCAGCCCGGCCCGCCGAGCGGGCAGCCGAACGCCCGAGCAGCAAGGCCGAGGGGCGGCCGCTCAGCCGGCCAGCCGGCGGTCGGCGAGCACCCAGCAGCGGGCCGCCCGGGCCAGCGCGAACCAGGCCGCCGAGACCACCACCATCCCGATGACCAGGGGCGGCCAGGTGAGCGCGGCGTCCCACAGCCCGATCGACCAGCCGAACAGCGCGCCCCCGGCGAGCGCGCCGAGCAGCAGGCTGCCGGTCAGACCGAAACCGATCAGCCGCGCCGGGCGGACGAGCCGCGGTGAACCCCACCGGGCGACCAGCGGACCGACCAGCAGCGCGACCAGCGCCAGCGCGGCGACCACGCCCCAGATGCCGTTCAGCGCGGCGGAGAGCAGCAGGTAGCTCTGTGGCGGGGGCGGACCGTCGCTCCAGCTCGACCCCTGCCAGGTCAGGTCACCGGCGGCGATGAGCACCACCGCCACCACGAGCGTGCGCAGCGCCAGCCCGCGCAGCGCGCCGACCGCCAGCTCGGCCTGGAAACCCGGCACGAGCTGGGCGTCGCTGCCGAACTCGGCGACCGCCCGCCGCTGCGCCTCCGCCCGCGGCAGGCCCCCTTCCCGGTACGCCTCGACGGCGTCCTCCAGCGCGTGCCGCGCCTCGGTCAGCAGGTCAGCCTTGAGCCGGTTCGGTCCGTGCAACCGCGTGGACAACTCGTGCAGCCGGCGGTCGACCACTGCCTCCTCATGCACCCGCATGCGGATAAGCCTGCCACCGGCGGGCGACACCCGCGTCAGGGAAAACCCCGATCGGCCGGGCGTCAGGGCGTGATCGCCAGGTAGCCGCGCTCGGCCGCCTCCTGGCGCAGCCACTGCTCCCGGTACCAGCCGGGGCGCGCCACCAGCTCGTCGTGCCGGCCGCGCTGCACCATCCGGCCGCCTTCGAGCACCACGATCTCGTCGAACCCGGCGAGACCGCTGAGCCGGTGGCTGATCAGCAGCACCGAGTGCCCGGCCGGGGTGGCGGCGAGCGTGGAGTCCAGCACCGCGTCGGCGGCCGCCGGGTCGAGCCCCTCGGTCGGCTCGTCGAGCACCAGCACCGGTGGGGCGGCCAGCAGCGCCCGGGCCAGCGCGAGCCGCTGCCGCTGCCCGCCGGAGAGCTGCCCGCCCTGCTCGCCGACCACCGTGTCCCAGCCGTCTGGCTGTTCGCGTACCCAGTCGAGCAGGCCGGCCGCCCGGGTCGCGGCGGTCAGGTCCGCCTCGGTGGCGTCCGGCCGGCCGAGGAGCAGGTTCTCCTTGACCGTGGCGTGGAAGACGTACGCCTCGGCGAGCAGGCCGCCGACCACCCGGGGCAGGTGCTCGGCCGGGATCTCGGACACCGGCACGCCGCCGGCGGTGACGCGGCCGGTGTCGGGGCGTACCGCGCCGGTGAGCACCGCGGCGAGCGTGCTCTTGCCGGCGCCGCTCGGCCCGACCACCGCCACCCGCCGGCCGGCCGGCAGGTCGAGGTCGAACCCGGCCAGGGCGGGGGCGGCGCCGGCCCGGTAGCGGACCGTCACGTCGGCGAACCGCACGTCGTGGCCGTCGGTCCCGGGCTCCGGAGCGGTCTGCGGCGCCGCCGCGGCGGGCTCGGTGAGCAGGTCGGCGACCCGGGCCAGCCCGGCCCGCAGCTGGGTGCGCTGGCGGGCCGCAGCGACGAGCGCGAGCGCCACCTCCACGGCGGCGAGCGAGCCGACCGCGAGGACGCCGACGAGCACGCCGCCGACCTCGGCGCGCAGCGCCACGACCACCACGACGGCGGCGGTGAGACCAGCCACGAGGACGCCGAGCGCGTCCACCGCGAAGCCGGTCGCGGCGAGCCTTCGTTCCAGCCGGGCCAGTCGTCCGGCCCGCTCGTCGGCGGCGGCGAGCGCGGCGCCTGTCGCCCCGAACGCGGCCAGGTCGGCGGCGCCGTGGGTGAGGTCGACCGCGTCCACGGCGAGCGCGCCCCGCAGCGGGGCCACCTCGTCGGCGGCGCGGCGGGTGATCCGGGCGGCGAGCGCGGGGAGCGCCACGCCCGCCACGAGCAGGCCGAGCGCGAGCACACCGGCGGCCGGTGGCGAGATCAGCGCGGCGACGCCGACCGCGAGCACGCTGACCAGCGCCGCCGCCGCTCCCGGTACGAGGACGCGCAGGAGCAGATCCTGGGCCGCCTCCACGTCGGAGACCAGGCGGCTCAGCGCGTCCCCGGTACGCCGGCCGGTCTCCCGGCGGGCGGCGAGCGTGGCGAAGACGCGGGCCCGTACGTCGGTGATCATGCGCAGGACGGCGTCGTGCCCGGCGAGCCGTTCGGTGTACCGGAACACGCCCCGGCTGACCGCCAGTGCCCGGACCGCGACGATGGCCACCGTCAGCCGGTCCAGCGGCGGACGGCCGGCGGCGCTCATCAGCAGCCAGGTGGCGGTGGCCATCAGCGCCAGGCCGGCGAACTCGGTGGCGGCGGCGAGCAGCCCGGCGCCGAGCAGCCGGCTCAGGTACGGCCGGGCCAGGCGCAGCACCGCACGTTCCGCGCCGGGCCGGGCGGGCGCGGGCGGTTCCGGCGAGCCGGAGGGCGGCACCGGAACCGCTGTCGGCCCGGCCGGCTCGCGGCCCACAGGCGTCACGCCGTCGGCGGCGGTCACCGGGTCACCGCCGGGCGGGCGGGGGAGACGGGGCTCATCGGGGCACCGCCGGTCCGGTGGCGGTCGGGTGCAGCTCGGTGACCCGGCCGTCCTCGACGCGCAGGATCCGGTCGGCGTCGGCGAGCAGCGCGGGCCGGTGCGCGACGAGCAGCGCGGTACGTCCGGCGACCAGCCGCCGGGTCGCGTCCAGCACGACCGCCTCGCTGGCGCTGTCCAGCCGCGCTGTCGGCTCGTCGAGCAGCACGATCGGCGCGTCCCGCAGGAACGCACGAGCCAGGGCGACGCGCTGCCGCTGACCGCTGGACAGGCCGTGGCCGCGCTCGCCGAGGCGGGTGTCCAGCCCGTCGGGCAGGGCGCCTACCACCTCGTCGAGCGCGGCGCCGGTGACCGCCGCGGCGAGCGCGGCGTCAGGGGTCTCCGGTGCGCCCAGGCGGATGTTGTCGGCGAGCGACCCGGCGAACAGGTGCGCCCGCTGCGGCACCCAGGCCAGCTCGCGCCGCCAGGCGTCGAGGTCGACCCCGGCCAGGTCCACTCCGTCGACCGTGACCCGGCCCGAGGTCGGTGCGACGAAGCCGAGCAGCAGGTTGAGCAGCGTGCTCTTGCCCGCGCCGCTGGGCCCGATGATCGCCACCCGGTCGCCGGGCCGGACGGTCAGCGTGACGTCGCGCAGCGCTGTGGTCCGGTCGTACGCGACCGTTACGCCCTCGAAGCGGATCTCACCGCGGCCGCGCGGCGCCGGACGGCGCGGCTCGGCGGTGGCGGGCGCGTCGGTGGCGGAGAGCGTGAGCGCCTCGTCCAGCGCGGTGAGTCCTTCCATGCTGGCGTGGAACCGGCTGCCCGCGGCCCGCAGCGGCAGGTACGCCTCCGGGGTGAGCAGCAGCACCAGCAGCGCGGTGGAGAGCGTGAGGCCGCCGCCGAGCAGCCGGATGCCGACCGGCACCGCGACCAGCGCGACGGAGAGCGTGGCGACCAGCTCCAGCACCAGCGCGGACAGGAACGCGATCCGCAGCGTCTTCATGGTGGCCTGGCGGTGGCCGTCGGCCATCCGGCGTACCACGTCGACCTGCCCCCGGGACCGGCCGAACGCGCGCAGCGTGGGCAGCCCGGCCACCATGTCGAGGAAGTGCCCGCCGAGCAGCGACAGCCGCCGCCACTGCCGTTCGGTGGCGGCCTGCGCCTGCCAGCCGAGCAGCGCGCCGAAGATCGGGATGAGCGGGATGGTGAGCGCGATGATCAGCGCCGAGCTCCAGTCGGCGAACACGATCCGGGCCAGCACCGCCACCGGCACCGTGACGCTCAGCACGAGCTGTGGCAGGTAGCCGGTGAAGTAAGGGTCGAGCGCGTCCAGGCCGCGCCCGGCCAGCGTGGCGAGCTGCCCGGCCCGCTGTCCGGCGACCCAGGTGGGGCCGTGCCGGCCGACCGCGCCGAGCAGGTCGGCGCGCAGCGCCGCCTTCACTGTGGCGGCGGCCCGCGCCGCCACGGTGCCCTGCGCCCAGCTCACCAGCGCCCGCCCGGCGACAGCGGCCACGAGACCGGCCAGCGCCGGCCGGTGCAGCCGCCCGTCGAACGCCGTCGCCAGCAGCGTCGCCAGCGCGGTGGCCTGGGCGATCACCAGCAGTGCGGTGAGCCCGCCCAGCACCGCGAGCACGGCGAGGTCGCGCCGGGCCGCGGGGACCCGACGCAGCAGACGCGGGTCGAACGGGCGGCGGTTCACCAGTACACCGGTGCCCTGCCGTCGATCCGTCCCCGGAAAACCCACCAGCACATCGCCTGAAAGCCTAGTAGGGCCGGCAGGAGCGGTAACGCGAGCCATCCCAACAGCGCCAGCGTCGGGCGGGCGGCGGCCGCCTCGGCCACCGTCAGCGACGCCGCCGGGTCGGTGATGGAGACCAGGATCCGGGGCCAGAGCGCGGCCCCGATCAGCGGCGCCGGAAGCGCCAGCGCCGTCGCGGTCGCCGCGAAGGCCACCCCGGCCCGGCCCCGCCGCAGCGCCGCGCGGGCCGCCAGCAGCGCCGCCACGAGCGCCAACGGCAGGAGTACGGCGACAGCCGGGCGCGCCACAGCGGCGCGTACCCGATCGGAGAGCACACCCAGGACGGTGGCCGCGCCGACCGCGACGAGTGCGGCGGGCACCAGGCCGCTCGCCAGCCGGGCGAGCGCCGGGGCCTCGGCGGCGGGCAGCCGGAGCGTGAGGAACGTCGCACCGTGCACCGCCACCAGCGCGAGCAGCGCCAGCCCGGCGGCGGCGGCGAACGGGGTGGCGACATGACCGACACCGACCACGTGGCCGTCGGCGCTCAACGGCACGCCCTGGAGCAGCCCGGCGAGCACCGCGCCCCAGCCCAGCGCGGCGAGCAGGCAGCCGACCACCACCACCCGGTCCCAGCGGGCGCGGGCGGCGGCGGAGGCCGGGCGGCTGCGCAACTGCACCCCGGTGGTCACCAGCACCACCCCCGCCAGCGCGGCGAGCACGGCCGGGTAGAAGCCGGAGAGCAGTTCGCCCTCCAGCCTGGGGAACGCGCCGAACAGGATGCCGACGGCGGCGACCAGCCAGACCTCGTTGCCGAGGAAGAACGGCCCGAGCGCGGTGAGCGTGGCCCGGTTGCCCGGCGCCGGGCCACGTCGGGCCAGCAGCAGGCCGACGCCGTAGTCGTAGCCGCCGAGCACGAGGTAGGTGGCGAAGAAGAGGCCGAGCAGGGCGTACCAGGCGAGTTCCACGTCGGGCTCCCTCAGACGAACACGGGCTGGTGGTGGGCGTCGCTGTCGGGCGCGGGCGGGCGGCCGAGCGCGGGGTCCTGCGCTCCACGGGCCGCGTGCCGGGCCAGCAGCACCCAGTTGGTCACCGCGAGCGCGCCGAGCAGCAGGCTGAATCCGATCAGCGAGGTGAGCATCAGCCCCGGTGAGACCGGCGAGACGGCCTGCGCCGTGGGCAGCAGCCCGTACGCGGCCCAGGGCTGGCGGCCGACCTCGCGGGCGATCCAGCCGAGCAGCATCGCCACGAAGGGCAGCGGCAGACCGAGCAGGATCAGCCAGAGCGGCGCCTTCAACCTGATGATCCAGTCGCGCCAGAGCAGCGGCAGCAGGAGCCAGAGCGCGCCGAGCGTGAAGCCGATCAGGATCATGAAGCCGAGGCCGACGTTCGACAGCACCGGCGGTTCCCAGTCGCCGGGGCCGAACCGCGCGGTCCAGTCGGCGACGAGCGCGTCCCGCTCCGGCCCGCCGCCGAACTTGGTCGGCTGGAGCTGCGCGACCGGCCCGAACTGGGCGAAGCCGAAACCCTGGAGCATGCTGACCGCCAGGGCCGCGGTGACCAGGCCGAGCCGCAGCGAGGTGCGGAACAGCGCGTAGTCGGGAGTACGCCGCAGCAGGTGCCACGCGCTCACCGCGGCCATCAGCAGCCCGCCGGTGACCAGGCTCGCCGAGATCACGTGACCGAACGCCATGCCGAACGTGGGGTTGGTGAGCAGCGCGCCGAAGTCGGTGAGGTGGGCGACGCCGTCGCGGACCTCGTACCCGACCGGGTTCTGCAGCCAGGCGTTCGCCACCATGATCCAGAAGGCCGAGGCGTACGCGGTGATCGCCACGCCCCAGAGCAGCGCCAGGTGCACGCCGCGCCGCAGCCGGTGCCACCCGAAGATCCACATGCCGAGGAACGTGGACTCCAGGAAGAACGCCACCAGCGTCTCGATGGCCAGCGGCGCGCCGAAGACGTTCCCGACGTAGCGCGACAGCCCGCTCCAGTTCAGCCCGAACTGGAACTCCATGACGATGCCGGTGGCGATGCCGAGCACGTAGTTGATCACGTAGAGCTGGCCCCAGAACCGGGTCAGCCGCTCGTACACCGGCTTGCCGGTCAGGTAGCCGGCCGTCTGCAACCCGACCAGGAGCGTGACCAGGCCGAGTGTGACCGCCACGAACAGGAAATGGATCGAGGTGGTGGTGGCGAACTGGAGGCGGGCGAGGAGCAGCGGGTCCACTGTCGTCCTCCCATGGGTTGGCTCTCTTGTCGTAGCCAACCTACACGTAGTCTCGCTACCTATAGGGGCGCGCGAACCCGGAGAAGTCCCGTAGGGGGCGACGTCAGCTCAGGAACAGGGCGAACGGCAGGGAGACGAGCGTGCCCGCGACAGCCAGCGCCATCGCGCCGAGCACCCGCGGCGGGCGGTCCGCGACGAGCAGCCGCTGCACGCGTACGTCGAGGTCGCGGTCGCCGAGTCCGAGCGTGCCGGCCGGCTGCACCCGGTGCTCGGCGGCGGCGAACCGGCGCAGCGCACCGGCCAGCGGCGCGTCCGCGTGCAGCTCCCGGGCCTTGTCGTCGGCACGCATCTCGACCAGCAGCGCCACCCGCGCGTGCGCGTCCCGCACCCACCGGAACCAGGGCAGCGCCCGGCACAGCGCGGTGAACGGCAGCAGCACCAGGTCGTGCCGCTCCTGGGCGTGCGCCCGCTCGTGGGTGAGCACCGCCGCCAGCTCGGCCGGATCGAGCAGGTCGAGCGTGCCCGCGCTCACCACCACCCGGGGACGCACCCCGGGCAGGCAGTACGCCGCCGCGCTCGGGTGGTCGAGCACCAGCGCGCCGGGCACCGTCGGGTCACGCCGGGCCACCAGGTGCAGCAGCTCCCGGTGCCGGCGCTGCGCGCGGACCGCGCCGTGCAGGCTGCGGACCGTCGTGGTGAGCAGCACCGCGCCGATGCCGAGACCGACGCCGACCAGGCTGAGGTGCACCGCGCCCACACCGGCCGGCAGAGTGCCGTGCGCCAGGTCGTCGGCCAGGGCCACCAGCGCGTGCCCGGTCGCCCGGTCGTACGCGTCGAGCCCCAGCGCCATCGGCAGCCCCATGGCCGACAGGCCGAGCGCCAGCCCGACCGCCTGCCAGCAGATGATCGCCACCCGGGGTGCCCGCCAGGTCCAGCGCGCGGCGGCGAGGACCTGCGCGGTCAGCCAGCAGGCCAGGATGATCGCGGCGAAGTGCAGGGCGTACGCCACGGCAGCCGCCCTACCGGTCCGTCGCCTCGTCGAGCGCCGGCCGGCCGGGCCGGGGGTTCTCGACCCGGCCGGCCGGTCCGTCCTCGACAGTCGCCCCGGCCTCGGCACCGAGCGCGGCCCCGGCCTCGGCGCCGAGCGCGGCGCGGAGCACGTCCGCCTCCGTGCCGGTCACCGAGCGGGCGAAACGCACGAGCGCGGCGTCCCGGCTGCCGCCGAGGTCGAGGGCTTCGAGCATGAGCTGGGCGATGTGCGCCTCGCGGGTGGCGGCCGGACGGTAACGCCAGGCGCGGCCCTCCCGCTCGCGCTGCACCATGCCCTTGCCGGCGAGCCGGTCGAGCACGGTCATCACAGTGGTGTAGGCGAGTTCCCGGCCGTCCAGGGCGTCGGCGACCTCGCGCACGGTCACCCCGTCCGACGAGGCGGGCGCCGCGTCCCACAGCACGTCCATCACCGCACGCTCAAGGTCCCCCAGCCGAGTCACCCGTCAATCCTACCCCCGGTAGTAGATCCCTTCCGTCGCCCCGGTCCCCGTTCCCCGCTCCCGAAGATCAACACCAGCTCGGGGAGGTGGTGCCGTCCCGGGCCGGTCCATGCAGCCACTTCGGCGCACTGGTTGTCGATCTTGCTGACGGGGAGTCCGGGCCGCTTCCCGGCGAACCGGTGCCGACCATGTCGTGGTCGGGCGGGCGCCCGTCGGCAAGATCCACGCCAGTTCGGGGAAGTGGTGCCGTCCTGTGCCGGTCGATGCAGCCACTTCGGCACACTGGTGTTGATCTTGGTCATTCCGTATGGGTGCTCCGGGTGGGATCAACGCGGCTCGGGGAGGTGGCGCCGTCCCGGGCTGGTCGATGTGACCACTTCGCGGAGCTGGTGTTGATCTTGCTGGCTTCGGGCGGCATCGGGGCCCTATTCAGGCCACTCCGGGGTCTGGTGTTGATCCTGCTGATCCGGGCGGGCACCGCGGGCAAGATCCACGCCAGTTCGGGAAGGTGGCGCTGTCCCGGGTGGGTTGATGCAGCCACCTCGCCGTGCTGGTGCTGATCTTGAAGTCCGGGGTGGGGGTGCGTGGGCAAGATCCACGCTGGTTCGGGGAGGTGGCGGTATCTGGGGCGGGTGGATGCGGCCACTTCGCGGAGCTGGGGTTGATCTTGCTGGCCGAGGGGGCAGGTTGGAGCAAGGTCGGCACCGGCTCGGGGAGGTGGTGTTGTCCGGGGGTGGCTGATGTGGCCACTTCGGGGGAATGACGTCGATCTTGGCGTGCGCACCGGGTGAGATCGACACCGGCTCAGGGAGGTGGGTGGAAGGGGAAGTGGCGGCAACCCGGCTGGGGGTGTGCCGCCACTTCGGGCCGGACTGGGCTGCGTCGGTCAGACGCCCTTCGGGTGCCAGACCGTCTTGGTCTCCAGCAGCGTGGTCATCCGGGTGATGCCGGGATCGGCGTACCAGTCGTGGTCGGCCGGGGCCGGCCGGAGCACCCGCTTGAGGTTCTCCGCGGCCTTGATCTCCAGGTCGGCCGCCAGCTCGGCGTCGGCGACGCCGGTCAGGTCGATCGCGTTGACGTCCATGTGCGCGGCGAGCGTCGGCACGGTCTCGGTCAGCCGGCCGGTGAGGATGTTGACCACCCCGCCGGGCAGGTCGGAGGTGGCGAGCACCTCGGCCAGCGTCACCGCCGCCAGCGGCGCCACCGGGGAGGCGGCCACCACCACCGTGTTGCCGGTGACGATCGCCGGGGCGATCACGCTCACCAGGCCGAGCAGCGCGGGCTCCTCGGGTGCCACCACCGCCACCACGCCGGTGGGCTCCGGCGCGGACAGGTTGAAGTACGGGCCGGCCACCGGATTCGCCCCGCCGTACACCTGGGCCAGCTTGTCGGACCAACCGGCGTACCAGACCCAGCGGTCGATCGCCGCGTCCACCTCGTCGGCCGGGACGCCCAGGGCGACGAACTGCTCGCGCCGGCCCTCCAGCATCTCGGCGACCCGGTAGAGGATCTGACCCCGGTTGTACGCGGTCGCCCCGGCCCAGCCCTTCACCGCGGCGCGGGCGGCGACTACCGCGTCCCGCGCGTCCTTCCGGGAGGCAAGAGACACGTTCGCGGATTGCACGAGATACGACCGTCCCGACTCGCTGCGCGGGAACTTCCCGCCGATGAAGAGCTTGTACGTCTTGCGTACCGCGACCCGCTCAGACATTGAGGTACCCCTCCAGCCCGTGCCGGCCGCCCTCGCGACCGTAGCCCGACTCCTTGTAGCCGCCGAACGGCGACGTCGGGTCGAACTTGTTGAACGTGTTGGCCCACACCACGCCCGCGCGCAGCCGGTCGGCCAGCCACAGGATCCGGGAACCCTTGTCGGTCCAGATCCCGGCCGACAGCCCGTACGGCGTGTTGTTTGCCTTCTCGACGGCCTCCGCCGGGGTGCGGAACGTCAGCACGGACAGCACCGGGCCGAAGATCTCCTCGCGGGCGATCCGATGGGCCTGGGTGACGCCGGTGAAGATGGTCGGCGCGAACCAGAAGCCGCGCTCGGGCAGCTCGCACGGCGGCGACCAGCGCTCCGCGCCCTCGGCGGACCCGGCGTCGGACAGCTCCCGGATGCGGGCGAGCTGCTCGGCCGAGTTGATCGCGCCGATGTCGGTGTTCTTGTCCAGCGGGTCGCCGACCCGAAGCTGGGCCATCCGGCGCTTGAGCGACTCCAGCACCTGGTCGGCCACCGACTCCTGGACCAGCAGCCGGGAGCCGGCGCAGCAGACGTGGCCCTGGTTGAAGAAGATGCCGTTGACGATGCCCTCGACGGCCTGGTCGATCGGGGCGTCGTCGAAGACGATGTTGGCGGCCTTGCCGCCCAGCTCCAGCGTGAGCTTCTTGCGGGTGCCGGCGACCGAGCGGGCGATGGCGCGGCCGACCTCGGTGGAGCCGGTGAACGCCACCTTGTCCACGCCCGGGTGCTCGACCAGCGCCCGGCCGGTGTCGCCGGCGCCGGTGACGATGTTCACCACGCCGGCCGGCAGGTCGGCCTGCTGGCAGATCTCGGCGAACAGCAGCGCGGTGAGCGGGGTGGTCTCGGCCGGCTTGAGCACCACGGTGTTGCCGGCGGCCAGCGCCGGGGCGATCTTCCACGCCAGCATCAGCAGCGGGAAGTTCCACGGGATGACCTGCGCGGCGACACCGAGGGGCTTCGGGTTCGCCCCGAAACCGGCGTGCTCCAGCTTGTCCGCCCAGCCCGCGTAGTAGAAGAAGTGCGCGGCGACGAGCGGCAGGTCGACGTCGCGGGACTCCTTGATCGGCTTGCCGTTGTCCAGCGACTCCAGCACCGCCAGCTCACGCGAGCGCTCCTGAATGAGCCGAGCGATCCGGAACAGGTACTTGGCCCGGTCGCGGCCCGGCATCGGACCCCAGACCTTCTCGTACGCGCTGCGGGCGGCGCGGACCGCGCGGTCCACGTCCTCGGCGCCGGCCTCGGCGATCTCGGCCAGCACCTCCTCGGAGGCCGGGTTCACCGACTTGAAGCTGCCGCCGGAGGCCGGGTCGACGAACGCGCCGTCGACGAAGAGCCCGTACGAGGGCTTGATGTCCACCACCGAGCGGGACTCGGGGGCGGGTGCGTATTCGAACATCGCGTTCAGTCCAGGGTGAAGTAGTCGGGGCCGGCGTAGACGCCGGTCGTCAGCTTGGTGCGCTGCATGAGCAGGTCGTTGAGCAGGCTCGACGCGCCGAACCGGAACCAGTCCGGGCTCAGCCAGTCGGCGCCGACTGTCTCGTTGACCATGACCAGGTACTTGATCGCGTCCTTGGTGGTCTTGATGCCACCGGCCGGCTTGACGCCGACCTGACGCCCGGTGGCGGCGCGGAAGTCGCGGACCGCCTCCAGCATCACCAGCGTCACCGGCAGGGTGGCCGCGACCGGGACCTTGCCGGTGGAGGTCTTGATGAAGTCGCCGCCCGCGAGCATGGCGAGCCATGACGCCCGGCGCACGTTGTCGTACGTGGCCAGCTCGCCGGTCTCCAGGATCACCTTGAGGTGCGCGTCCCCGCATGCCTCCTTGGTGGCCACGATCTCGTCGTAGGCCTCGGAGTAGCGCCCGGCCAGGAACGCGCCCCGGTTGATCACCATGTCGATCTCGTCCGCGCCCGCCTCGACCGCCGCCCGCACATCGGCGAGCTTGATCTCCAGCGGGGCCTGGCCGGACGGGAACGCGGTCGCCACGCTGGCCAGGTGCACGCCGCTGCCGCGCAGCACCTCGGCCACGTACGGGACCATCGACGGGTAGACGCAGACGGCGCCGACGTGCGGGCAGCTCGGGTCGGCCGGGTCGGGGCGCAGCGCCTTCGCGGCCAGCGCCCGCACCTTGCCCGGGGTGTCCGCCCCTTCGAGGGTGGTCAGGTCGACCATCCGGATCGCCAGGTCGATCGCCTCGGCCTTGGCTGTGGTCTTGATGGAGCGGGTGCCGAGTTGCGCCGCCCGCTGCTCCGCGCCGACCTGGTCCACGCCGGGCAGGCCGTGCAGGAAGGTCCGCAGAGCGGTCTCGGATCGTCCCAGCTCGGTGAGGTCCGACCGGGCCGACGTCGTTGTCGCCGTCATGCCCCGAATAGTACGCACCCGCGAGTCGAGTGATCTTGCTCACGGACGACCGGTCGTGAGCGTCATACGTGAGCGGTGTCGCTGGTCGTACCGCACCCGCCCTGCGCCGGACCGCCAAACGGTAGGTTGAGCGATCGTGGACGTACACGTCATTGACCATCCGCTCGCCCAGACGCGGCTGACCGCCATGCGGGACGCCCGGACCGACTCGTCGTCGTTCCGGGCGGCGCTGCGCGAACTCACCACCATGCTGGTGTACGAGGCCGCGCGCTCCTTCCCGGTCGAGAAGTACTCGATCCAGACCCCGGTCACCGCCACCGAGGGCAGCCGGCTGGCGAACCCGCCGCTGCTGGTGCCGGTGCTGCGGGCCGGTCTCGGCATGGCCGACGCCGCGCTCGGCCTGCTGCCCGAGTCGTCGATGGGCTTCGTCGGCCTGGCCCGCGACGAGGAGACGTACGAGCCCCGCGCGTACATGGAGTCGCTGCCGCGCGACCTCAGCGGCCTGCCGGTGCTGGTGCTCGACCCGATGCTCGCCACCGGCGGCTCGCTGGAGCACTGCTGCCGGCTGCTCGCCGACAGGGGCTGCACCGACATCACCGTGCTGTGCGTGCTGGCCGCCCCGGTCGGCATCGAGCGGCTGGAGCGCTCCGGCCTGCCGCTGCGCCTGGTCACCGCCTCGATCGACGAGGGACTGAACGACTCGAAGTTCATCGTCCCCGGCCTGGGTGACGCCGGTGACCGCCAGTTCGGCGGCATGCCCCGCTTCTGACCCGGCCGTCCGGGTTCCGGATCCGGCACCGGCGACGCCGGGGCTCCGGCGTCGCGGCGCCGCCGGCAATCCGGCAATCCGGCGATTCGGTGGAGAGGGTCCTTTCCCGCGGGGAAGGGCCCTCTCGCCGCGAATCGGGCGGCCCCGGCGAGTCGATGCGCGGGGGTGCGGGGAGGCGCTAGCGTTCCGGGCCATGACTGGTGTTGCGCTCGCCGAGGAGCTGCTGCTGCTCGCGTATGACGACGAAACCGGCAAGGCCACCATGCCACGGATCAGCCTGGACCTGGGCATGGCCGCCGCGGTGCTGGTCGAGCTGGCCCTGGCCGGACGGGTCGCGTACGCGGACGGGAACCTGGCGGTGGTCGACCCGGCCCCGACCGGCGAGCCGATCGCGGACGCCGTACTCGCCAAGATCGCCGCGGACACCCCGCACACGCCGTCGTCGTGGGTGCAGCGACTGCGGCACGGGCTGCGCGATCGGATCCTCTCCGACCTCTGCGGCCGGGGCGTGGTCCGCGACGTCGACGAGACCGAGCTGGGCTTCATCCACGTGCACCGCTACCCGGTGGCCGACGCCTCGGTCGAGGCGGACATCCGGCAGCGGCTGGCCGACGCGCTGACCAGCGGGCAGCTCCCGGACGAGCGGACCGCCGCGCTGGCCACGCTGGTCGCGGTGCTGCGGATGGAACCCGCGCTGGGGCTGACCGGCCCGGCCGCCGAGGACGCCGGCCGGCGCCTGGAGGAGATCGCGGCCGGCGCCGGGTTCTCCGGCACGGTGAGCCTGGACGACAGCGTCGTACGCCCGTCGATCAGCCTGGTCATCGCCGCGCTGGGCCAGGCCGTGGACGCCGCCCTCGGCAAGCGGTAAGGAAGGGCCCCCTCTTAACGCCTCCGGTAGAGGAAGGGCCCCTTGTTAACGCCAGGCGTTAACAAGGGGCCCCTCCTTGCACCAGGGGTCAGAGGCCCAGGGCGGCGGCGATCTCGTTGCGCAGCTCGGTGACGGCGGCCCGCGCGCGCTGCCGGGCCGCGGGCACGTCGCCGCCGGTCACCGGCTCCACCACCTCCAGGTACGCCTTGAGCTTCGGCTCGGTGCCCGACGGCCGGATCACCACCCGGGCCGCGCCGGTACGCAGGATCACTACGTCCGCGTCGGGGAGCAGGTCGGACGCCTCGGTCACCGGCTGCCCGAGCAGCGTGGTCGGGGTGGCCGCCCGGATCCGCGCCATCGAGTCCGCAATCACCCGCAGGTCCTCCACCCGGACCGAGAGCTGCTCGGTGTGGTGCACACCGAACTCGGCGGCCAGCTCGTCCAGCCGGTCGAGGAGCGTACGGCCCTCGGCCTTGAGACCGGCGGCCAGCTCGGCGACCGTCAGCGCGGCGGTGATGCCGTCCTTGTCCCGGACGTGACCCGGCGCGACGCAGTAGCCCAGCGCCTCCTCGTAGCCGTACACCAGCGGCTCCCGGCCCCCGCCGGCCCGCACGATCCACTTGAACCCGGTGAGCGTCTCGTCGTAGGGCAGGCCCCGGGCCGCCGCCATGGCCCGCAGCAGCGCCGACGACACGATCGTGGTGGCATACAGGCCGGTCACGCCGCGCCGCATCAGGTGGTCGGCGAGCAGCGCGCCCACCTCGTCGCCGCGCAGCATCCGCCAGGACCCGGCGTCGCGTACGGCCACCGCGCAGCGGTCCGCGTCCGGGTCGTTGGCGACGGCGAGGTCGGCGCCGGTGCGGTCGGCGAGCGCGACGAGGAGGTCCACCGCGCCCGGCTCCTCCGGGTTGGGGAAGCTCACGGTCGGGAACGCCGGGTCCGGCTCGGCCTGCTCGGGCACCACGCCTGGAACGCCGAAACCGGCGTGCGCGAACGCGGCGGTCAGCACCGCGCCACCCACCCCGTGCAGCGGCGTGTATGCCACCTTCAGGTCCCGCGGTCCGGCCGGGTCCACCACCGCGGCGGCCTGCTCCACGTACGCGGTCACCATGTCGTCGCCGAGCACCTGACCGGCCGGGCCGAGCGGCACCGCCGCGAGCGGGCCGACCGCCCGGATGGCCGCCTCGATGCCGGCGTCGGCGGGCGGCACGATCTGCGCGCCGGCGCCGAGCTCACCGCCGAGCTGCGCGCCCAGGTAGACCTTGTAGCCGTTGTCCTGCGGCGGGTTGTGGCTGGCCGTGACCATCACCCCGGCGACCGCGCCGAGCTGCCGGACCGCGAACGCCAGCACGGGCGTGGGCAGCGGCCGGGGCAGCAGCAGCGCCGGGCGGCCAGCACCGGTGGCCACCTGTGCGGTGCGCTCGGCGAAGGCACGGGAGCCGCGCCGGGCGTCGTACCCGATCACCAGCGGGCCCTCGCCGCCCTGGGCGGCGAGCCAGCCGACGAGCCCGGCGGCGGCCTGGGTGACCACGGCGAGGTTCATGCCGTTCGGCCCGGCCCGCAGCGGGCCGCGCAGCCCGGCGGTGCCGAACGTCAGCGGGCCGGCGAACCGGTCGGCCAGGTCGGCCGCCGTGCCGGGCAGCCCGTCGAGGACCGTGCGCAGCTCGACGCGGTCGTCCGGGTCCGGGTCGTCGGCGAGCCAGCGCTCGGCGCGTACGCGAAGGTCGTCAAGGTCAGTGGTTTCCGCCGCCATTGCCTCATGAAAGCACGGCGGCGGATCACCACTGGCCGTCGGCCTCGACTCAGTTGGCCGCCGTGAGCTGGAACGAGCCGGCCATCGCGTCGAAGATCGGCTTGCTCTCGGTGAACCGCGCGTCGGTCGAGGAGAGGTAGAACGAGTAGACCTTGCCGTCCTTGACCACGCCCCGCCAGATGCCGTGGCGCATGGACTCACCCTCGCCGCAGGTGTATTCGAGCTGGCCGGCGGTCTGCCCGGCCAGCGGCTGCTCGGAGACCGACACCTCGGTGTAGGGGGCGGGGCAGGTCTTGCTCTTGGTGCTGTTCTTCTTCAGGTTCCGCGAGGCGAACTCGGCCCAGCTGATCGAGGTGCCGCCCCACGCCTCGGCGATGACCCGCACCTTGCGGCCCTCGTCCTCCGGGTCGACGTAGTCGACGTAGAGGCCGCCGGTCTGCCGCTGCCAGCCCTTCGGCACCTGGATGGTCACGCCCTTGACGGTCTGTTCCTGCATCTCCACCGGCGAGGCGGCGGCCGAGTTCGACGGCAGCGCGCCCACGATCGGCGGGGGAGCGTCGTCGCCGCCGCTGGTCAGCGCGATCACGCTCACCAGCAGCACCACGGCGAGACCACCGGCGGCGGCGAGCTGGACCTTGCGCGGCCACGCCTTCACGCGCCCGAGCAGGCCCTTGGCGCCGCCGACCGCGCCGCCACCACCGGCGGCCGGTGGCGAGGTGGCCGCTGTGGTCCAGGGCTGGCCGGTGCCGGGCACCGACCACTGGTTGCCGCCGTACACCGGCTGGGTGGCGTCGACGGTGCGGCCGTAGGCGGTCGGCACCGCCTGCGTCGCGTCCGCTCCGGCGCCCTGGCCGAGCCGCACCGTGGCGTCCGGCGAGATGCGCTGGGTGGCCTCCGGCGTGCCCGGGCCGGACATCGCGCCGGTCGGGGTGTGCAGCGGGCCGGCCAGCGCGTCGGCGCTGGTCTCGTCGAGCGCGGCGGCACCCGCCGCGGGCTTCTCGCCGGCGGGCCGCTCCCCGCGGCGCAGCGCGGCGAGCCGGTCGGTGAGCGACTCGTCCGGGCCGATCATCGCCCGGCCGCCGATCTGCCCGCTCGGCTTCGGCTCCGCCGCGATCGCCGGCGGCGTGGTCGGGCGCGGCACCGGCACCACCGCGTACGGGTCGGTGACCGAGTTGACGGCTGTGGCGGTGCTGGTCAGCGGCCCGGCGAGCAGCTCGCGCAGGTTGGCGCGGGCCCGGTGCACGTCCATCCGGCGGGCCGGGTCCTTCTCCAACAGCCCCATCAGCACGCCGGTCAGCGGGCCGCTGCGCTGCGGCGTGGCGGGCGGGTCCTCGACCACGGCGTGCATGGTCTCGATCGGGTCGCCCTTGTCGAACGGGGGCCGGCCCTCGACCGCTGTGTAGAGCGTCACGCCGAGCGAGAACAGGTCGCTCGGCGGCCCGAACTCCTGGCCCATGGCCCGCTCGGGCGAGATGAAGTGCGGCGAGCCGAGCACCATGCCGGGCGTGGTGAGCTGCACGTCGGTGGGCATCCGGGCGACGCCGAAGTCGGTGAGCACGCAGCGGCCGTCGGTGCAGATCAGCACGTTGGCCGGCTTCACGTCGCGGTGCAGCACGCCGATCGCGTGCGCCACCTCCAGCGCGCCGAGCAGCGCGATCCCGATCTTGGCGACGGCGCGCGGAGCGACCGGCCCGTCCTCGATCACCATGTCGGCCAGGCTGCGGGCGTCCAGCAGCTCCATCACGATCCACGGGCGGCCACCCTCGGTGACCACGTCGTAGACCTGCACCACTGCCGGGTGCTGGATCGCGGCGGCGGCACGGGCCTCCCGCAGCGTCCGTTCGTAGAGCGCGTCGCGGTCGCTCGGGGCGAGCCCCGGCGGGAGGACGACCTCCTTGACCGCCACATCACGGCGCAGCAACGTGTCTGTGGCCCGCCAGACCGTGCCCATGCCTCCGTTGCCCACCGGGGAGCGCAGCGAGTAGCGACCACCGATGGTGGTGCCGGGCGCCGCGCGTCCAGTGGGGGGACTGGCCGGTCCGCCGCTCCACGTCGGAATCTGAGTCACAGAAAAGCCACCGGGGGATATCGAGGGGGCTGGGACACAACCCCTCTATCTTGCTGGTTCCGACGCCCGATGCGAAACCCGACGCGGCGGGCGTTTACCTACTCGACGGTATGTGGTCGGTCGCTCACCTCCGGTGGGTCGCCGCGAGGTGTGCGGTATCCCTCACCCACCAGGCGGTCTGCGCGTCCTACCATCCGGTAATGAGCGATGCGCGGTCAAGCGAGTCGGGTTTCCCGATCCAGGGCGTCTACACGGCGGCAGACCTTCCGGCGGACCTGGACGCCCGGCTGGGCGAGCCGGGCGAGTTCCCGTACACCCGCGGGGTCTACCCGACGATGTACACGTCCCGGCCCTGGACCATGCGACAGTACGCCGGGTTCGGCACCGCGACCGAGAGCAACGCGCGCTACCACCAGCTGCTTCGCGCCGGCACCATGGGCCTGTCCGTCGCGTTCGACCTGCCCACCCAGATGGGGTACGACTCGGACGACCCGATCGCGCACGGCGAGGTGGGCAAGGTCGGCGTCGCCATCGACTCCATCGAGGACATGCGCACGCTGTTCGGCGGCATCCCGCTGGGCAAGGTCTCCACCTCGATGACCATCAACGCGCCCGGCTCGGTGCTGCTGCTGCTCTACCAGCTCGTGGCCGAGGAGAACGGCGTGCCCGGCGCGGCGCTCAACGGCACGATCCAGAACGACATCCTCAAGGAGTACATCGCCCGGGGGACGTACATCTTCCCGCCGAAGCCCTCGCTGCGGCTGGTCGCCGACACCTTCGCCTACTGCCGGGCCGAGGTGCCGAAGTGGAACACCATCTCCATCTCCGGCTACCACATGGCCGAGGCCGGCGCGTCGCCCGCGCAGGAGGTCGCGTTCACGCTCGCCAACGGCGTGGAGTACGTCCGCGCGGCGCTCGCCGCCGGGCTGGCCGTCGACGACTTCGCGCCCCGGCTGTCGTTCTTCTTCGTGGCACGCACCACGCTGCTGGAGGAGGTCGCGAAGTTCCGCGCGGCCCGGCGCATCTGGGCCCGGCTGATGCGCGACGAGTTCGGCGCGAAGAACCCGAAGTCGATGATGCTGCGGTTCCACACCCAGACCGCCGGCGTGCAGCTCACCGCCCAGCAGCCGGAGGTGAACCTGGTCCGGGTGGCGGTGCAGGGCCTCGGAGCGGTGCTCGGCGGCACCCAGTCGCTGCACACCAACAGCTTCGACGAGGCCATCGCGCTGCCCACCGAGAAGGCGGCCCGGCTGGCGCTGCGGACCCAGCAGGTGCTGGCGTACGAGACGGACCTGACCGCCACCGTCGACCCGTTCGCCGGGTCGTACGTGGTGGAGGCGATGACCGCCGAGGTGGAGGCGGCCGCCACCGAGCTGATGGACCGGGTCTTCGACCACGGTTCGGCGGTGGACGCGATCGAGGCCGGGTTCCAGAAGCGGGAGATCGAGCAGTCCGCGTACCGGATCGCCCAGGAGATCGACTCGGGTGAGCGGGTGGTGGTCGGGCTCAACCGGTTCCGGATCGACGAGGAGGAGCCGTACGAGCCGCTGCGGGTCGACCCGTCGATCGAGGCGGCGCAGGGGGAGCGGCTGGCCCGGCTGCGCGCGGAGCGGGACTCCGGCGCAGTCGAGCGGGCCCTGGCCGAGCTGCGCGCCGCCGCCGAGGGGGACACCAACGTGCTCTACCCGATGAAGGAGGCGCTGCGCGCCCGCGCCACGGTCGGCGAGGTCTGCGGGACGCTGCGCGAGGTGTGGGGGATCTACCGGCCCAGCGACCGGTTCTGAAACTGTCCGGAGGCGGCCCCGTCGTACACCCTCGGTGTGCGGCGCGGGCCGCCTTCGCGTGTGCGATTCGGCGATTCGGGTAACCGGATCGGGTGAACGGGACGGACAGCGTGTGCGGTCGGCGGTCGGACGCTCGTGTCACCGTCGGGAGTCTTCCGGCAGCCGACAGTTGTCGTGCAATTGTCGGAGCGGCAGTTAATTGCCGCGACTAATGCGACAATTCGGAACGACGGGTCGTTATTTGTGACCGATGAAACGGTTACGCGTTGTAGGAGGTGGGAGGCGGATGACGGCGTTCGACCGCGATCTACCTGCTGTCCCGCAGATATTCGAGCCCTCTCACCAGGGCATTCGTGACGCTGCGCGGTCCGACCGCTACGCGAAAGATGTTGCGCAGCGTCACCGTCGGAGGTCTAGGCTGTCTGCTGTCCGACCCGAAGATCCATCCACTTCTAGTGATCGAGAATTCGACGTGACGAGTGCGTTGACGCTGCCTTCCGGCGGCCTGCTGTCGTCGTCCCGGCCCGAGGCGCCGACCGGTTACCAGCCCCTGCCCTTCGAGCTCGACCATCTGCTCGCGCTGCGCGTACCCGGCCTCATCGAAACGCGCCGTCACATCCACTCCCACCCGGAGTTGTCCGGCGAGGAGTTCGAGACGGCCGCGCTGGTGCACCGTGAGCTGTCCCTCGCCGGTCTCAAGCCGCGCCTGCTGCCGAAGGGCAACGGCGTCATCTGCGACATCGACGGACGCCCGGACGGTCCGGTCATCGCGCTCCGCGCCGACATCGACGCGCTGCCGCTGAGCGACCCGAAGGACGTGCCGTACCGCTCGACCGTGGAGGGCGTCTGCCACGCCTGCGGCCACGACGTGCACACGTCGGTGATGCTCGGCGTCGGCATGCTGCTGGCCCAGCTCGCCGACACGGGCCGCCTCGACGGCCGGGTCCGGCTGATCTTCCAGCCGGCCGAGGAGATCCTGCCCTGCGGCTCGCTGGAGGTCATCGAGGCCGGTGGCCTGGACGACGTGGTGCAGATCTTCGCGCTGCACTGCGACCCGAACCTGCCGGTGGGCAAGGTCGGCCTGCGGGTCGGGCCGATCACCGCCGCCGCCGACAACGTCACCGTCCGGCTCACCGGGCCCGGCGGGCACACCGCCCGCCCGCACCTGACCGTCGACCTGGTGGACGCGCTCGGCCGGCTGGTCACCGAGGTGCCGACGCTGATCAGCCGCCGGGTGCCGGCCAACAGCGGGCTGCTGCTGGTGTTCGGCCACGCCTCGGCCGGCACCCGTTACAACGTCATCCCGTCCGAGGCGTGCGCGGCCGGCACGCTACGCGTGATGGACCGCGACACCTGGGACCAGGCGCCCAAGATCGTCGCTCAGGTGGTGCGGGACGTGCTCGCGCCCACCGGCGCCACAGTCGACCTGGAATACCTGCGCGGCCGGCCCCCGGTGACGAACGACGCCCGCGCCATCGGTGTGCTCACCGCGGCCACCGCTGCGGCGCTCGGCCCCGACGGCATCGCCGAGACGCCGCAGAGCATGGGCGGCGAGGACTTCTCCTGGTACCTGGAGCACGTGCCGGGCGCGCTCGCCCGCCTCGGCGTCGGTCGCAGCGGTCCCAACGTGGACCTGCACCGGGCCTCGTTCGACGTGGACGAGCGCGCCATCGAGGCCGGCGTACGCCTCATGGTCCAGACCGCGCTGCGGGCACTGGCGGCGGCGCGCTGACCGGACCGCCGAGCGGCCCCGGCGGCATCGGCGCCGCCGGGTTCGGGCCGGGCGGCGGCGTCCGCCGGGCGCGCACCCGGCGCCGCCACAGGAGCAGCAACCACAGCGGTACGCCGATCACGACCGCGAACGGCAGCACCGCGCCGAGCACTGTGAGCAGGACCCGGGCCGAGGCCAGGAACGCCGTCCAGCCGCCGCCCAGCCCGGCCAGGAAGCCGAGGTCGGCCTCCTCCTCGGCGGTGCTGGCGTCCTGACCGAGGAACGTCACGGTGATGGTGGACAGCGAGGTCAGGTCCGCGAGCCGGCGCTTGCGGGCCTCCAGCGCGGCCAGGTCGGCCTGCCGGGTGCCCACCTCGTTCTCCAAGCGGACCAGCTCGTCCACCGACGTGGCCCGGGCCAGCAGCTTGCGGGAACTCTCCACCCGCGCCCGCTGGGTGGCGATCCGGGCGTCCAGGTCGACCACCTGCTCGGTGACGTCCTCGGTGCGGATCTCCCGGCGCTCCTGCCGGCCGAGACCGGCGAGCCGGTCGATCACCGCGGCGAACCGGTCCGCGGGCACGCGCAGCGTCAGCGCCGCCCGCGCCTCGGCGGCCCGGCTCGACCGCCGGTCCGCGCCGACGAATCCGCCGGCCGCCGTCACCGCTGTGGTCGCCTCCCGCGCGGCGGCCTCCACATCGTCCACCCGGACCTGCATGGTTCCGGTGTAGATGATGGACCGCTGGTCGACCCGCAGGTCAGCGCCACCGGTGCCGCCCGGAGCGGCCTGGTCGCGATCCGCGCCACCGCTGTCCGCGCCGCCCTCGGCGGCCTGCTCGCGCCCCGCGCCCCCGTCGGCCGCCGGCGCGGCCGAGTCGCTGCCGGAGTCCCCGCCCGCGCCGCAGGCGCCCACACCCAGTGCCGCTATCAGACCCACAGCCACCAGGGCCACGCCCCGGAGTCGTCGTCCGCCCATACCCCGTACTCCGATCGTCGACGGCCCCGACTGCCGGGACCGATACCTCGGACGTGACGCGTGGTCGCGCCGGTTCCGGCAGACTGCGCTGAGGACATCACGATTCGATAATCGAGGAGTCACGATGCAGGTGACCAAATACGCCCACTCCTGTCTCCGGCTGGAGCACGACGGTGCGGTGCTCGTCGTCGACCCGGGTGTCTTCAGCGATCCGGCGGCGCTGGACGGCGCCGACGCGGTGCTGATCACCCACGAGCACCCGGACCATGTGGACGTCGCCGCGCTGACCCGGGCGCTGGAGCGGCGGCCGGTGCCGGTGCACGGTCCCGCCTCGCTCGCCGGGGTGCTCGGCGACGCCGCCGAGGCGCTGGTGACGGTCGAGCCCGGACAGTCGCTCACAGTCGCCGGGACGCCGGTGCGGACGTACGGCGGGCAGCACGCGGTCATCCACCCGGACATTCCGGTGATTCAGAACATCGGCTACCTCTTCGCCGACGTGGTGTACCACCCGGGCGACGCGTTGTTCGTGCCCGACGACGTGCAGGTGGACACGCTGTTCGCCCCGATTCACGCGCCCTGGTCGAAGTTCTCCGAGGTGCTCGACTTCATCCGCGCGGTCGCGCCGCGCCGGGCGTACGCACTGCACGACGGGCTGCTCAACGACAACGGCTTCGGTGTGCTGGACCGGCAGTACACGGCGATGTCCAACACCGACTACCGCCGTCTGGAGCCGGGCACCCGGATCGACGCCTGAGCATGGCCGAGGTGCCCGCGGAGGTGGTCCGGCAGCTCTACGCCACGCCGCCGGACCGGTTCGTCGCGGCCCGGGACGCCGCCGTCGCGCAGGCGCGGCAGTCCGGCGACCCGCATACCGCCCGGGAGATCGGCAAGCTTCGCCGGCCCACAGTGGCGGCGTGGCTGGTCAACCTGCTGGCGATCCGCCGCCCCGAGCTGGTCGCCGACCTCACCCAGCTCGCCGAGTCGCTGCGCGCCGCGCAACGCGACCTGCGCGGCGGCACGCTGCGGGAACTCTCCGCGCAGCGGCGCGCCGTCGTGGGCGCGCTGGTGGCGGAGGTACGCCGGCTGGCCGCCGCCGAGCCCGCCGCGCCCCCGGCCGGGAAGCTGCCGCTGGGCGAGGTGGAGGCGACACTCAACGCCGCGTTGTCGGACACCGAGGTGGCCGAGCAGGTACGCGCCGGACGCCTGCTGCGGGCCAGCCACTACGCCGGGTTCGGCGAGGTGCCCCGCCCCCAGCTCCGGCTCGTGACAGGGGGCGAGGAGGCGCCGGTCGTACCGGATCGGGCGGCCGAGCGGGCCGACGCGCGCCGGGCCCGCGACGAGCGGGCGGCGCGGGCCGAACGGGCCGGGCGGCGGCGGACCGCGACCCGGGAGCTGACCCGGGCCCGCGCGGACCTGGACCGGGCCGAGAAGGAGCTGGCGACGGCCGACGCGGCCGAGCGGGACGGCGCCGCGACGCTGGACCGGATCGAGACCGAGCTGGCCGAGCTGGAGCGTCGCCGGGCCGTCGCCGAGCAGGAGCTGAGCCGGGCCCGGCTGGCCCGCCGGGGCGCGGAACGGGCGGTCACAGCTGCCCGGCGCCGCGCCGGTGAGGTGGAGGCCGTGTTGGAGGCGCTCGACGCCGAAGAGGGGGATGCCGACACCGGTGACCACGCGGCAGACTGAGCGTGATGAATGGCTTCGGTGGAGTGACGGTGACGGGCGGCCGATGACTCCGGAACAGCTCGCCGCCGCCTGCAAACCGCTGGTGCTCGAACTCGGGGAGGCGTTCGCCCGCTGCCCGTCCACGCTGCGCCGGGCGCGGCTGCTGGGCATCTCCGGATGGGCCTTCTACATCACCGGGCGGGCCGGTGCGCTCGGCGACGTGCGCGCCGAGACGGTGGCCGCGGCGCTCGGCTTCATCGCGCCGGAGGCGGTCACGGACGGCTGGGACGCCGCCGCGCGGACCGTCCCGCCGCTTGAGGTGGCCGCCGCCAACCTGGCCGAGTGCTGCCGGTGGGGCACCGCCCGGCTGGGCGACGGCGCCGAGTCGTCGCGGCTCGCCGCGCTGCTGGGCCGGGCGGTCGACGCGGCGGACGGCAGCGGCATGCCACTGTTCGCCGCATGGCGGGCCATGCCCGTGCCCGATCCGTCCCCGGGTGCGCGGGCGGCTGTCGGCATGCTGCTGCTGCGCGAGCACTTCGCCGGGGCGTACCTGCTGGCGGTGCGCGCGGCCGGGCTGACGCCGCTGGAGGCGGTGCTGGCCGGGCCGGAGGGCGAGGCGGGCGCTGCGGCGTGCGGCTGGGTGCCCCCGTACCCGCCGGTCGGGCCGCTGGTGCGGCGCCGGCTGTGGGCCGAGGCGGTGACCGACCGGCTGGCGTCGGCGGCGTTCCGCGCGCTGGACGCGGCCGAGGGCGCTGAGCTGCTGGGTCTGCTCGGCGCCGCGAGGCTACGCGCCCGCGGCGGATAAATGGGAGGCGATCCGGCCGGTCCGGCTGCCAGGATCTGGCCCGTGACGCTCCCCGCCGGCTGGTCGGCCCGCCGCCCGACCCTCGACGACGTGCCCGCGATCCTCGCGGTGGTGCACGCCTCCGACACCTTCGCCGTGGGCTACCCGGACTTCGACGACGAGGACGTGCGGTCCGCGCTGACCGCGCCGTTCGTCGACCCGGACCGGGACTCCTGGCTGGTCACCGACCCGGACGGTACGGCGGTGGCCTGGTCGATCCTGGCCAACCCGAGCGGCGTGGGCCGGGAGTGGGTGGACGTCCTCGTCGACCCCGACCGCGGCGCCGACCTGCGCGCGCCGCTGCTTGCCCGGCTGCTGGAGCGCGTCGCCGAGCGGGCCGCCGAGCGCGGCCTGCCCGCGCTGACCGCGCGCACCGGGGTGTACGCGCCGGAGACCCGCTGGGCCGGTGAGCTGACCGAGGCCGGGTTCACCCGGATCAAGCGCTACATCCGGATGAGTCGCTCGTTCGCCGACCTGCCCGCCGAGCCGGCGCCCCCGCCCGGGGTGACGGTGCGGTCGCTGCGCGCCGACGACGAGAGCGACCTGCGGCTGTTCCACCGGATCTACGACACCGCGTTCCGGGACACCCCGGACCACGACCCGCTCGACTTCGAGCAGTGGCGGGAGCTGCTGCCGTCGTACGGCAAGGTCTGGGACGAGTGGTTCCTGGCCGAGGTCGACGGCGAGCCGGCCGGTGCGCTCCAGTCCTCCGACCAGGCGCTCGACCAGGACCTCGGGTGGGTGCGGACGCTGTCGGTGCTGCCCGCGTACCGGCGTCGCGGGGTGGGTGCGGCGCTGCTGCGCCGGGCCTTCGCGGTCTACGCGGCGAAGGGCCGCGCCGGGGCCGGGCTGGGCGTCGACCTGGCCAACCCGACCGCGCCGGTCACGCTCTACCGCTCCGTCGGGCTGGTGGAGGAGCGCTGGACCGACATGTACGAGCGGAGTGTGCCCGCCTCGCGGGTGTGACCCGGCACCCGCGTACCGGGGTCGCCGAGCGCCCGTAGGGCCGCGCGGCGCAGACTGTCGGTGTGGGAGACGCGCTACGCGGACGCGGTGCCGGTGGGGCGGGACCGCAGCTCGGTGACGTAGTCGTCCGGCGCGCCCGCCTTCTCCGCGGCGTTCGCGATCTCCGAGAGGTACCACGCCGTGGGCAGCCCGCCCTCGTACCCGTCGAACACGTAGACCCATGCGGTCACGTCGCCGTCGAGCGTCGAGACGCGGACGGTCAGCCTGCGGTACGTCTCGGCCGTCACGCCCTCGATCTCGTCGAGCTGCGCGGCGTCGTACGGGTGGATGTCGTAGAGCGCCACGAACACCCGGTCACCGGGGGACTCGACCACGGTGCTGACCGAGCCCTCCCACCCGATGACGTCCTCGCCGGCGAAGGTGAGCCGCCACCCCTCAAGCCAGCCGGTGCCCACCATCGGCGAATGCGGGCAGTAGGCGCGCATGCGGGCGGGGTCCAGGTTCGAGCCGTAAGCAGCGTAGAGACGCACGGCGACGACGATAGCCCGGCCGACGGGTGGGGGAGAATACGACAGTGCGTGTCGGACGGGACGGGGAGAAGAAAGTCACTGTGAGCTTCGACGAAGGGATGGCTCTGTGAGCCAGATCGTGATCATCGGCGGCGGGCCGGCCGGGTACGAGGCGGCTCTGGTCGCCGCACAGCTGGACGCCGATGTCACAGTGGTCGAGGCGGAGGGCGCCGGCGGCGCCTGCGTGCTCTCCGACTGCGTGCCCTCCAAGACGTTCATCGCCAGCTCCGAGGTGGTCACCGGCTACCGGGACACCGAGGAGTTCGGGGTGCACTCCGACGGCCTGGAGGCGGTCACCGTCGACGCGCGGGCGGTGCACGAGCGGGTCAAGCGGCTCGCGCTGGCCCAGTCCGCCGACATCCACACCAAGCTCGTCAAGGCCGGCGTCGAGTTCGTCGCCGGCACCGCCCGGCTCGGCGAGGACACGCTCGGCCACACCCACCGGGTGATCGTCACCCCGGCCGACGGCGGCGCCGAATACTCCATCGCCGCGTCGACGGTGCTCGTCGCGACCGGCGCGACCCCCCGCCAGTTGCCCACCGCCGTACCGGACGGCGAGCGCATCCTGACCTGGCGCCAGGTGTACGACCTGCCCGAGCTGCCCGAGCACCTGATCGTGGTCGGTTCCGGTGTGACCGGTGCCGAGTTCGCCAGCGCGTACCTCGCCATGGGTGTCAAGGTCACGCTCGTGTCCAGCCGGGACCGGGTCATGCCGCACGAGGACGCCGACGCCGCGTCGGCGATCGAGCGGGTGTTCCGCAACCGGGGCATGAGCATCCTGAACAACTCCCGCGCCGAGGCGGTCCGCCGTGTCGGCGACGGGGTGGAGGTGGTGCTCTCCGACGGCCGCCAGGTCACCGGCTCGCACGCGCTGATCGCTGTCGGCTCGATCCCGAACACCGCCGACCTGGGCCTGGCCGAGTACGGCGTGGAACTGGCCCGGGGCGGTTACGTAACGGTGGACCGGGTCTCGCGTACCAACGTGCCGGGCATCTACGCGGCGGGTGACTGCACCGGCGTGCTGCCGCTCGCGAGCGTCGCGGCCATGCAGGGCCGCATCGCCATGTGGCACGCGCTGGGCGAGGCGGTCCGGCCGCTGCGGCTGCGCACCGTCGCGGCGAACGTCTTCACCGACCCGGAGCTGGCCACCGTCGGCGTCTCGCAGGACGAGGTGGACGCCGGCAAGACCCCGGCCCGCCAGGTGATGCTGCCGCTGTCCGGCAACGCCCGGGCGAAGATGGACGACCTGGCCGACGGCTTCGTCAAGCTGTTCTGCCGGCCGGCGAGCGGCC
This sequence comes from Micromonospora globosa, assembly GCF_000717585.1. Taxonomy (NCBI): domain Bacteria; kingdom Bacillati; phylum Actinomycetota; class Actinomycetes; order Micromonosporales; family Micromonosporaceae; genus Micromonospora; species Micromonospora globosa. The sequence continues at coordinate 52,154 of NZ_JNZR01000008.1, forward strand.
AGGTGATCGGCGGCGTGGTGGTGGCGCCGAAGGCCAGCGAGCTGATCCTGCCGATCACGATGGCGGTGGAGAACAACCTCACCGTCAACGAGCTGGCCCACACCATCACCATCTACCCGAGCCTGTCCGGCTCCATCACCGAGGCCGCCCGCCAGCTCATGCTCCACGAGCTGGAGTAGCAGCCGTTCGCGGGCATTCGTCGATCATGGAGTTGTGGCCCCCGATCCGACCGGTATGCCCGGTCCGTGCGGGGTCGCAACTGCATGATCGACGGCGCTGGTCCTGGGGTTCAGGGTGGCGTGCAGGGCCAGGGTGGTTATGACGGCTGTCTCGGTGAGGATGAGGAGGCGCTCGATCAGGCCGAGCAGCGCGCGGTCGCCCGGGTAGGCGGACCAGATCATCGCGCCCGCCAGCACCAGGCTGGCCACGGTCAGTCCGCGCAGCCAGGCGGCGGCTCCGGCGACCGGGTGACGGGCGAGCAGCCAGCCGGCGACCGGCAGGGCCAGGAACGACAGCACCGAGGCGTACCGGTGCACGTACGCGGCGGTGTCCATGGGCGTGCCCGGCTCGTTCGTGGGCACCACGGCGGCGGCCAGCAGCCCGGCCGACCAGGCGGTCAGCAGCGCGAGCGGCACGCGGCCCGCACCGGCCCGGCGCAGCGACGGCAGCAGGACCAGGCTGGCCGCTGCGAGCACCGCCATCGCGGTGTCGATGACGCCGCCCCGGTCGGAGACGGCGAAGTCGCTGACGGTCAGCGACCAGGGATCCAGGTCGTCGCTCACCTCGAGATGACCGACCATCGCGAGCACCGCCGCCAGGACGATCCCGCCGAGGGCCAGCAGGCCGCTGCTCCGCGTTCCAGGCATACGGCCAGCCTGTCGCCGGAACCGCCCCAGACGGATCCGGGACCACCACCCACTTCACTCCCCGGGTCGTCCCCTACCGGCCCCCCGAGAACCGCGTCAGGTGAGGTCGGGTCGAGGTGGATCGTCCGCCCGGTCTCCCGCCGGTTGCGCGGCGGCGATCGATGCCAGCATCTGCTCCCTGAGATGTCTGCGCCGAGCCGCGCGCTCGGCGTCGTCCCACGAAGGATCGATTCGCCGGGCCCTGGCCTTGACGTCGTGCCATCTCGCCGCGTCGCTCATGGCCTGTGCTTCCTTTACGTCGATCAGGTGCTCGGGGGTCAGCTGCCGGCGGAGTCGGCGGTGGCCTCGGCGCGGGTCTGCCGGGTGCTGCTGATCCAGGTCATCGCCCACCCGGCCAGCGCGAACCCCGCAGCGGCCACCCCACCGATCAGCAGCAGCCGCCACGCCGAGTGGGTCAGCGCCGTACCGCCCAGGTGACCGACGAGCGTGCCGTAGCTGGACCAGGCGAGCGCCGCCGCCGCCTCGTACGGCAGGAACAGGCGGTACGGGTAGCGGCTGCGCCCGGCCGAGAAGCAGGCCGCCATCCGGCCGCCTGGTACGAAACGGCAGAGCAGGATCACCATTGGCCCCGGTTCGCGCAGCCCACGGGTGACCCGGGTGACGGCGCGGCGTGCCCGTCCGGGTGGCGTGGCGCGTGCCGCGCGGCGGGTCGGCGTACTGCGGCCGATCAGGTAGCAGGCCAGGTCACCGATGAACACACCGGCAGCGCCGACCGCGATGGTGAGCGGCAGGCTGAGCCCGCCGTACACCGTCAGCGCCCCACTGGTGATCATGACGAGCTGGGTCGGCACCACCGGGACGAAGGCGTCGGCGATCAGCAGGATCAGCAGCAGCGCGTACGCCCACATGGGCGACGCGACGTCAGAGATGAGTTCGGCCACGACCGCCACCTCGCCGGAGTTCTCCGTTCGACCGGATCGAGCCTGACGCCGTGCCCGGCGTCACCACCACCGGCCCCACCGCACGGTGACAGCCGACACCGGCAGGCCGTAGATGTGAAACGAGGCGGCCCGCCCGCGAGTGACGGGTCACCGGGGCATACGCGCCGGGGCGGGGCGGCGCATCGTCGATTCCCGGCGTACCGTTGGTCGGACGCGGCACCGGAGCCGTCGGGTCCCCCGTTCCCGATGCCCGGGCCGCCGCGGGTCGCCGGCAGGTCCCGTGCCGGCGACCCGCCTCTTCATGGCCTCGACTCACCGCGTGATCTGCGGTCTGAGCTGGACTTTCACCTACCGGACTTTACTCGGTTCTACCCTTGTTTACCGGCCTCAGTTGTACCCGTGGTGTACCCGTCGATCTTGCTGCCGCTGCTGACGGTACTGACTCAGGTCAACGGTCGGAGAGTCCACGAGGCTACGACGAGACGCCTGCGCGCGGCGCCACCCGATCCACTCGCCCAGGCGCAGCACCTCCAGCAGCACCGCCGGCCGCTGGGCCACCTGAAGCGTGACCACCATTACGGCGCTGACGGCGAGCACAAAAGCGCGGTCGCTGAGGTATCGCGCTCCCACGGTCGCCACCAGCATCCACGCGACCAGAACGCCGGCGACTAATCCCTTGATCGGCATCCAGGATCCCCTCATTTCCCCCACGCAAAATTTTGCTTAATGAAGAGTTAAGGAGACTGATCAAACACCCGGCCTGCCGGAGCGCGGTACCCCCGATCAGATGAGCGGCGGCTGTCGGCCCTACGGGGGTCTGGACAGCGCCGGGTATCGATGCTACCGGGGACACGATCTGTAGCTGACAGCTTGTCAGCATCCCAGCACCATGCACCGAGCGTGAGCGATCACTAAGGTGCCCATCAATGCAGCTTGTCGCCTCATCAATTCTTTGTGGCGAGACTTGCAAAATCGCGTAAAGAGCCTATATCGGAAGCCGGGGGTGCTATGGCCACTGCACCTCGACCCGGACGCGGTCACCCGGATAAGCGTCCGCCAGCCCGTCAGGGCCGGTCACCACGAGCATCGGCACGCCGTCGGGCACCCGGAACGTCGCGCGTTCCTGTGGCGTCGGCATCCGGGTCGTGATCACCGAGCCCGGTCCCGCCTGAACGCTCTCGGGCTCCCGCCGCTCCGGCACGCGAGTGCCCCAGCCGTGCAGCACCTCCACCACGCCCTCGGCGCGGAGCGCGGCGATCGCCCGGCGGACGGTGGTCCGGCCGGCGCCGGTCTCCTGCATGAGTCGGGTCTCCGACGGCAGGCGCGTGCCCGGCCGCCACTCGCCGGTGACGACCCGCCGCCGCAGATCGTCGGCGAGCTGGCGCCACGCGGGCACACCCGACGCAGGGTCGATCATGGACGGTCACGCTATGGCGCGTCATCCTCACGTCCACACGTGGGCACGTGAGCATGAGTAAGCCGGCCACACGGGGCCGGCAGAGGGGGGTCGGATCAGCGCGCGGATCAGCCGATGGGCAGCGCTCCGTACACGCGCGCCACCCGACGCGCGTCCGAGACGCTGTGCAGCACCTCGACGACGTGGCCGTCCCGGTCGCGGGTCGCCCGCCAGGTCTCCAGCACCCATGCCGCGTCCGGCAGCCCGAGCGCGTCCTGCTCGGCCGCCGTGGGCAGCCGTGCCGCGACCTCCTCGGTGGCGTCGGCCAGGTCAACGCCAACGGCTGCCATCGCCGCGTACAGACCGCCGACGAGCTTGCCCTCACCGGCCAGCGGCGTACCCGCCGCGATTTCCTCGAGCACGTACGACTCCTGGAGCTGGGCCAGGTCGTCACCAGCGTACATCCGCCGGGTCCGCCGGACCAGCGGCGTCCCGGCCGCGGCCCCGAACCGAGCGGCTACCGCCGGCGACGCCGGCACCACCGCGACGTCGACCACCTCCGCGCGGCCGGCCACGCCCTGCTCGGCGCACGCGGTCTCCCACGGGCCCAGCTCCCGGCCCGGCCGCGCCGGGTCGGCGGACCCGGCGTAGTGCGCCAGCTCCAGCCGCACCGGTGGCCGCGCCACCGTCGTGCCCTGCTTGGTGGCCGACGTCAGCAAGCCGGCCGCCTTCAGCGTGGCCAGGGCGCGGCGCACCGTCTCCCGGGACACCCCGTGCTGCGCGGCCAGGTCGTGCTCGGTCGGCAGCTGGCTGCCCGGCGGGTACTGCCCGGACTCGATCGCCGCGCGCAGCTGCGCGGCGATCTCCCGATACCCGGTCATGGATCCTCCCTTCGTCCGATCACGCCACCAGTATGCGTACGCAAATCCTTGACGGGCCAGCAGATCCTCCTCACACTCGGTAGCACAGCGTTTTGCGTACGCAAATCATGACCGAGGGGAGGCGCACGATGACGGAATGGCTCGCCCGCCGCCACCGCGCCCAGGCGGACCGCGACCTGATGAGTCCGCGCACCATCGCCCGCAGCCTCGAAGCCCTGCCCCAGCTGCTCGGCGGCGCCCACGTACCCGAGCAGCCCGCCTGGACCTGCCCGGCCTGCGGCGGCGCCGCCTGGCCATGCTCGCCGGCGCGCACCATCCTGGCCGAGGCGTACGGCCCGGACCGCGCCGATCTCGCCATCTACGTCGGGCAGCTGCTCTTCGCTGCCGCGGCCAAACTGACCGCCACCCCGGCGCACGAGCTGAACGAGCGGTTCATCTCGTGGACCCAGTAGCCAAGACCTGGACCGCGGGCACCGTGCTGCGCATCGGCCGCGCCGCCGGCGTCCAGTACGGCGGCGACCGCGCGCTCACCATCCGGGTCGTCTCCGTCGACCCCCGCCCGACCTACGAGGGCAGCGCCTGGGTGACCGGCTACGTCCTCAACGCGGCGGGTGACGCCACCGCCAAGCGCGAGCTCTACATCGACGTCACCGCCGGCGTGGAGGTCCTGTCCAGCCCGGCCACCCGGCGCGCCGCCCGGCCCGCCAGCGGACAGCCGCGGCCGCCGGCCACCCGCGTACCGCCCCGGCGGACGCCCACCAGCCCGCCCCCGCACAGGGGCGGCCCCGGACGCGGCGATCGCAGCGCCGGCCGGGGCCTCGACCAGACCACCAAGGAGGCCTGATCATCATGCTCGATTCTCGTCACCCCCGCCGCGCCGTCAAGGTCGCGGCCGCCGTCGCCCTGCTCGTCGTCGGACTCGCCTGCGACGGCGAGGGCACCCGCAGCGACCGCGACCCCGCCGACCGGCAGGTCGACCCGAAGCGGAAGATGACCGCCGTCATCAACGCCAGCGGCGACGGCCCATACTCCGTCGTGGTCCGCGCGGCGAAGGCCGGCGACGACCGGGGCGACTACACCCGCAAGTCGGTCGCCGGCGGCGCGTACCGGCAGACCCTCGACTACACCTCCGGGCTGCGGATCACCATCACGATCACGGCCACCGGGCACCGCACGGACCCGCTGTCCTGCGAGATCACCGACGGCACCACCCGGGTCCGGGACCGGGCGGCCGGGACTGTGCAGTGCAAGCTCACGACCTCGCGGTGATGGCGCGGGCGAACCGGGCCAGGGCGAGCCGGATCCGCTGCCGCACAGTGGCGCGGCGGTAGGACTCGGGCGGGTTCAGCCGCCAGCCAGTGGTAGTCACGCCCCACAGTATGCGCCACCCAACGCACGGTGACGAGACCCGACAGCAGCAGAGCGCCCCGCCCGGCCGCAGCCAGGCGGGGCGCTTCGCGTACGCGCGCTACTCGGCCGACTTCCCCGGGCGCCCGGGCCGCCGAGGCGGACCCGTGCGCTTGCGGTGCGCGGTGACCCGACGACGCACCTCGTGAACCGTCACGCCGGCGCGGTCGGCGACCTGGTCCTCGGGCAGCGCGTCGCGGGCCTCGGCGATGGCCGCGTCCATCTCAGCGGCGAGCGCAGCCTTCAGCGCCGGGGCGAGAGCGTGAAGATCCTGGTAGCGGTCCAGAGGGTCGGCGGCCGCCGACGCGGCGGCGAGCTGGTCGGCCAGAGCGCGAAGCGTGTCCATGCCAAAATTCTACACTACCCTATTGCGGATAATGCTAGGGCGCTATAGAATTTAGGCACAGACAGCGAGAGGGGCACCGAGATGGCGAGCTTCACCTGGCACAGCAGCAAGAAGTTCTGCGACGCCGAGGCGCACAAGGCCAGCCACGCCTGCCCCGACTGCGAGACCGCCAGCCAGTGCACCGGCTGTCTGGGCCAGATCGCCCCCGGCGAGGTCCACGCGATCTGCGCCGAGACCGGCGAGGTCGCCCACCCGGCCTGCAAGGCGGCAGCGGAGCGCGCCTGGGGCTACCTCTACTGAGCAATCGGCGGGCCGGCGGCGGGCGAGGGTGCGGGTCGCCCCCGCCGGGAAATTCTAGGCCACCCTATTGCGCGGAATGCTAGGGCACTGTAGAATTTAGGTACAGAGAGCGAGAGGGAGACCGAGATGCAGACCACGATCCAGGCCAGCGCCACCGACGCCGACGCCCGCGACCTCGCCGAGGCCCGCCGCCTGGCCAACCAGCTCAAGACGATGACCCCAGACGGGATGGGCTACCGGAACACGGTCCGCCGGTACGAGCAGGTGGTGGCCCGCCTCGGCTACGACCCGATCAGCTGAGCAAGGGAGGGGCCCGGGAAACCGGGCCCCAGCCGGTCCTCCGCCGCCCTCTTGCAAGGTCAACTTCTCCGGGGGACCGGACACACGAAAGCGCCCCCACCCGGCCGCAGCCGAGCGGGGGCGCTTCGTCTTCGAGCAGGTTCAGTCGCTGAGCTCGCGCCGGTCGCCGGGCCGGACCGCAGCCAGCCGACGGCCAGCGTCGTCACGCGGGTCCGCCAGCGGCGTCACCACCGACTGGAGGTACACGCCGGCGACGGCGACCGCGACGGCCTGGACGAGCAGCAGCCACAGGATGGCCGTGGCGGGTAGCAGATCGGCCAGGCCGGCGAACCCGGTCACGGCAGTGAGAGCGGCCAGCGTCATCGTGATGATCAGGACAGGGCGGGGACGGCGGTCCATCATGCTCCTCCGTGGGATCGGATGTGGTCTTCCAGCCGGGTCTCCACGCGACCGATCGCATCGCGCAGCGTCGACCCGGAGTTCGGCTTGAGCTCCTTTTCGATCAGCGCCAGGCGCTCCGGCACACCCGGTACCGCGGCACGCCCGGGCCGAGCCGGCACCCCGTACCAGTCCTCCCGGAACTCGTCGTTCTGCCGGGCCAGCCGGCGCAGCGGCCGACCTATCACCGCGGCGAGCGTCAGCGCGGTGAGCACGACGCCGAGGATGACCCCGGCGGCGGCCCACGTCTGCAACGTCACGACGCCGGGACGGCGAGACCGGCGAGGACCTCGCGGATCGCGGCGACCAGCTCCGCCCGGCTGACCGGGCCGGTGTCGCCGTCGGGCAGCCCGGCGAGGACCTTGTCCGCCACCTCGGCGGCGACCTGGTCGAGGCGCTCGCGGATCCCGTCGGTGGCCGCCGGGAAGCCGGCCGCCATCGAGAGCAGCAGCGCCAGCGGCGACCCGGGAGCGGGCGCGGTGTAGCCGTCCTGCGCGCCCACCGGCGACAGGAGCCAGTTACGCAGGTTCGCCAAATCGGCGAGCACCGCGCCGACGGTGCGGTTCGCGTTGTCGGTGCGGCCGGTCAGCTTGTCGGTCTGCTCCATGTCGTCCTCCACGGGGGTCGGGGCCGGCGGCGGTGCCGGCGGCTTGATGAGGCCGATGTGCGTCAGGTAGCGGCGCATCAGCGCGGTCTGGTCCCGGCCCGCCTTGATGGCGTCCCGGAAGTAGGAGATGTGCGTGTGCCACCGGTGGCTGCTGTCGCCGGTGGTGCGCTTCCCGAGACGGTCCCACCGGCGGACGGTCTTGCCGTCGGTCGAGTAGATGACCTCGCGGATGTCCCGGGTGTCGGCGGTCCCGGCCTTGCACTGCGCGACCAGCCAGGCCGAGAAGGTCCGCAGGTTGTGGGTCGTGCCGCCGGAGCGGACCGAGAACTCGCCGACGTCGAGCGCGCACGCCCACTTCGCCAGGCCGGCCCGGTCCCGGGCCGACTCGATCACCGAGTAGTCCCGGGGGACGACCCGGTCGGAGCCGCAGTGGTAGCCGCCGCGGTGGGCCGGGTCGCCGACGATGCCGACCTCCGCCGGGTCCAGGTCGGCCGCAACGACCTTGCCGGGGTGGATGTCGAGGTGGTTCAGCAGCAGCCGGCGGGCGTCGAGCAGGTTCTTCGGAGCGGTGGTAGTCACCGGCGCCTCCTCCAGGATGATCGTCTGCCAGGTCGTCCGGTCTGGGCTGCTGCTCAGGTCCCACTCGTCCTTGTGGAACCAGCAGCAGGTCAGCGCGCCGTCCGCCGCGATGGCCTCGACCATCGCGCGCATCCATGCCGCCCGGCCCGGGCCGGCTTTCGCGCCCAACTCAGCAACCAGGTACGGCACGCCGGTCTCGGCGGCCACCGCGCGGGGGATGGTGAGCAGGTCGTCGGGGGTGCGGTAGCCGACGTCGGAGTAGACGTCCCAGCCCACGAAATCCACCGGCACCTTCGGCAGCCACCGGCGGTCACCGGCCACTTTCTGCCACCAGTAGCGCGTGAACACCGGCCCGAGCCAGATCTCGTCCCGCATCGGGTGGGCGTCGAACGCCGGCACCAGCGTGCCCCAGGCGGCGTGGAACTCGTCGAGGGTCGGGTCGCCGGACTCAGGGCCCTGCTCCGGTTCGTGGTCCTCGGTGAGGAACAGCCGGAGTCCGGGCGGCTTCCGCCTGGACCAGGCCACGACGTCCGGCACCGGGTTGGTCTTGTACGACAGGTGCACGGGCACGCTGGCGGCGACCAGCGGCCCAAGTACCAGACTGTCCCACGCCGGCAGCGGATCGCCCCGGCCGACGAAGATCCGGGCTACCCCGGTGCCCCGGTAAGTATCCAGCATGTCGGCGACCTTCCGGCCGCCCGGGCACCAGCCGATCAGCGTCATCAGACATCCACTCCCAGCCCGAGGTACTCCGACGCCGGGCCGATCGGTTCGATGGACAGGTATCGGGGCGAGGCCGCCGAGGCGTGCACGTTGACCGTGCCGGTGGACGCCGCGACCGTCAGCGCCACGTCGGTGGTCAGGTCGGAGGCCGCGGAGCGGGTCAGCACGACGGTGCCGGACACCATCACCGAGGTGCCGACCGTTGACCCCTTCGCCTCGACGCGGCCGTATTCGCCGTAGTCGGTGCCGCTCAGCCCGGTCTGCCGCAGCCGGAAGTGGGCAAGCACGCCGGCGGCGGACGCGTAGAGCAGGCCCCTCAGGTATGCCCGGTACGCCCACCCGCCTTTGAAGACCATGTTCGTGACGGTTAGGGACACTGCCTCCGCTGAGACACCCGTCTGCGCCGTCGGCGAGAACGCTTGGCCGCGGGCAGGGTCGTTGAGCCGGGCCGGGGTCAACCGCATGCCCGACCGCACGGTGATGGGCACGTCAGGTCCCCTCTCTCACAGCGACAGCACCGCGGGCTGCCACACGTCGACTTCGGTGCCGGCGGGCCAGGTCCGGGTCACGCCGTTGACGGCGCGGGCGGACAGGGTCACCCGCTGCGGGCTGATCAGCCGGACGTTGTCCACCGACACCACGACCGGGAGCGTGTTGGTGTTGCCGGACTCCAGGCGGGTCGCCAGGCCGCCGAGGGTGCCCGACGTCAGATCGCCGTCGGTCGCCTCGACCTGCCAGCCCGGTTCCGCGACGGTCGTCCGCCACGCCTTCGCGCGCAGCAGCGAGCCACGGGCGAACACGGCCACCCGCCACGTCGCGCCGGCCGCGTGGGTGCCGATGCCGGCCGCCGACGCGAGGCTGCCGGACAGGGCACCGCCGACACGCTTCAGCAGGACCAGGTCGACGCCGCCGCCGACCTTGATGTCCAGCCGCGCGCAGTAGTAGTTGCTGGTGTCCGCCGCCCGGAACAGCACCCAGTGCGTCACCGGCGCGCCGGTCGGCCCGGCGAGCGGGTTCGTGATCTCCACCAGCAGCGTCGGGTCGGTGGTGCCGAGGTCGACCAGGGCGTACCGGAGCACGTTGACGGTGCCGTTGGAGATCCGGCCGACGGTGCCGCTGGTGCTGTAGTCCGACGTCGCGCCGCCGGACACGGTCCACGCCTGCCCGGTGTCAGCCGCGCCCCAGCCGTTCGACACGGTGCGGGTGAACGTGTCCGCCGCGGCGGGGCCGATCGCCGAGGCGGCGACCTGTTCGGCGCCGACCCGCAGGCTCAGCGGGAAATCGGCGGCGTCCTCGGTCCACGGGCCGTTCTCGTCGGTGGACGCGAGCAGCATCGACATGTTCCCGGCCGGGAGGCCGAGGGTGGTGCTGCCGTCGGCCGGGACGCGGGCCGCGCCGTCGACCACCGCCACGTCCCACGGCGAGCCGGGAGACGCGTTGTAGGTGATCGTCCAGTCGTAGACGTCGAGGTGCTCGGCGTACCCCTGCGCCAGCACCTTGACCGGACCGGGCGGCAGCCACGGCGGGAGGGTCGTCAGCGACAGGGCGTCGCCGGCGTCGACCCGCGCCACCGCCTGCGTCAGAGCCGGATCGGATGCCAGCGCCTGCGCGGCGAGGTCTACCCGGATGCGCGGATAGCGGGCCTCGTCGACGGTGCCGAGCCACAGCCGCCAGCCAGCCTGGTCGGGGAGCTGGTCGTCGGTGGCGACGTTGACGGTGTCCGACGTGTCGTAGGTGCCGACCCCGGCGGGCGGGTTCGCGGTGGACAGCGGCCCGGTGGTCTGCACGGCCCGCGCGGATCCGCCGTCGGGGCGGCTGACCGTGATGTCGTTGCGGGTCGCGTCGTCGTCGTCGACCGGGTCGAACGGCGGGCTGATGTGCCCGGCAGCGTAGTCGAGCGGCACCGCCGGCTGGTTGTAGAGGCTCGCCCGGGTCCGGTAGGTGAGGCCCAGGTGGCTGCGGGCGTCGGTGAGGATGCCGCCGTCGGCCTTGGCCGCATCCCTCAGCACGTCGAGCAGCGGCGCGATGGGCTGCGGCCCCATGACCTCCGTGTCGTGCGGGTAGCCCCACACGGTCACGGGGACGCCTTCCTCCGCGGCGAGGCGGATGATCCGGTTACCGGCGGTCTCGCCCGCGTAGCCGGTGGACACCTGGGCCAGGTTTTCGGCGAGGAACAGCCGCTGGTCGGCGACGGCCAGGTGGGAGACCAGGCCGTCCTGAAGATAGGCAGAGCCGACGACCTCAACCTTGGTCGGATACCCGAACGCGCCCGCGTAGGTGAACGGCGAGCCGGGCGACGCGTAGAAGCTGTTGCCGGCGTTCGTCCAGTACGGCCGCCAGGACACGTTCCCGCCGACCTGGGAAAACTCGACGTACATCAGCAACCAGCTCGTCAGCAGCACCCCGCCGTTGAGGATGCCCTCGTCGTCGACGACCGCGCCCGTGCGGCTGTACCCGACGAACCGGAAGCCGCCCGAGGACGCCTGCAAATCCCACCGGGCGACGGTGCCGCCGCTCGTGTGCAGCCGCAGGTAGGTGACGTCGCCGCCGCTGGGCTGCGACGGCAGCTTCATGAACAGCATCAGCGACCAGGTCGACGACCCGGGCCGGGCGACGACGGGCGAGCTGATGAACGACGTGAAGTCGGTCATCTGGGCCGCAGCGACGGTGCCGCCGAGCCGTCCGCTCGTGACTCCGAAGGTGACCTTGTTGGAGCTGCCCGCGCCGATGCCGGCGGCGGCGCTGGTCGGCCGGGTCGCGTTCTCGCCGTCCTCCAGCGGCAGGTACGCGGCCGGATTGGCTGCGGTCAGCGTCCGCCGCATCGGCGAGATGACCGGGCTGTTGCCCTGCGACATGCGGCGGGTCACGCCGGCCGCCTCGACGGGCACCCAGCGGTCCTTGCCGGAGATGTCCCAGCGGGGCGGCCACGCGCTCACCTCGCCGTGGAAGCGGGCGCCGCGGTCGATGGGGATGGCCCCACCGGACCAGGTCCACGTGCGGCCCTGAGCGTCAACGAGCTGGGTGTCCCCGGCTCGCAGGGTGGTGAAGTCCGGGGCGGCGACCAGGACGCCGCTGTGGCGCAGCTCGAAGCCGTACAGCTCGCCGTTCATGCCCCACGCGCCGAACGACGACACCCGGCCGACCTCGACGCCGTACGGCCCGGCCTTGACGCTGGTGGCGCCGAACGTGCCCTGGCTCAGCTGCGTCCACGGCCCGGCGATCGTGGGGGCGGTGTAGAACGTCCGCACGCCGGTCGCCACGGTCAGGGTCACCCGCAACGCCAGCGACCCGTCCGGCAGCGGCGCCGGCCGGAACTGCCCGGAGTTGCTTCCGGTCAGCACGCTGGACCCGTTGACCCAGTAGAACTCCAGGTTCCCGGCGTCGCCGATCGCGAATGCCCAGGCGTCGTCTTTCCCGGCGATGAAGGCACGGGTGTGGTCGGTCCACTGCGGCAGCCGCAGCCACACCCGCACGTCCAGATCACCGGTGCCGTTGAGTGAGGTGTGCGGGCCGGTGACGGCGGCGCCCTGAGCGGCAGCGCCGGCGCCGCGCCGCCCGTCGACAGCCAGCGCCCCGCCCGGGCCGGCTTCGGCGACACGGACCCGGATCGGGGTGTTGCGGCCCAGCAGCCCGTAGTACGGGCTGGCCGGGTTCCGGCCCGAGTACTTGCCGTCGCGGTGGTTCAGGACCAGGCCGCAGCGGGCCACCTCGACCTCGCTGCCCTCGTTCGGGCGGCCCCGGCTGATCGACACCCCGCCGCCGGAGCTGGCGGATCCGACACGCACGTCGGGAGTGACGTCGACCCAGCCGAGAGACGGGCCGAGGTGCAACTCGGTGGTGAGACCGAGGGGAGTCGTCGGGAACGCCATCAGCTGCTCCTTCCGAGCACGACCTGCACGTTGCCGCCGCGCACCTTCACCGCGGCGCGCAGCATCTCCACGAGGAAGTCGGCCATCGGGGTGCCGTCCGATTCCAGCCGCAGCGTGGTCACACCCCCGGCGCCGCCGGCCTGCGACAGCGGGGTGACCCGGGCGCCGGTGGGCAGATCCACGATCTCCGGCTCGCCGCCGTCACCGACGATCGCCGCGCCGCCGCGGGTGATGTTGCCGCCGCGGGCCAGCAGCGGCAGGGTCGGCATGCTCCAGCCCATCCCGCCGATGCCGCCCGGGATCCACGACGGAGCCCGGAACGACAGCCGGCCGACGGTACGGTTCCAGAACGAGGCGATCTGGTTGAAGCCCCACCGGAACGGCGCGAGGATGATCCGGCCGACGTTGGCCAGGCCGCGCCCAAGCCGCCCCGGCAGAGACAGGTACCAGTTCAGGAACCGGGCGCCGCCGGAGACGATCCCGTTGTACGCGCCCAGGATCCACTTCTTCCACAGGGTGTTGACGAACCAGTCGCCGACCGCCGCGGCGGCCGTCTTGATCGCACCCCAGGCGACCTTCCACGCGGTCTGGAACCACGTCGTCTTGGTGGCGATCAGCACGATGATCCCGATCAGCGCGATGACCGCGAGGATGATCAGACCCACCGGGTTGGCGGTCATCGCCGCGTTGAGCACCCACTGCGCGGCCGCCCACGTCAGCGTCGCCGCCCGGGTCGCCACCATCGCCACCCGCTGCGCGGCCATGCCCACCACGGCGCGGGCCCGGGCCAGGATCCCGCCGTTGGTCGCCGCCGTCTCCGCCGCGGCCGCCGCCGTGGCGCCGCGGTGCACCGCGGTGTTCGCGATCAGCGCCTGCGTCTGCGCCTGGAGAGCCGCGCGCATGCCCCAGTTCGCGGCCACCTCAGCCACCCGGATGGGCAGAGCCACCACCGTGGCGATGTTCGCCGCGGTCTGCGCCGTCTTCGAGATCACGTAGCCGGCGGCGATCACCGGCAACAACTTGGCCAGGGTGTCCAGGTGCCCGGCGGCGAAGGACACGACCTGCCCGGTGAGGTTCAGGCCGTCGTTGAACTCGTCGCCGTGCGCGGCGACCACCGGGATGACCTGCCCGAGGCCGGTCAGGATCGACCGCAGCGTGGACAGGACCTGCCCGACGCGTTCCTGCCCCTCGGCGGACTCCAGCCACTGCCGCATCGCCGCCGACCCCGCCACCAGCGCGTCCAGGGTGCCGCCGCCGTTGTCGCCGGCGCCGAGCACCGCCTTGACCGACATCACCACGTTCCACGCCAGCGCACCGAACTGCCGCAGCGCCGTCAGCCCGGTGGAGATCCACCGCTGGGCATCGCCGGAGCGGCGCGCGTTGATCGACCACTGCTCGAACCGAGTCGCGATCGTGCCGACGTTCCCGGCGAGCCCGGGCAGGAAATTGGAGCCGACGGCCACCCACTGGAGCAGCCCGTTGACCACCGGCCGCACCGCCCGGGCCAGCCGGTCGGTGGTCTTCGCCGTGTTGTCGAGCAGCCGGTCGACGTCGCGCACACCGGCACTGGTGCGCAGCAGCCCCGCCGACTGCCGGATCGCCACGTTGAAGCTGCCGCCCATCCGCCCCAGCCACGTCGTCACCCGCGGCAGGTAGACGCCGGACAGGTCCCGCAGGTCACCGGCCACGTTGCGGAAGGTCGCCTGCTGGCCGGCCCGGGCCGCGCCGGCCCACGCCGGCGCGAGCGCCCGCAGGGTCAGGATCACTTCCCGGCCCGCCGGCGACAGCCTCGCGAGCGCCTCCGCCGCCGGGTCGATACCGCCCGACGCCGCGCCGGCGCTGGACTCCCGCACCGCCTCCTGCGCGTCAGCGAGCCGCTGCGCGGCCTGCTCCACCTGCCGCTGCGCGTCACGCTGGCGCTCCAGCGCGGCCTGCACCGCGTCCGAGCCCTCGACGCCCTTGCGGGCGCCGTCCTCCTGCTCGGCCGACAGGTCCTCGACCCGGTCCTTGACCTGCTCCACGGCCAGCTGCGCCCGCGCGTAGGCCCGTTCGGCCTTCGCGATGTCCTCCGGCACCCCGCCCTGCCGGGCCCGGACCAGGTCCCGCTCCGCGTCGGCCACCGCCGCGATCGCGTCGCCCTCGTCCAGATGGGCCTCCCGGACGCTGCGCGACAGATCGTCGAGACGTTCCGCTTCCTCCTGCCGGGCGCGGGTGACGGCCTCCTGAGCGGCCAGGGCGGCCCGTTGGGCGTCGGCCAGCGCCTCGGTGGCGGTCTTCACCTCCCGCTGCGCGGCCGCCACCCGGCGGCCGGCGCCAGCCGCCGCCCCGCCGCCGCCCGTGGCGGCCTGCCCAGTCGCCTTCCACGCATCGGCCAGGCCGAAGGTGACGGTGCGGGTCGCCGCCACCTGCAACGCCGTCGCGGCGATCGCCGCCGGCAGCAGCCAGATCGCCCCGGCCGCGCCGACCGCAGACGACGCGAGCGCCACCGCGTGCGCGCCGGCCGACGCCATCGCCCCGCCGAGCGCGACCGTGGACGCCGCCGAGGCGAGGTTCGCCGCCCGCACCTGCCCCGCCGTGCGGGTCAGCAGCTGGGACACGCCGCGGTCGCGGCCGACGGTGTTGAACACCAGGCTGGTATCCGACACGGGCAGGGCACCTCCCTACTTCTGCTTGGCCAGCTCGGCTTGCGCCTGGTCGACCTGCTCGCACGCGGCGAGGAACTGGTCGACGGTCAGCCGGTCCTGCTCGGACAGGGGGATGTGCAGCAGCGACGCGATGCTCAGGGCGTAGGCGTGGCGTCGCTCGGCGAGAGGGCTTTTCCCGGGTCGTCCGGGGCGTCGGCCAGCTGCTGCCGCAGCACCGCCAGGGTGAGCATCCGATCCTCGGGCGACAGGTCACCGTCGGGCAGCTTCTCCACCTCCGCGATCTCGGCCTCGATCTCGCTCTTGGTGCGCTCCAGCAGCAGCTCGTCGTCGTAGAAGTCCACGTCGGCGTACTTCAGCGTCGGGTGCTGGCGGCGCAGCATCGTCCACAGCAGCGCCCGCCGCGCCGCCGTCTGCCCCTTGAGCAGCTGCGCCTTGAAGTCCGTCGCGTACGCCAGGCCGGTGTGCTTCTCGATGGCCTCCATCTCCATCACCCGCAGCCGGCCGGGCCGGTACTCCCACCGCTGCTCCTCGCCGTCCTCCGGCCGGTACACCAAGAACATGGGTCAGCCTCTCCTCGCGATTCGTCGTGCACGGTTGTCCAGCGCCCGCGCGGCCGCCGAGCGCAACCGGGCGTGCAGGCGCCGCAGCGGGTCGTCGAACCAGCCCGGCGCCCCGATCTGCGTCACCCACGTCTCGGTGTCGCCGAACACCGGGTGGCGCCACCCCCGCCTGGCGTTGAGGCGCTTGGGCGCGTTGGCGAACCCCCGCAGGTTGGTCTTGCGGGCGCGGATCCGGACGCCGGCGCGGCGACCGTCCACGCGCACCTGCGACTCGACGCCGGCGGCGACCGCGGCGCGCAGCGGCTCGTGGCCGTCGTCCAGGCCACCGGTGGCCATGCCCATCAGCGCGCCGCGCACCGCGGCCACCCCGGGCTCCAGCACCGCGTGCAGCTCGGCGGCCAGCTCGGCACGCCATTCCTCGCCGCCGGCCTCGTCCTCGAGCGCCCGGGCCACCCGGGAGAACGACCGGTTGTCCGGCTCGACGACGACGTGGTCCATCGTCAGGCCGTCGCCCGGCTGATCGGGCCGGAGGACGGGAACGTGTACGACGCCTCGTTGACGTCGCCCGGCGAGCCGGAGATCGGCGTCCAGTTCTTGATCAGGATGTTGCCGGTGTACTTCGGGTTCGAGGTACCCACCACCGCGTTGGTCGCCCGGGCCTCGAAGGTCACGACCTGGCCGAACAGCGCCCACATCGCGCTGTCGAGCGCCGACGCGGCGACGTCGTTCTTGAAGGTGACCGCGACGCCGCCGGAGGCCAGGCCGCCGAGGACCTCCTTCCAGCCCTGAGACGCGAACGTGGTCACGTCCTTCTCCTCGACCTCCGCGGTGACCTCGCACTTGGAGGTGTTGGCGGAGCGGTCGACACCGTTGACGGCCAGGTACGCGGCCTTGAGCACCATGAGCGGCATGGCGTATCTCCTTCGTGGTGGTGATGCTCAGGCCGAGACGCCGAGCGAGACGACGAACAGGAACGACGGGCCGGTGCCGGTGATCGTCCAGCTGGCCCGGTAGTACGTGTCGGTGCTCGCGCCGGCCACCCGGCGGGCCTCCCCACCGACCGCGGTCGCGGTGGTGAACGCGACCCGCTCAGTCGGGGACGGGAAACCGGTCGCGTCGTCGGATTGGATCTTCACCGCCAGGGACGGCGAGCCAGTGCCGGCGACGGACAGGACGTGCAGCGCGGCGACCAGCTCACCGCCGGCAGGCACCGCCACGTGCAGCACCGACGTGCCGGTCCCGGTCGCGGTGCGGGCCAGGCCCGGCGGGTGCAGCAGCACCCCGCGCGCCAGCGGCGACGTCGACGACCAGGCCGCCGCCCACGGGGCGACCTCGCCCTGCCCGCCGAGCAGCTGATACTGGCCCTGCATCGCGCCCATGACGTAGGCGGTGTCACCGACGGCGGCGCCGCGCGGGCACGCCGTCCACGCGCCGACGCCACCGAGCGCGGCCCACAGCGCGTCGTCGACCTTCGACGGGTCGCCGGCCTCCCAGAACCCGGAAGCGGTCAGCTTCGCCGACTTCGTGCCGGCCATGACCTCTTTCCAGATCTTGTCCGTGGCGGGGTCGTAGGAGCCGAACGTGGTCACGTCGCGGTCCTCGGCCTCGGCCTGCGGCTCCACCTTGTTCGTGCGGCCGGTCAGGTCGACGCCGCCGTTGAACAGCCGGACGTTCTTCAGGATCTCCGCCACGGCCTACCCCTCTCCGCTGTCGAACCCGATGACCCGCACCGGCCACTCGCCGCCGTAGAAGGTGACGTCGCCGACCCGGTAGAGCCGGTGCCCTTGGAAGCGGCGCACGTGCAGGTCGTGGATCTGCCCGCCGAGGGTCGGCTCGGCCTCCAGCGCGGCCTTGACGCTGGCCGGCCCGGCGGGACGCATGAACTGCTGGAGCCGGGCCTGGCCGGAGCGGTCGTCGGCGCGGGAGACCAGCAGCCGCACCAGCACCTCGGCGTCGACCAGGCCGCCGAAGCTCTGGTCGTAGTTGATGACCCACTCACCCACGTACAGGTGCGGCGGCTCGACCGAGTCCGGCACGAACGGATCCGCGCGCAGGATCCCCGGCACCTTCCTGCCGGTGTCCGCGAGGCGCTCAGAGACCGCGGCGAAGTCCACCGGTCAGCTGCCCTTGCGCTTCGCCGCGCCGCCCGGGAGCTGCGGGCTTTCCTCTTCCTCGGCGGGCGGGGTGGCCAGCGGAGCACGGCGGCGGGCGTCTGTCCCGCCGTGCTCGCCGGCGGCCGCGGCCTCCGCGAGGGCCGCCAGGTCGACCTGGCGGGCCCAGAACCGGCCCTGCGCGTCGATCGCGGCGACCGCGTCCGCGGCGCCGGCCTGCTCGGCGGCGGCGCGGTCGGCGTCGAGCCGGGCCAGGGTCTGCACCGCGATGATCTGCTGGTCGACGCGGTGCACCTCGGCCAGCTGTCCGGCGGCCGCGTGCTCGTCGCGCTGACGAGCGAGCGCGGCCAGGATCGGATCGGTGTCTGTGCTCACGTGGCGGCTCCTCAGCGCAGGGTGAACGGGACGAGCAGGGTGGCCACGTCCGGGTCGACGCGGGCCATGCGCACGGCCCCGCCCCAGTCGGCGGACCCGAACACCCCCTCGGGGGTGTCCTTGCGCTTGTTGAGCCGGCTCGCCTGGAGCAGCGCCGCCTCGGCGACCGTGTCCGGCACCGCCGGCCACCCGGGCCGGGCGGTGATCCGCACCCGGCTGCGGCTGGTCCAGTTGCCGCGCAGCCCGGTCACGGGCCACCCCGGACGGACCGGCTCCTCCGGCTCGAAGTCGGTGAAGGTGGTCCAGGCCCCGGTGCGGCTGGTGCGCACCTGTACCACCAGGCCGGTGGTGTCGGCGATGTCGTCGACCAGCAGCAGCAGCCCGTCGGGGTTGTTGTCGTCGAGCAGCCGGCCCGCCGTGGGCATGCTGCGGGTGATGACCGTACGGCCGCGGTAGAAAAAGCGGCCACAGTGGTCGTCGATGCTGCGGCACGCCGCGGCCAGCTTCTGCCCCAGCAGCACGTCCCGCGTGGCGTCGGTGGGCGTGATCCCCAAGCTCTCTTTGAGCAGGGACAGCGGAATGTACGTGGGCGGAGCCGGGTCACCGACATCGACACTGCCGTGCGTGACGTCATCGACGAGGCCCGTCGCCGTCCACGTCCACGCCCACTGCCCGGCCGAGTCAGCCAGGAACGACGCGTCGTACACGCCGAGGGAGGCCCGGGACGCGGCTGGGGCGGGAGACAGCAGCGTGCCGTCGGGCCGGGTCACGACGACGGTCACGGTCGCGTCGGTCAGTGCACCGTCGGCGTCGCGGACCCGGTGCCGCAGGTCAATCCGGTCGCCCACATCGCGGCTGGTCACATCCACCTCCCGGCAGAGTCCGTGGTGAGTCGCCCGCCCGTGGTGTCCGTGACGATGCGGGCAGCGGCGCCCGACGACGACCCGGCCTGCCCCCACCAGCGCGCCCCCAGCGCGGGCAGCGCGGCGGTGAAAGCGGCGTCGTCGGCGGCGGCCGCGGCGATCTGGCCGGTGAGCGCGGGCAGCGTCGCGGTGAGCGCGGCGTCGGTGCCGAGGGCCGGCAGCTCGACCAGCAGCGCCAGCATCGACCCGGTCACATCCGAGGTGACCAGGTCACCGCCGTACGAGCCAGACGCGGCGGCCACCTGGTGGCCGGCGGCCGCGCGGATGTTCGCGTTGGCCGTGGGCCGGCTGGTCGCGTGGTCGACGGGCTTCGTGTACGCGCCCGGCAGCGTGATGACGGTCGGGATGGTGCTGGAGGCGACCCGGCAGTGAGCGGCAGCCACGAGCGCCGAGCCGGCGGCGACGCCCGGCAGCGTCGGCAAGGTCAGCGGACTGCCGGCCGCCGAGCTGACTGCGACCTGGGCGATGCCGCCGACGCCGCGCAGCACAACCATCGTCCACGCGCAGGTGATCGCGCCGGACGGAGTCAGGGTCGGCGGAGCGTCGCCGCTCTGAAGTTCTCGCGTCCACGCGTAGAGCCGCGAGTTGCTGCCCTCGGAAACCGGCCACGACGGGCCGGCCGGAGCCGACCAGCCCGCCGAGGGGGTCAGGGCCAGCGCCGCGCCGGACGGGTGCCCGAACAGCAGCGCGCGGTCGCCGGGCTGCCAGTCAGCGTGGAACGCCGTGGCGATCGGGGTACTGACGGTGCCGGCACCGGTGTTACCCGAGGCTGCACCCACGACGACGGCCGCCACCAGGATGCTCGCCCGGTCAGCCTGCGGGCATGGACACGGTGCCGCCCGTCAACCGCAGCGCCAGCCCGACGCTGACCGCCACGGTGTTCAGGGTCAGGTCACCGCCGCCACCCGTCGCCGAGCACGACCCGTCCATCACCGTGGCGCCGCCGGACGTCTTGGCACGCCACCAGCCCGCGTCACCGGCGGCCGCCCCCGTCGCCTGGAGCTGCGGAGTCACCGCCAGCGCCGCTGCGCCGTTCGCTGCGGCATCGAACGCCGGGTTGTTGATGGTGAACGTGGCCAGCAACGTCCCGGTCGCGGCGTCAGCGGCGGTGGCCGGCTGCGCCCCGGTGCGGATCTCGACGGTGCCGCCGTTGAGCCGGCCACAGACGGCGTCGACGGCGGCGTTACGCGAGGCCGCGGGCAGCCGCACCGCCATGGCTACTTACCGCCGCCGGCGTTGTCGCCAGCGCCGCCGTCTCCCTGGCCGTCGCCGTCCCCCTGGCCGTCGCCGTCCCCCTGGCCGTCCGTATCGCCGGTGCCGCCGTCGTTCTTGCCGCCCGCGGGCGGCTTCGCGCGGCCGCGGCCTCGGGCGGGCGCCTTGCCCGGCGCCTTCCCATCGGCCTCGTCGTCGCCCTCGGGCACCGCGTAGCCCTTGGCGATCAGATCCTTGGCCTCCTTGTCCGGCACCTCGGCGGTCTCGCCGGCGGCGATCGACCGCTCCGGGGTGGCGTAGAGGGTCTTCATCGTGATCCGCATACCGGTGTTCCCCTTTCGCGTGGAAGGCCCGGCCGGTGATCGGCCGGGCCTTCCGGTCAGCGTTGTGTAGTGGATCCGCCAGGCGGTCAGGCCGCCGGGCGCACGCGCGGCTTGCCGCGCACGACCGCCGCGGCGCAGGCCATCGTCGGCGTGGTGCCGGCCTTCGCCGTGATGGACACCCGCAGGTACCGCTTGATGCCCCGGTAGCCGATCTTGAAGACCTGGTTGTGGTTCGCCGACGTCACGACCGGGGCCGTACCGTCCAGGTCGGCGGCCGGGACAGCGGTGAACGCCGCGTTGTCGTCGGAGTGCTGCACCTCGAAGGTCAGCGACGCTCCGGCGCCGGTGATGGCGCCCGCGTCGATGCACACCACCGCCGCGTCGTACCCGGCCAGGTCCACCCCGCTGCCGTTGACCGGGACAGCCGGGTCGGCCTGGTTGGTCGCCTTCAGCGACTGCGCCAGGGCGACGTCGTTCTTCAGGTCACTGCGCATGATCTCGTTTTCCTTCCTCGCCTAAACGCTGGCGATCGTGGCGCTGACCGATGGTGATTCGCCGCCGGTCAGGGAGCTGAGTCTGGCCCGGATGTGCCGGACCACCTGGGTTGCGTGAACGAGGGGCCCGGACGAGCTGCCGCCGGCGTTCAGGAAGAACCACGTTTGTCCGTCGTGGGAACCTTCCAGCGCGACCTGCCACGACGTCGGTGACCCGGTCACGGTCAGGAGCATCGTGTGGTTGCCGAGCGAGGCTTCGAGGTCCCGGGCTACGCCCACCGCCGGGGCGGTCGTAGCCTGGGACAGCGACGTGAACGGCAGCATCAGGCCTTGACCTTGAGGCGCACGAACGCCTCGGCCAGAACCGGCATGCCGTCGACCTCGCGGCGGCCGATGAACCCGACCTGGTTGGCCTCGGCGTACAGCTCCACCAGGCGCTGGATCTCCAGGTTCAGGGCGTCGGCGATGTGGTAGAAGCTGAAGTCGGCGATCATGCCGACGTAGCCGTTGGCGGTGATGGTGTTCGGGGCGTACTCCGACACCACGTAGGGGACCTCGAGGATCGTGTCCGGCTGGTCGGACAGGCCGGCCTTCCAGATGTACTGCCCGTCGGTGGTCTTCAGCTTGCGGATCGTCTTGACCAGGTCGCGGTGGTAGAGCCACCGGGCCCGCCGCCAGTAGGCGGCCTTCAGCGCGTACTTCGCGTCGATCAGCTGATCCGCGACTGTGAAGCTGCCCGCCGCGGTGGGGATGGCGCCACCGGTACCGATCTCCACGTCTCGGGAGGTGGGGATGCCGGCGCTGCTCGCCGTGAACACACCCAGGGGCTTCTTGTTGCCGTCACCGACCATGTACGCCTTCTCCTCGGAGACGGCGAACTTGTAGGCCAGGCGCTCGCGGACCAGGTTCTCGGCCCGGTTCGCGGTCAGCCGCAGCAGCTTGCGGGAGATCTTGGTCCGCTTCGCCAGGGGGTTGGGGGTCAGCTCCCGCTTGCCCAGGCGCAGCGCGTCGTCCTGGCTGCCGGTGCCGACTTCGCTGGTCCACTCGGCGTCGTTCATGTCGGTGTCCAGCGTCGGGATGCCGAGGCTGGCGGCCTCGGTGAGCCGGTGCACGGTGGCCAGGCCGCGCAGCTGCACGGCGTCGTCGACGGCCTGGACCAGCTCGGTGACGAACTGCTGCGGGGCGACCAGGTAGCCGCCCTCCGGGTCCGAGCCGGCGATCAGCGTGCGGGACTGCTCCGGCGACAGCGACGCGCGGCCGCCGATCAGGTACTGGCGGAACGCGCGCATCTGCGCGTCGCCGCTGCCGTCGGGGCCGTTACGCTCCCCGCCGTCGCGGTCGTCGTCGCCGCGGCCGGGCTGGTCGCCGGGCTCGTCGTTGATGCGCCGCTCCTTCGCGCGCAGCTTCTCCTCGCGCTCGATCTGGGCGTCGCAGCCGTCGACCTGCTCCATGAGCCGGTCGAACTTGGACGACTCCTCGGCGGTCAGGTTCCGGCCGCCGTCGTTCTCCGCGGCGGTGAGGATGTCGCGGGCCTGCTTCGCGAGGCCCGCGCGCTCCTGCCGCTTGGCGTTGATGTCCACTCCGTGGTCCTTTCTCGGGTGTGGTGACTGCCGCCCGGCAGGGGGCGGAGGTGCTGCAGGCCGGCGAGGGCGGGGGCTTCCCGGGCCCCGCCGTCGCCGGCGGTCTACAGCGCGCCGGCCATCTGGAGGCGGCGGCGAACGGTGTCCAGGGCGCGGCCGCCGCTCTCGGCGGCCGGCGCCGGCGGGGCCGGGTCGGACGACGTGGGCTGGCCGGTCCGGTCGAGCAGCTGCCGCAGCGCGGCGATGCTGTCGGCGTCGAGCCGGTGCAGCAGACCGCGGACGCTGTCGAGCAGCTGCTCGTCGACGGCCAGACCGCCGGCGCGGCCGGACTCGACCACCGCGTTGGGGTCCATCGGCAGCGGCACCGACGACAGCTCGTACAGCTCCCAGTCCACGGCCACGCCGCCGCGCCAGTAGTCCTGCGTCTTCGGGTCCTCCCACTCGAAGACCGAGAAGCCGATCGACACGGCATTGAGGAACCCGTCGCGGTACTTGCGTTCGACGGTGGCCGCGAAGTCGTCCTTGCGGTCGAACTCGATGTCGAACATCAGCCGCTTCTTGTCGTCGACCTCGGTCTTGACCGACCGGCCGATCGGCAGTGAATCCCGGCCCCAGTAGCGGTGGCCGTAGCCGAAGACGGGGTTCGCCCGGTACCGGTCCAGGCGGGCGCCGTCCATCTTCAGCGAGATGCCGTCGCCCTTCTCGCCCTCGGTCGCGCCGATGAACCGCAGCGGGCCGTCCGGGTCCGCGGTGGTGTCGCGGACCATGAACGCCCGGTGGAAGGCCATCTTCTTCACCGGTTCACCTCCGGTCGTGCCTGGCGGTCGCGGGGCGCGGCCGGCTGCTGCCGGTCCGCCCGCGGCCGGCTCTGGCGGCGGCCGCGCCCGTCGTCGTCGCGGTCCTGGTCGTGGGTGGGCTGCTCGTCGCTCACGTGGTGTGCTCCGTCGCGTTGCAGGTGCAGCCCGGGTGCACCGGGCAGGCCCGCCCCGGCTGCGGCGGGTCGTTCGGGGCCGGCGCCGGCTGCATGTTCAGCGGCACCAGGTACGTCTCACCCCGGCCGTCGGGCAGCGGGTTCTCGTTCTCCCGCTCGCGGATGTCGTCGCCGGACAGCCAGCCCCAGTTCCGGCCGATCGCGTACGCCTCGTAGCGGGACTTCAGGTCACCCCGGGTGATCGCGTCGACGATGTGCTCGGCGAAGAACCGCGGCCGTTCCCGCTCGGTGAGCAGCCGCATGTTCGTGTACTGCTCCCAGGTCACCAGCCAGCCGAGCAGGGTGTCCTGGAGGTACTCCAGCGACTGCCACTCGATGTTGCTGAAGGTGGCCCGCTCCAGGTCACCGATCTTGTGCGGGGGCAGGCGCAGCCACCGGCACATCTCGTTGACCTGCAGCTTGCGGGTCTCCAGGAACTGGGCATCCTCCGGCGGGATGCCGATGTCCTGCCACTCCAGGCCCTCTTCGAGGATCGCGACCCGCTGCGCACGGTCCAGGCCGCGGTGCAGGTTCTCCCAGTCGGCCTGGAGTCGCTTGTGGCCCTCCGGCGACATCTTCTTCGCCGTCTTCAGCACACCGCCCGGGCGGGCGCCGTTGGAGAAGAAGCTGTTGCCGAACTGCTCGGTGGCCAGGCCCATCCCGATGGACTGCCGGGCCAGCTTCACCACGCTGTAGCCGCGGATACCGTCGTAGCCGAGCCCGCCGATCGGCAGGACCTCGTCGGGGAACAGCCGGGTGTAGATGCCGTTGACGTCGTCGTCGTACCGGTAGGCGACGGTCAGCTTCCCGGGGCCGGTGCGCTTGACCTCCGGGGTGATCCGGTCCGGGCGGATCGGCCACACCTCCGTGACCTCACCGGCGCCGTTGCGCAGCACGTGCGCGTACCCGGTGCCCCACGTCAACGCGTGCCCCTGGAGCGTCCGCTTGAACACGATCGGCGGCATGATTTCGTTCGGCTGGTCGTGCAGCACCTGGTAGACCCGGTGCTCCCGGGCCCGCCGCTTGCCCCGATCGAGACGCTCGTACAGCGGCAGCGGCAGCTTCCCGACGTCGGTGGCGATCGCGTTCACCCCGGCGAAGAACGGGCTGTAGTGCAGCGCCGTGTCCTCCGACACCCACGGGCCGGACGCCGTCGACGAGCCGCCGGTGAACCACTCCTCCACCCACTTCTCCGGGGTGGCCACCCCGGACGTGCCGGTGGAGGACGCCCGCTGCGACAGCACCGAGCGGAAGAAACCCACGGTCAGCTCCCGGCCCCACGCCGCCGCGCGTCCGGCGCGCCGTCGGCGGCCGCGGGCAGCGCCGCGGCGATCCCGACGACGAACACCAGCGCGCCGACGACCGACAGCGCCACCCCCAGCGACCACCACAGGGCCAGGCCCACGCCGAGCAGCACCAGCCCGGCCAGCACCACCAGGTCGACCCGGTCGACGCCGGCGGCGACCCGCGCGCCGGCGGACCGGGCCGCGGCGGCCACCAGGCCGTCCCGGCCGGCCGGGACGGCCTCGGTCGTGGTTTCCTCGCTCACAGGTCCCTCCCAGGGGGTCAGCCGACCGTGGCCAGGCCGCGGTAGTCCAGGACGTCGTCCTCACCACCGCGCATCTGCCCGTCGATGGCGAAGAACAGCGCCGGCATGCCGTCGATACGCACGTGCTCCTTGCGGCGGTCCGGCTTCACCGGCCGCACCCGGTCCGGATCGTCGGCCGGACTCTTGCCCTTCAGGTGCTCGGCCATCCACCGGGCCACCGGGTTACCGCCGTGCGCGTACTCCCGGGCGTGCAGCGCCCGCGTGAACTCCGTCATCGGCCCGGTCATCCGGTCGTACGTCGTCGACGACTCGTAGCACTCCAGACCGGTGCGCTCGACGATCTCCTGCCGCACCGGCTCACCCGACCACTTGTCGTACGTGACGTCGGCGATCGCGAACTGGGCGTGGTCTTCCTCGATCCCGTCGTAGATCGACGTGTAGTCGATGACGTTGCCCTCGGTCACCGTGATCCACCCGGCGTCGCACCACTGCTGAAACGCCCCGTCGGTGTGCTCCGACAGGCCCGGCACCACCGCCTCGGGCACCCAGAACCGCCACCGGATCGACCCGTCATCGAACAGCAACGCCCACGCCGTCAGGTCCAACTTGCTCGACAGGTCCAGACCGGCCCAGCACTTACGGCCGGCCAGCTGCCCGTCACGCCACGTCGGGTTGGCCGCCAGCTCGCCGGCGTTGGCGTCCCACAGGTCCAGCGGGATATACCGGTACAGCTGCTGGACCCGCTGGTTGAGCTGGAACTGGCGGAACGCCTTCTCCTTCGCGGCGTTCGTCTTCGCCGCCAAAGCGTGCCGGCGCAGCGCCTCCCGGCTCTTGAACTGATCGAGAGCCGGGTTGGCCCACTTCCAGTTCCGCTCATCCCACGGATCGGTCGACACCGGCAGGTGCGGGTGGCCCTTGAAGACGCGGTGCAGCCGCGCCAGCTCCTGCGCGGTGGCCGGGGCCTTGCGGATGAAGGTGAACACGTGCGGGGCGCGCCGCGGGTCCTCCTGGACCTTCTCCGCCTCGTCGATCAGCGACGCACCGAATGAGTGGGGCTCGTCGGTCTCCGTGGAGGTGGCGAACAGCAGTTCCTGCTCGCGGGCGCCGTCGGCGGTGTCCATCGCCTCCCACAGCGACCCGTCCGGCTGCGACAGCACCTCGTCCAGGTTGAAGCCGTGCGGGTTGTGGCCCAGCTCGCCCTTCGCGTCGGAGGTGATGACCTCGTAGATCGACCCGGACTTCTCGTCGACCAGCCGGCGCTCGTTCTTGTAATACTTCAGGCGCCGCGCCAGCACCGGGGACAGCTGCACCATCCGCAGCGCCGGACCGAACACCTTCTCCGCCTGCTTGGTGTCCTTGGCCGCGTTGTAGACCTCGGCGGCCTCCTCGTCGTCGCCGACGAACAGCAGCAACTGGATGGCCGCCGCGATCTCACTCTTGCCGTTCTTACGGCCGACGATGATGAACGCCCGCCGGTACCGGCGCACGTACCGCTGCCACTCCGACGACCAGATCACCTCGCCGAACAACGGCCGGATGATCTCGTGTTCCTGCCACGTACGCAGCACGAACGGCTTACGCCGGTACGGGCCCTTGATGTGGCGCAGCAGCTCGGCCGGGAACGCCACCGCCCGGTCCGCCCGCGGCTGGCAGTAGTGCGCACCCTTCTTCGCGCAGCTGGTGTCCCGGAACGTGTACCCGCAGACCGGGCCCTTGCGATCACGCGGCCGCCACCGCTTGTCGTGATCCGGGATCGGATCGTCAACCGGACCCGGCCGGGCCCGCGACCGCGACCGCGGCGCGCTAGCCGGTGAGGAGGTCCTCGTGCGGGTCACGCCGGCCATCCCCACCCGTCAGCTGCGCCCGGTCCGACGGCGTCAACCCGAACCGCGCCGCCCAGCTCTGCAACTGCCGGTCGGCCTGGCCGAGCACCACCGTCCACGGGTTCCGGGTGACCCGGTGTCCGGTCTGCTTGCCGTTCTTGTCGAACACCGGCAGCTGCACGACCTCGCCCTCAGCGGCGAGCGCCTCGGCGGCCTTGCGCCGTCGCGCCGCGGCGTCGCACGTCACCGCGAACGCCTCCACGTCCCAGGCCGTCAGCACACCCTTGCGGATCAGGTCCGGGGCGTACTCCTCCCAGATCGCCACCGCCTCGTCACCCAGCCACGCCGGCGGCTCGATCTCACGCACGGCCGGCGACGGCACCGGCTCGTCGGTGTTCACCCGGTCGGCCCGGGTGCCCCGAACCAGCTTCAACGCGGTCGGCGCCGGCTTCGGACCACGACTGCCCACTGTGGACACCTCCCCGGATACGGCGAATGTCGAAACTCGTCAGCGTGAAAAGGCACCTCAGCGCGGGGTAGACGGGCCTTCACCAGCAGAGATTCGACCCGCCCCTCCCGCCGGGGCATCGACACTGACCGAACGGATGCCCTGCTCACCGTCCCAGTCGGCGACGTCCGTCATGGGCGGCGAGTAGACCGCCATCGTCGCGACGGTCGCCACCAGCACCACCGTCACACCGGGCAGCATCGCTTCCAGCTGCTCCTTCGCCTGGCGTGCCACGGCGTTCGTGGGGTTGCCCGCCAGCCCGACCACTAGCGTGTCGCCTGGCTGGACCACCAGGCCCGCACACGGCAGCATCGTGATCGACGGCTCGGCCGGCACCAGTGGATGGGTCATGGTCTCCTCCTGTTCCAGCCGCCCGGCTGACGCTTCGCCTTGTCCACCCGATCGCAGGGCTGGCACAACCCACGACCCCGATCCGGATCGTTCGCGTCCAGCCCTCGCGCCACCAGCTCCCGGCGGCTCAGCGGCCAGTGGTCAGCCACCACGCTCGGCCGCGCATCGCACAGCACACAGATCGGATCCCGGTCCAGCACGCCAGCGCGGAAGACGTCACGGTGCTGCTGGTCGTAGCCACGCTCCGCCGGGCTGCCCCGGCGCTGATCCGCGGCCCGGGCCAACCGGCCTCGACAGCCGGGGCACTTCCCGCCGTCGTCACCGGGCCTGCCTCGGCAGCCCGTCGTCGTGCACCGCCTCGGCGCCCGGGTCGGCATCCACTCACCCCCGCATACGACGACCGCCCCGGACGGGGGCCGGGGCGGTCGCCGGGCCGGGCTGGTGCCCGACACTGTCATGCGCCGTACGCGCAAACGGTAGATCGTGGTGCAGGCAGAATCCTGCACCGCGATCATGCACCGGAATCGGACATCTTGGCAAGCTGAGGCTCTCCGACGCGCCGCTCAGGGGTTCTCGCTCATCCAGGCGCCGCCGCGGCCTGCGTGCCCGGATCGGACCCGCTTGGCCTGCGCGGCCCTGCTCGCGGTCTGCCCCTCGGCGGGCTGACTCAGGACGGCGATCGCAAGGAGCACCCTGAACGGCACCGCCGCGCGGCCCGTCTCGTAGACGCACACCCGCTGGCCCTTGATGCCGAGGAGCCGTCCGGCCTGCTCCTGGGTGAGGCCGGCCTGGCGGCGCCATTCGCGGATGCGCCACATGCCGCCGGTCACCTCGGGTGGGCCGTTGGTGACACGTGCGCGGACGTGCCGATAGCCGGGCACGCGGTTCAGGTCGGGGTCGTTGGTCATCGCCATCGGGCCTCCTTCTGGACGCTGTCGAGGTATTCGGCGAGGGTGTTCAGGAACTCGGGCAGGGCGGGGATGCCGTCGGTGTCGCCGTCGGCGATGCGTTTGCGGATCCGGTCGATGGTTTCGGCGAGGCGCGTGACGCCCCCGATGTATCCGCGGCGGGACCGGTCGGCGGAGCGGCCGTAGTTGTCGGCGGAGGCGAGCTGCTTCTCCAGGCCGTCGATGATGTGGCCGTGTTCGGCGCAGTCGAGGGCGCGGGCAGACGCCTCCCGCTCGCGGCGTTCCCCGTCGACCTTCACGTGCGCCCAGGCGTCCCGGTAGTACTCGACCCGGTCGGCGCAGTCGGTGAGGGCCTGCTCGACGAGGTCGACGTTCCAGCCTTCGCGGCGGGCGGTGTGCAGCAGGCGGACGGCGGCGTCGCGGCGGGTGCCGAGGGCGACGTCGATGGCGTTGTCGACGGCGGCCTGCCGGATCAACCGCTCATCTCCGGTCCCAGCCCGAGGCGGGGTCGGCTCACTCACCGCTGTTGCCCTCCCGTACCGACCAGGCGCCGCCGCGGCCCGCGTGCCCGGACCGGACACGCTCGGCCTGCACGGCCCGGCTGGTGGTCTGCGCCTCGATGTGCTGAGCCAGCACGCGGATGCTGCCGTCGCTGTCGTCCCAGATCGACAGGCAGCCGGCGCAGTACGCCGCCCGCCGGACGACGTTGACGCGCAGGGTGTCCCGGCGGCCGCACGTCACCACCGGGCACGTCGCCCGCGGCCGGTACGGCTCGCTGATCCACCCGATCAAGGCCTGCGCCCGCACGTGCCACCGCCGCATCGCCCCGGCCAGCGCGGCCGCCACAACGTCGTCCAGGACGCGAGGCTCGGCGGCCGCCGCGGCGAGCTGCCGGACGGTGGCCTGGACCGTGTCGCGGTGACCCAGGCCCAGGTTGGCCGTCCACCGGGCCGCGTCGGTGCTGATCGTGGCGTGCAGTGCGAGGGCCTCCCAGGTGCCGGGGGGCCGGGACTGCGGGACCGGGCGGGCGCCCTGGACGTCGTCGGGCGAGGTGACGCCGTACGCGGCCGCGTCTGCGAGCTGGACGAGCAGCCCGTCCTGCTCGGTGGAGTGGACGCCGGTGAGCTTGATCCGGCCGCCTCGGGTGCGGGTGTAGGCGGGGGTCTGGGTGCGGTAGGTGTCGGCCAGCTCGTGGGCGTAGCCGGCGATTTCGGCGACGACCAGGTGGCGGGTGTTGGTGGTCTGGTCAGCCATGGTGGTGGTCCTCAGGGCGCGGTGGAGTGAGCGGGGGGCCAGGGCGTGCGCGGCGGGCTCGTCTTCCTCTTTTGCGGTTGGTCGGGAGGGAGGGGTCGGGAGCGCCCGACCCGTCCCGTCCCGTCCCGACCCGACCCGGGGCCCTGGCCGTTGGAGGCTTGGGTCCTGACGATCCGGCCGGTTTCCGGCCGGGGTCCGGCCGGGTGTGTTGATCTTGCTTGCGCGGTGTGGCGGTGGTGCCGTCGCGCGGTGCGCGGTGTCCCGGGTCGGCGGCCGGGGTCGCGCGGGTAGCGCGGTGTCCCGGCGGTGGTGCCGGGGTCGCGCTGGTGGTGCGAGCGCGGTGTCCCGGGGCCGGGGTCGCGCTGGGTGCCGGGTGGCTGGCTGCTGCCCGGTGGGTGGGCGTGGTCCGGCTGGGTGCCGGGTCGCCGGTGGCGTTGTCCGGCTGGGTGCCGGGTCGCCTGGTGGGGGTGGGCGCGGGGTCCGGCTGGGTGTCGGGTCGCGCGGGGTCGATGCGGGGTCCGCCGGGCGGTGCCGGGGGTCGCGGGCCGGTGCTCAGGGGCACCTGGTGGCCGTGGTTGGCGAGGTGCTCCACGGTGGTCTTGCCGTAGTAGGGGCTGGTGGGTGCGGGCAGGGTGTGCCAGCGGTTGGGCTGGGGGTCCTTGCCGCGGCGGCCGTTGCAGTGGTTGCAGCAGACCACCAGGTCGTCGGGGCCGCGGGCGGCCTGGCCGGGGTGGCGGTGGTCGTAGGTTCCGGCGAGGGCGCCGGTGCGGGCGTCCCAGTTGACGATGCGGCCGCAGTAGCGGCAGGCGTCACCGTCGCGGAGCCGGACCGGGACGGTCAGGATCGGGTTGCCGTTGTCGTTCTTGCGCTGGCGCTCCCACTCGATCTCGGCGCGTAGGCGGATGTGGAACAGGTGTTCGGAGTCGTCGGCGAGTAGCCATCCGCCGTCGATGCGGGTCCAGAAGCCGGCCCGCTCGGCCCACGCGGCGAGGCGCTGCCACTGCGGGCCGCCGTAGAGGGCGACGGTGCCGTCCGGGACGACGTAGTCGGTCTCCTGTCCGGCGGAGTAGGTGGCGCACAGCCACACGAGGCCGGCGACGGCGGGCAGGCGCAGGTCCCAGCCGTCCAGGTCGTCGTCCGGGCCGCGCGCCCAGGCGAGGGGCGCGAGGACGGCGGGGTGCTGGTTGCTGTTGTCGGACGACTTCAGCCACGCCACGCAGCCACCCCCTTAGTGATCAACATCTATGGTTCTCCCGGTAGCACTCGGCGCGGCCACCGCCTGGGGTGGCCGCGCCGAGGTTGAGCAGACGGCGGAACGGCAGACGCGCCGCTACGCAGGTGGATCCGGTGCGCCCGGAGGCTCCGAGGCCACGTCCAGGGGCTCGGGCGGGTCGGGGCGTTCGGTCCAGCGCGCCGTCAGGCGCACCAGGCGGCCGCCGTTGGTCTGGTGCTCGATCAGTGTGGTGCCGGGCGCGCCAGCGGCGTCGAGTGCCCGAGCGAAGTCGCGGATGACGCTGGCGTCGCTGCCGTGGATGCTGCGCACCACGACCGCTGTTTCCTCTACGACTTCCGGCTCGCCGTCGCCCCACGCCTGGGAGCAGGTGCGGGTCACCTTGCGCTGCTCGAAGCGGACAATCTCAGCCACGGCTGTCCTCCTCGGCGGCGCCGTTCTCAAGCCGACGGTCGTTGGCCTCCACGGCGGCGACCGCCACCGCGGCGAGCTGCACCCACTCGGCGCGCAACGTGGCCGGGTCGCTGACGGTGGCCTCCAGGACCTCGGCCATCTCCTCAATGGCGATACCCACCCAGGTGGGTCCGTGGTGGCCGGCCTCCTGCCGGCAGTTGTAGCGAGCACGCGAGGCCACCGGGATCTCGTAGTACTCCGACAGTCGCCGCGCTACCTCGGCGGGCTCGCCCCACCACTCGCCAGCCCCATCTGTGAGCCGGCCGAGGATGTCCGGGTGAGCGTCCGGGTGGTTCTGCTCGCCCCACTTCGCGTCCTGCCGCCGCCGCTCGGCCAGCACTTCGGCCAGCACCTCGTAGATGGTGCCGGGGAACGTCGTCTCGATCGGCCCGGCGCTGGCGGCGTGCTCGGCCAGCAGGGTCACCCAGACGTCCCACGTGGCCGAGGGAACGCCCTCGCCTCTGTTGATGCGCATCAGCCACTTGAGGGCGGCAGCGAACCGGTCCGCGAGATCGCCCTGGGGGCGAGGGCGGAGCAGCCGCACCAGCTCGGTGGCCAGCGGGTAACTCGGGCTCGTCACCGCGCTGTCCGGCCACGCCGCATACCAGCCGTCCAGCAGCATCTCGATCGCCTCGGCCCGCTCGGCGTCGTCCACGGCGGAGTAGAGGCTGCGGCCGACGTTCGCCAGGAGGCCCTCGAAGACGTCCTGCCCCCGGGCCGCGGCCCGCTCGTTGCCAGGGCAGCCGGCGTACCGGTGCCGCTCGCCCGGCTCGACGGAGCAGTCATCGCAGCCCTGCTCGGCCACGCCCGGCTCCGCGGCGCCGGGCACCGCGTCGGCGTACGCCCGGGCGAGGTTGCGGAGGGCGTTGTGGGCGGTGGCCACCTGCTCGTTGAGAGCCTTGATGGTGGCCTTGTGGGAGGTGAGCTGCCGGCGGAGGCATGCGGCCTCGTCATCCTGGCCGGGCTCCGGCCGGGCGTCCTCAGCCATGCTTCGCCTCCCGCTCTGCCCGCGCCATGTCACAGACCCGGGCGTAGGTGGCCGGGTCACGCTGGCCGGCCGGGATCGCCGTGAGCATCCGCATCCGGGCGAGCAGCGCCGCGGTGGCGCCGAACTGGCGGCGGTGGCCGCAGCCCACGCACAGCCCGTACGGCCGGCCCTGCGAGTCCGCGTCGCTGCACAGTGGCGCCATGCACAGGCACATCCGGTGCTCGGCGCGGAACGTGGCCCAGCAGGCGAGCGCTCGGGCGGCGTAGTGCTTGATCCAGGTCGTGCGGTTCGCGCCTTCGCGCGACGTAGGGGCGGGGGCGATGCGCTCGGCGGTGTTGATCGGAGATTCGGGGGGCGTGTCGGGCGACGGCTTGATGCCCATCGTCTATTCCTCGGCGGGTTCGGTGGTCGGGTGAGCGGCCAGGTAGGCGTCCATCACGGTGCGGGGGATCCGGCCGAGGGCCGGCACCTCCACGCCGTTCTTGCGCGCCCACTCCCGGACCGTCTTCGGTGGCACCTCGGCGGCCGGGGCGGCGGCGGGCGGCGTGGTGGCCGGGCGGGCGGGACGGCCCGTCGCGGCGCGGAGCGCCTCGCGGGCTTCCTCCAGCTGCGCGGCCAGCTCGTCGACGCGGCGCTGCGCCTCGGCGGCCTGCTGCTCCCGGTCGAGCGCGGTACGCAGCTCGTCGACGAGCGCGCGCAGCTTGTCGCCGAGGGCCTGCACGCGGCGGGACGGTGACGCGGCGGCGTCGTGCAGCAGCTGCGCGAGGGTGTCCGCCGGCGGCGCCGGCCGGGGCGCGTCGGCGGGCGGGCGGAGAGTCCCGGGCGGGGGCACGGTGGTGATCCGGGGCGTGCCGGGCACGCCGGGCTTGCCCTGGGCGGCGGCGACGGCCGAGGCGCGGTGCTCGAACGCGGCCACCGCGGTGGCGGCCAGCTCCCGATCCCCGGCGGCCAGTTCGTTGATCGTGCGGCGGACCGCGCTGATGTTCAGCGTGGTGTAGTCGGCGATCGCCAGCTCGGTCTTGCCCTGGGCGAACAGCCGCAGCACCTCGTACTGGGTGCGGCTGGTGATGGTCGGCGCGGTGGATGCCATCAGGCGCCGGCCTCGGCGCGGGCGGCGGCCTCCATGTCGCGGACCTGGGCCAGGACCTGCTCCCCGCGGGCGGTCAGCTTGTAGAGGCGCACGCCGAACTGGTCGGCCTCGCTCTCGTCGACCAGCTGCACCAGGTGCATGCGCTTGAGCGGCTGGAGGCGCTGGGTGGCCCGCTTGAGCACGACGGGCGGGCCGGGGTCGCGCTCGAAGTCCGGCGCGCGGTAGCGGGGGTCGGCGTGGACGCGGCGCTGCTCGACGGCGACCAGCAACTGCACCTGGTCGGTGTCCAGGGCGATCTCCATCAGGGTGTCTCCGTTCATGCGAGGTCAGTCAGGCGGCGTTCGTGGTGGTGCCGCCGTCGAGCACCACCAGGTGCCCGCGACGGCGCGGCGGCGGGGGAGCGGCCAGGTCGACGCCGGGCCGGACGAGCGGCTCCGGGATGACCGGCGGGAGCGGCCGCGGGCCGTACCGCTCCACCACCAGCTCGGCGAGCAGCTCGTCGCGGGTCACCGCTCGCCACCCGGGGCGCGCGGCGGGCAGGCCGGGCAGTCGCGCTTGGTGTAGCGGTACGGCTGGCCCGACCTGGTCTCCCACACCGTGGTCCCGCAGATGTGCGGGTTGTCGGCGGCGGTGACGGGCCGGCCGAGCGCGGCGCTGGCCACCAGCCACACACCGGGCCGGGCGAGCAGCGGCGCCGTCATCGCTGGTCGACCAGTTCGCCGTCGATCGCCGAGCCCCGGCGCAGTCCGTCTTGGACGCCGGCGACGTACTGGCGGGAGAACCGGGCCGGCACGATCCCGAGCGCGCAGAGCAGGTCGATCGACTGGTCGACGTCAACCGGCGGCAGGTCGGCGTTACTCAGGACGTACTTGTCCGACCGCCAGAACACCCAGAGCGCGCCGTCGTCCCACGACACCTGTACGTGCGCGAGGGGCTGTCCGTCGCGGCCGTCGAGCGGCAGCGGCGGGGTCGGCTCGCCGGGCGCGTACTCCATGCCGAGGGTGCAGGGCTTCCCTCGTCCCTGCTGGTCGCGTGGGTGGCTGGCCAGGCCGGCCCGGGCCCAGGCGAACACGGCGCGCAGCCGGCCGATCTGGGCCAGCGTCAGGTCGCCCGACGACGGTCGGCCGGTGACCGGCACGGACCGCCAGTCCGCGGCCATGCCACAGCGCGGGCACGTCGACGCACCAGGGCCGGTGGACGTGCGGCGCCAGTGGTTGCCGCAGCCGCGGCAGTGCCACACGTCGTCAAGCGTGGTCGACCCGCAGCACCAGCCGGGCCGCTCCGAGTCGGGGCTTACCCCCGCCCCACCGGCCAGGGAAGCGGCCGGTGGGGCGGGAGCTGGAGCGGACTCGGTGACGGCGACGCTCCTGGTATCGCCGTCGGTCTCGGCCGCTCCATCCGCCGACGGGAACTCGACGCCGGCGGCCGTCTGGGTTGGGGTGCCCGCCGGGGCGGAGTCGCGAATCTCCACCCCGGCTTCCCGCGAGGCCCGGGGGACATGGGTCTCGTCGGACGGCCCGGTCGGGGCCGTGTCACCCGCCGCGAAACGGGTGGTCTCCTGCGGCGGCCAGCAAACCTGGCACCAGGTGGCCTGCCAGCGGTCAGCCGCCTGCTCGGCGGTCAGAGTCAGCCCAGTGCGGGTCGCCCGGCTGCACCGAGTCAGCAGCGTCGACTTGAGCGCATGGGCCGCGATGGCCTTGCGGGCCGCCGCGATCCACACCCGCTCGGTCGGCGCCGGGCCGTGGCCGGCCAGGGCCGGCGGTACGGCGGCGGCCGGCGGCCGCGACGCCGGGCGCTCCCGGCCGTCGGTGCCACGGACCTTGTCCGGCAACTGAGTGGTTCCACTCAGTTGCCGGAGGTCGTCGCGGACCGTGCTCTGCCCGACGCCGAGCGCCGTGCCGATCGCCCGGGTGGACATGCCGGCCAGCCGCAGCTCCGCGACGGCCTTCTGCCGGTGCTCGGTGGGCAGCTTCAACCGGTCGGCGCCGAACTCGCCATCCACGTACGCCTGCCAGTCCGCGTACTCGAGTACCTGCCAGTCGCGGCGCTCCCAGGCGAGGGCGATCTCGGCGAGGGTCTCCAGGTAGTTGTGGATCCCGGCGCGAATCCGCTCCGCGCGCTCGCGGGCAGCCGGCTCGGTGGACCGCACGGTCAGCTCGTCGACGGTCACCGCGCTGCCCTCCGGGCCACCCGGGCCGTACGGCGGCGGGCACCGGCCTCGGTCCAGGCGTAGCCGTGGCGTACGCCGTTGTCTGCGGCGATGACGGCCCAGTGCCAGCGGGGCTGCCACCACCGGCGGTGGGCGAGCCGGTGCGGCTGGAAGTCGAACACCGGAGCGGGCGGCAGCGCGGCCAAGGTCGCTGGCGGCGGCTCGGTGTCCGTCGCAGGCGGACGGCCGTCGAGCACCGCGGCGACGCGCTCGACCGCGGGGAGCGCGGCTGGCGCGGGCTGCTCCGCGGCGGGCTCGGTGCTGGTGCTGGTGCTGCGCCAGGGCCTCGGGTTGTGGCACTGCACGCCGTCCGGGTGCACGATCACTGCGTTGCGGTTAACCAGCGCCACGTAGCCGTGCTTGCACACCGGCAGGAGCCGCCGCAGCGGCGGCAGCTGGCCGAGGCGCTCCGGCTGGCACGGCCGGCCGACCGGGTACGTGGCGTAGCCGGGCCGGCTCGCGGCCACCGCGCGCCACTCGTCGTCGGTCAGGCGCTCGGTCACCGGTACTCCTCCGGGTCGTGCTCGCCGAGGATCGCGGCGTCGCGGGCCTGAGCGGCCGCGGCGAGCGCGGGCGAGATGCGGGTCTTCGGGACGGGCGGGGGCGACGGCGGGCGGTGCGCCGCGTCATCCGCCGTGCCCGGGCGGCGGCAGTTGCGGCAGATCTGCCGCTCGCCGCGCCAGTCGGTGCCCAGCTCGGTGTCCGGCTCGAACGTCGGGCAGGGCCGCGGCGCCGGGGTGCTCTTCGCGGCGCTCACTGCGGGCCGTCCTCGTCGTCGGTGTCGAGCAGGTCCGGGCCGTCCTGGCCGGCCGGGCCACGCTGCCCGGACAGGCCGGGCAGCGTGGCCGGCGCGGGCTGCGGCGGGCGGATCTTCGCCTCGCAGACCGGGCCGATGCCGCGGGCGCGGCTGGCCGCGGTGCGGAGACGGCGTCCGCACTCCGAGCAGTTCTTGGGCTCACCCATCGCTGGTCCTCGTCCGGGCCAGCCGGTCGTCGCCGGCCGGGCGGGGGATGCGGGCGGTGGTCTCGCTGGCGCCGGCGACGATCGCCCGGACGCGGCCCTGGATGTCCGGGGGCACCCAGCAGCCGGAGAAGTCGATCGGGTCGCCGGTGGCGTAGGCGTCGAGCAGCCGGTGCGCGTACGCCGGGGTGAGGGGCGGCGGGGCGGTGACCTCCAGGGCGATGCCGTCGGGGAGCAGGTTGTCCCAGATGTCGGCGGCGCCGCGCATCAGCCGGGCCCGGTGGACCGGGTCGACGGTCTCCCCGGCCAGGGCGAGCAGCGCCCGGAACGCGCGGGCGTGCCGGTCGCTGTCGTCGAGCTGGCGGCTACGGGCGGCCAGGCCGGCCAGGATCGCGCCGAGGGTCAGGCCGGCGGCCAGGACGGCGGCGATGGTCACGGCGGCGGTGGTCGGGTCGGTGGTCACGAGGTCTCCCGGATGCTGGGGGGCAGCAGCCGCGCGAGGGTGCGGCAGGCCCGGTACGTGATGGCCTTGACGGCGCCCTCGTTCTTGCCGACCGCGGCGGCGGTCTCGGCGACGGAGAGGCCGTGGAGGAACCGCAGGACGATCACGTCCTGCTGCTCGACGGTCAGGGTCTTGACGGCGGTGAGCAGCTCCACGTTGACGAGGTGCGCGACCGTGGCCCCGGCCGGATCCCCTTCGAGGCTGCGGTCGTAGCGGTCCATGCCGGAATCGGGGTCGTGCACGTCGGCGGTGATGTACTCCCGCCGGTAGCGGCCGGACTTGTAGTGGTCGGCCACGATGTTGCGGGCGATCGTGACGAACCACGCGCCGATGTCCCGGCCCTGCCACTGCACGGTCTCGATCCGGCGCAGCGCCCGGATGAACGTCTCGGACGTGAGGTCCTCGGCGAACAACCGGTTGCCGCTGCGGAAGTAGATGAAGCGGAAGACGACGTCGCGGTAGCGGGCGTAGAGCTGCCCGAACGCGTCCCGGTCACCGGCCTGCGCCGCGACGACCAGGTGCCACGTGGCCTCCGGATCCTGCTCGGCGCGCGGCGGGCCCGGCTGGGCCGGCACCCGCACCAGCGTCCGCGCGGTCACCACACACCCGCCGGCAGCAGCACGTCCCACCGGTTGAGCCGGAACATCTCGTGGTCGTCGTCGGCGTCCGGCCACGGGTCCACCGCGTCGGGCAGCTCGGCCGGGTCCAGCGCCGGCGGCCGACGCCGGGCCTCCGCCCGGGCCCGGCGCTCGGCCGCGCGCCGGACCTCCTGACGCCGGCCGTACCAGGCAAGCACGGCGACCACGGCGGTGATCAGCGCCAGGCCGGCGACCTCACCGGCGGCCTCGCGGATGCCCGTGGCGATGCCCGCCAGGATGTCGGCGGCCATCACTCGTCGCCGTCCGGGTCGGCGGGCTGCGGCTCGCGGTGCACCAGCTCCAGCGGGCCGTACTGGCTGAGCAGCTTGTCCGGGGCGATGCGCTGCTCGCGGTAGAGGTGCGGCGTCTCCCGCGCCGGTGCCATCACCAGCCGGGCGCTCTCGAAGACACGGCCGTCGTCACCGACACGGGCGGCCTTCAGCGTCGCGAACCACAGGTCGCCCGTGGAGTCGCGCCACAGGTCACCGAGGACCGGCGGCCACTCCGCCGGCGCCACCCGCTCGACGGTCACGTCCTGGTGGTGCAACGGGATCTCGTACTGGGCCCCGTCCTCGCCCGAGACGCGGATCCAGTTGCCGGACTGACCGACTTGCAGAACCGTTGCCTGGCGGATGGCGATCGCCACCAGGTCGCCCGGCACGTACGTCGGACGCTCCGCCGCCGTCATGCCGCCACCGCCGAGGTGCGCTCGGCGGCGCCCAGCGACACGTTGAAACCGCGCCACACGATCCGGGCCGCGGCGAAGTGCCACCGGCGGCCCTCCGGGTCGACCTGGTGCGTCTCCCGGACGTCGCCGGCGTTGCCGTGCCGCTCCGCCCAGGCGGTCACCTCGGCGGCCGTGTCGAACAGCAGCGACACCCGGTTGTCGCCGTGGACCGTCACCGTCTCCGGCGCGGGCAGCGCGTCCTGGTCCACGGCGTAGCACTCACGGCTGATCGCCCGGAGGATGCCGGCGCGGGCGATCCGGACCACGGCGTCCTGCCCGGCGGCGTCGGCCATAGCGCGCTCGACGTGCGGGAGCTGCGCCACCTCGGGGGTGGCAGGTACGTTGTTCATCTCGACCAGTTCCTTCCTGAGTGGGTTGGTGCGGGTACGGGATTCCGGGGTCACGGCCGTTCCAGCGGGCGTGACCCCTTCGTTGCGCTTGGGCTTGGCGGGCTTGGCGGGCTGAGCCGGTTTGGCCGGCGGCCGGGTGTCGGCCGGTCGGGCCGGGCCGGGCTTGGTGCCCGCAGCGAGCGAGACCCCGGTCATCCGGCGTCACCGCGGCTGCGGGACTCCAGCCAGGCGTCGACGTCGGCCAGGCGGTACTTGACCAGGCCGCCGACCTTGCGGCTCTTCGGGCCGATGCCCTTGTGCCGCCAGTTGTAGAGCGTCTGCGGGCTGACACCGAGGTACTCCGCGACCTCGGCCAGCGACGCCATCCGCTCCCGGCGTGGGGCAGCCGTCGTCGGCATCTCAGGCCGCCTGGTCGGCGCGCGCCGAGACGACCTCGAAGAGGTCGTTCAGCGTGGGGCGCAGGTTGTACTCGGCCAGCCGGTCGGCGTGCTGACCCAGCGCCGCCACGGTCTGGGCCATGAACCGCTCGCCGATGATGCCTTCGCGAGCACGGCGCACGGTCTTCGGCCAGACGCCGATCAGCTTGGCGCGCGTGGTGTCGTTGCCGTAACCGAGCAGGCTTGTCATGGCGTCGAACTGCTCTTCCCGCAGCCGGATCGCGGCTTGCGCGCCCTGCTCCGTGGCATCCATGTCCTGACTCATGAGGGCACTCTAAACAGGGCATGCATGCCCTGTCCAGTGCACCGGCAGAATTCGTTCGCGCCATTTACAGGGCATGCGTGCCCCGCTACAGTTCCCCGCATGTCCAGCCATCGACGCATGACGATCACCCGGCCGGTGAGTCCAGGGGTGAAAACGGGCGCGCACGCCCGGACACGTCCGCCCATTTCTAAGGGCATACGTGTCCGGTATCGTGCTTCTATGCGCCGAGGAGGAGTCGACCGTGCGGCATGGGCCGGCATCGTCAATGCCGCGCTCGACACCATCCCGCGCCGCAACAAGGCACAGTTCGCCCGCGACGTCGGCGTCGACATCAAGACCGTCCGTCGCTGGCTGGAG
The DNA here is from genome assembly GCF_000717585.1 of Micromonospora globosa. Taxonomy (NCBI): domain Bacteria; kingdom Bacillati; phylum Actinomycetota; class Actinomycetes; order Micromonosporales; family Micromonosporaceae; genus Micromonospora; species Micromonospora globosa. The sequence continues at coordinate 92,600 of NZ_JNZR01000008.1, forward strand.
CAAGAGGTCGACGTCAGTGAGGAGAGCGTCCGCGAGGTGGCCAGGGTCTTCGACCTGAACACCACGCAGCTACTCATCGACGTCGGCTTCTACAGCCACGACGATCTGGGCGTCGCCGTCCCGAGCGATCTGCCCGCCGAGGACGAAGAGTCGATCCGCATGATCATGGCCTCGGATCTGCCCGAGGACGTCAAGTCAGACCTGGTCGGCGAGATCCGACGGCTCCAGCAGCAGCACGTCGACGAGCGGGCTTCGTTCGCCGAGCGCCTGCTCGCGATGGCCCGCCGGGTCGCCCGGCCCACCTGACCGATCGGGGGAGCGGCGTGCCCGTCGACGACCTCTGGTACCTCACCAAGCGCGGCCCGAACGACGAGCGACTGCGCTCGTCCCGGTACGGCCGCGGCAAGCGCTGGCGCGTCCGATACATCGACGACGAGGGCAAGCCGAAGGCGCTGCTGTTCGAGCGCAAGGCCGACGCAGAGGCACACGACGCCCGGATGCGCGCCGACGTCAGCCGCGGCGTCTACGTCGACCCGACCGCCGGCAAGGTCACCGTGGCGAACTACTTCGCCGAGTGGCGCAAGCTCCAGCTGCACGCCGACTCCACCGAGATCAAGACCGAGTGGGCGCACCGGCTGCACATCGCGCCCACCCCGCTGGGCCGGATGGCGATCGCGCAGGCCCGCCGCAGCCACGTCCAGGCGTGGGTGCTCGACCGTGCCAAGGTGCTGGAGCCGTCGTCACTGCACCCGGTCTACGCCTACCTGGCCGGCATGTTCCGCGCCGCCGTGCTCGACCGGGTCATCGGCCACTCGCCGTGCCAGGGCATCACCCTGCCCGAGCTGGTCGTCGCCAAGCGGTACATCGCCACCACCGACGAGGTCCACGCCCTGGCCGACGGGTTCGCCCCGGCCGGCCGGCCGTACGCCCAGGGCGGCCACTACCGGGCGCAGGTGTACGTCGCCGCCGGCGCAGGACTGCGGCAGGGCGAGATCTGGGGCCTGGAACTGGAGCACGTCGACTTCCTGCGCCGGCGGATCCACGTCGTGCAGCAGCTCAAGGTCATCAGCGGGCGCAAGCCGTTCCTGGCGCCGCCGAAGACGTCCACCAGCGTCCGGGACCTGGACCTGCCCGACGTCACCGCCGAGGCGCTCGCCGAGCACCTGAAGCGGCACCCGATCCGGGAGGTGGAGGTCGACGACCTCACCGACCCCCGCCGGCCACGCACCCGCAAAGCGAAGCTGATCTTCCTCAACGCGGCCGGCAAGCCGATCCACCGAGGCAGCTTCAGCAAGCCGTGGCGGCGGGCCTGCGCGGCGGCCGGCCTTCCCGAGGACTACACGATGCACGCCCTACGGCACTACTACGCCACCCTGCTCATCGCCGCCGGCGCGAGCGTCACCACCGTGCAGCTGGCCCTCGGACACGCCAACCCGACCATCACGCTCAACACCTACGCCGGGCTCTGGCCCGAGGCCACCGAGCAGGTCCGCACGCTCGTCGACGCCGCGCTCAAGCGGCCGGACGGCCGGCGTCCGGCGGCAGCCCGGTGACGCGAATGACTCGCCCGCTTTGCCTCTTTTACTTCTCAGGGCTTGCGCTTCTTTTCACAACCGCTACCCTGAAGCACCCGTAGGGAGGCACTATTGGGGTACTGGAAAAAGCACCCAAATAAGGATCTAGAAAAGGTACTGCGTGTATTCGACCGACACGGGTACACGATCAAGGATCCGCCTACCTACTACACGCTGCGCTGCCCCTGTGGCCAGCACCAACGACAACTCCACCTCACGCCGTCCAGCCCCTACCACGGCAACCACGCCCTCAAGTGGGCGATGCGTCTGTCGTGCTGGACGAGCCAGGAAGACGACGACCAGGACGGAGGGAAGCGTCAATGATCCAAGTCCAGATCGGCCGACACTTCGATGTCCGTACCACCGAAGGCCGCCGCCTCACCGCCGAGGACCTGCACGTCGAGGGTGAGCGGCTCATGCAAGCCCTGCTCGACCTGGAGGCGTGCAACGAAGACGTCAGTGATGCCGCCACCGCCACCGATGCCACCCAGGGCCGGGTGCTCGTCGAGCTGCTGATCACCGCCGACAGCGAAGCCGAAGCGGTGGAGAAGTCGCTGATGATCACGCGGACAGCCATCCATGCCATCGGCGGAGCAACGCCGTGGGAAGCCGCGGACGACCTCGGAGCCGACTACCGGCCCCGGGAGATGCTCCTCGAGTACGTCTGAGCCTCAGCCAACCTCGAAGCCCCGGCCAGCCTGGCCGGGGCTTCGTCGTTCGCCCGTAGTCAGCGGAACCGGGGACCGAGGGCAAGGATCGCCCGGGCCATGACCGGGCACGACATGACGTACCTCGGGTCGCACGCGCAGACGCTGTCGTGCGCTCGCCTGGCCGCGTCGAGAACCCTGGCCCGGGCGCTGCCGGGGGTGCTCGCCGTCGGCGGCGCCGGCTCGACGACAGGCGGGCGCGGGCCCTGCGAGCGGCGCCAGTCGAACCACGCCTCGCGCACTGCCTGGCCGGGGTTGCAGAAACCCCACCACATGCCCTCGGCGTACTCACGGACGAGCGACGGCGCCCGGTGCCGGCCGGCGGATCTGGTCCGAGTTGTACCCGCCGTGTTCCCAACGATCTTGGCGGCGTGTTGCCGCAGGTAGATGGTGCTGATGACCGGCTCCTCGCCGGCAGGTCCCGTGCCGGCGACCCGCACCCACTCTCCGAAACTCAGATGCGCCGTCGATACCCGCGTGCCTATCGTTCGGGCATGCGCAGCGCGGTAGTGACCACGACGCCGGGTGTTCCCGGCGCGCCGCACTGACGTTTCCGTCGACGAGGCCCCGGGGCGATCCGCTCCGGGGCCTCGCGGCGTTCCGGGCCTGCTCGCCTCCGGGTCGTACCCGATCAAGGAGAGCGACATGATCGACCACCGCAGGCTCGGCCGGGACCTGGAGCTGTTCGTCTCCGACCCGCTCGCGGGCGCCGGGCTGCCGATCTGGCTGCCGGCCGGCGCCGCCGCCCGGCACGCCGTCGAGGAGTACGTCCGGGAGCTGGAGCGCCGGGCCGGCTACCGGCACGTCTACTCGCCGCCGCTCGGTAAGCGGGAACTGTTCGAGCTGTCCGGGCACCTGGGCTACTTCGCCGACGACATGTTCCCGCCGATGCGGCTGAGCGCCGACGACGAGTTCGTGCTGCGTCCGGCGCTCTGCCCGCACCACGCGCTCGTGTTCCGCGCCCGCGGCCGCTCCTACCGGGAGTTGCCGCTGCGGGTCGCCGAGCTGGGCGGCATGTACCGGGCGGAGCGTTCCGGTGTGCTCGGCGGGCTGTCCCGGGTGCGGGCCATCTCGCTCAACGACGCGCACAACTTCTGCGCCCTGGAGCAGGTCGGTGACGAGGTCCGCGAGATCCTGCGGCTGATCGGCGAGGCGCACGCCGCGCTCGGCGTCCGTCCCGCCGGGTTGCGGTTGTCGCTGCGCGGGCCGGACCAGCGGTACGTGGGCGACGACGCCGGCTGGGCGCGGGCCGAGGAACTGCTCCGCGCGGCGCTCGACGGGGTGGACGTCGTCGAGGCGCCGGGGGAGGCCGCGTTCTACGGCCCGAAGATCGACATTCAGATCGTGGACGCGGCTGGCCGGGAGTCGACCATCTCCACCGTCCAGCTCGACTTCGACAAGCCGGAGCGGTTCGACCTGTCGTACACCGACTCGGACGGCCGCCGGAAACGGCCGGTGATGGTGCACCGCAGCCTGGTCGGCAGCATGGAGCGGCTGTTCGCGTACCTGATCGAGGTGCACGAGGGCGCGTTCCCCGCCTGGTACGCCCCGGTGCAGTTGCTGCTGCTCCCGGTGGACGCGGCGCAGGTCGACGCGGCCGTCGGGCTGGCCCGCTGGGCCGAGGCGGCCGGGCTGCGGGCCGAGGTGGACCACGCCGGTTCGCTCGGCGCACGGATCCGGGACGCGTCCCGCCGCCGCGTCCCGTACACCGGGGTCCTCGGCCCCCGGGAGGCGGCCGACGGTTCGGTCTCGCTGCGCCTGCGCGACGGCCGGGTGCTCGCCCCGATGCCCGCCGCCGAGGCGCTGGGCCTGATCGGCGCGGTGGTCGCGAGCCGGTCGGCGGCGCTGCTCCCGGCCTGACCCCGGCCCGTCCGGGTGCCGGTGAGGCACCCGGACGGGGACCGGTGCCGGACCTGTGGCCGGGTCCACGTCAGCTCCCGACCGGCGTGCCGGCGCCGGCACGCATCCCCGGCGGGCCGGCCGGGGCGGGCGCCGGCACCTCGTCCTCGATGACCGCGCCGCTGAACTGCGCCCGGTAGAGCCGGGCGTACGCGCCACCGGCGGCGACGAGCTGGTCGTGGGTGCCCTGCTCGACGATCCGGCCCTGCTCCATCATCAGGATCAGGTCGGCGTCGCGGATGGTGGAGAGCCGGTGCGCGATGACGAAGCTCGTCCGGTCCGAGCGCAGCGCCGCCATGGCGCGCTGGAGCAGCACCTCGGTCCGGGTGTCCACCGAGCTGGTCGCCTCGTCCAGGATCAGCAGCGACGGCTCGGCCAGGAACGCCCGAGCGATGGTGATGAGCTGCTTCTCCCCGGCGCTGACGTTGCTGCCCTCCTCGTCGATCACCGTGTCGTAGCCGTCCGGCAGGCTGCGGACGAACCGGTCCACGAAGGTCGCCCGGGCGGCGGCGAGGATCTCCTCCTCGGTGGCGTCCGGCCGGCCGTAGGCGATGTTGTCCCGGATGGTCCCGCCGAACAGCCAGGTGTCCTGGAGCACCATGCCGATCCGGCCGCGCAGGTCGTCGCGGCGCATCGTGGAGATGTCCACCCCGTCCAGCGTGATCCGCCCGGCGTCCAGCTCGTAGAACCGCATGACCAGGTTGACCAGTGTGGTCTTGCCGGCGCCGGTGGGACCGACGATGGCGACCGTGTGACCCGGCTCGGCGACCAGCGACAGGTCGTCGATGAGCGGCTTCTCCGGGTCGTACCGGAAGGAGACGTGCTCGAACTCGACCCGCCCGTGCGGGTCGGCGACCCGGGCCGGCTCGGCCGGGTCGGGGCTCTGCTCGTCGGCGTCGAGCACGGCGAAGACCCGCTCGGCCGAGGCGACCCCGGACTGCAGCAGGTTGGCCATCGACGCGACCTGGGTGAGCGGCTGGGTGAACTGCCGCGAGTACTGGATGAACGCCTGCACGTCACCGAGGCTCATCGAGCCCGACGCCACCCGCAGGCCGCCGACCACGGCGATCGCGACGTAGCTGAGGTTCCCGATGAAGAACATCGCCGGCATGATCAGCCCGGAGACGAACTGCGCGCCGAAGCCGGCCCGGAACAGCTCCTCGTTCTTGGCGTGGAAGGCGGCCTCGACCTCCTTCTGCCGGCCGAAGACCTTGACCAGCTCGTGCCCGGTGTACGCCTCCTCGATCTGGCCGTTCAGCTCGCCGGTGTGCTTCCACTGGGCGATGAACTTGCCCTGCGACCGCTTGGCGATCAGGCTGGTGACCACCACCGACATCGGCACCGCGACGAGCGCGACGACCGCCAGCAACGGCGAGATCCAGAACATCATTCCGAGTACGCCGACGACGGTGAGCAGCGACGTGAGCAACTGGCTCAGCGTCTGCTGGAGCGTCTGCGACACGTTGTCGATGTCGTTCGTGACGCGGCTCAGCAGCTCACCGCGGGGCTGCTTGTCGAAGTAGGGCAGCGGCAGCCGGTTGAGCTTCTCCTCCACGTCGGCGCGCAGCGTCAGCACGGTGCGCTGCACCACCCCGTTGAGCACCCAGCCCTGCGCCCACTGGAGCATGCTGGCGCCGATGTAGAGCACGACGGCGAACGCCAGCACCCGGCCCAGCGCGTCGAAGTCGATGCCTGTCCCCGGGATCACGTCCATCCGGGCCAGCATGTCGGCGAAGTTGCCGTTGCCCTCGGCGCGGGCCGCGTCCGCCGCCGCCTCGGTGGTGGTGCCGGGCGGCAGCTGCCGCCCGATCACCCCGCTGAAGATGATGTCCGTGGCGTGGCCGAGCACCTTCGGCCCGATGACGCTGAGCCCGACGCTGGCCAGGGCCAGCGCGAGCACGCCGGTGAGCTGGAGCCGGTACGGCCGCAGCCGTGCCAGCAGCCGGCGTGCCGACGGCCCGAAGTTCATCGCCTTCTCGGCCGGCATGCCCATGGTCATGTGCGGCGGGCCGCCAGCGGGGCGCCGTCCGGCCGGCGGCAGCCGCGTCGGCTCGTTCTTCTGCTGCGGAACCGGTGGCGTCCCGCTGTTCCCCCCGGTCGGCGCGCTCACGCGGCCACCTCCGCCGTCTGCTGCGACGCGACGATCTCGGCGTACGTGGGGCAGCTCTCCAGCAGTTCCTCATGTCGTCCCATCCCGACGACACCCCCGTCCTCGAGCACGATGATCTGGTCGGCGTCGATGATCGTGGAGACCCGCTGGGCCACGATCACCACCGCCGCGTCCGCGGTGACCGGCTTGAGGGCGGCCCGCAGCCGGGCGTCCGTGCCGAGGTCGAGCGCGGAGAAGGAGTCGTCGAAGAGATAGATCTCCGGCTTGCGGACGAGCGCGCGGGCGATGGCCAGGCGTTGCCGCTGGCCGCCGGAGACGTTGGTGCCGCCCTGCGCGATCGGCGCCTCCAGCCCGCCCGGCATCTCGGTGACGAAGTCACGCGCCTGGGCGATCTCCAGCGCGGCCCAGAGGTCCGCGTCGGTGGCGTCCGGGTTGCCGTAGCGCAGGTTGCTGGCGACGGTGCCGGTGAACAGGTACGGCCGTTGGGGCACCAGCCCGATCCGCCGCCACAGCTCGTCCGGGGCCAGGTCCCGTACGTCCACGCCGTCGACCAGGACCGCGCCGGCGGTCGGGTCGACCAGCCGGGGGATGAGCGTGAGCAGCGTGGTCTTGCCGGCGCCTGTGGAGCCGATGATCGCTGTGGTCCGGCCCGGTTCGGCGCGGAACGAGATGTCGTGCAGCACCGGCGCGCTGGCGCCCGGGTACTGGAATCCGGCGCCGCGTAGTTCCAGCTCGCCGCGGCCGGTGACCTCGGTGACCGGGTCGGTCGCAGGCACCACCGACGAGTCGGTGTCCAGCACCTCCTCGATGCGCTCGGCGCAGACGGCGGCCCGGGGCACCATCATCAGCATGAAGGTGGCCATCATGACCGCCATCAGGATCTGCATCAGGTATTGCAGGAACGCGGTGAGCGCGCCGACCTGGATCTGACCGGAGTCGACCCGTGCCGCGCCGAACCAGAGCACGGCGACGCTGGAGACGTTCAGCACCAGCATCACGATCGGGAAGATCAGCGCCTGGAGCCGTCCGATCCGCAGCGCGGTGGTGGTCAGGTCGGTGTTCGCGACCCGGAACCGGTCGGTCTCGTACGGCTCACGGACGAACGCCCGGACGACCCGGATGCCGGTGATCTGCTCGCGCAGCACCCGGTTGACGGTGTCGATCCGGGTCTGCATGAGCCGGAAGCCCGGCACCATCCGGCGGATGATCAGGCCCAGCGCGACTGCGAGCACCGGTACGCAGACCAGCATCAGCCAGGAGAGCCCGACGTCCTCGCGCAGCGCCATCACCACGCCGCCGACGCTCATGATCGGCGCGGCCACCAGCATGGTGCAGCTCAGCAGCACCAGCATCTGCACCTGCTGGACGTCGTTGGTGTTGCGGGTGATCAGGGACGGCGCTCCGAACCGGGCGACCTCGCGGGCGGAGAAGCTGTTGACGCGGCGGAAGATCGAGCCGCGTACGTCGCGGCCGAACGCCATCGCGGTCTTCGCGCCGAAGTAGACGGCGGCGATCGAACAGGCGATCTGGAGCAGGCTGACCACCAGCATCCACCCGCCCGTACGCAGGATCTGGTCGGTGTCGCCGACGGCGACGCCCCGGTCGATGATGTCGGCGTTCAGGCTGGGCAGGTAGAGCGAGGCGATGGTGCCGACGAACTGGAAGGCCACCACGGCGGCCAGCCATCGTCGGTACGGGTGCAGATGTGAGCGGAGCAGGCGGATCAACACGGATGGCTCCCCGTTGGCGGCTCGGTGTCGGACTCGCTGTCCCGGTTCAACCGACGGAGGTCCCCGTCGGACATGCCGGTGATGATTTCGATCAGGAACTGGCGGATCACCGCCCGGTTGGCCGGGTCGGCGTCGACCGACGTCAACGGCCGGTCGCTGTGGATCATGTCGATGATGGCGCGGGCGTGCTCGCCGCCCTTGTCGGTCAGCGTGAGCCGGACCGTGCGGCGGTCCTCCGGGTCGCGACGTCGGCTGACGAAGCCGTCGCGTTCGAGGGTGTCCACGATGCCGGTGAGCGTGGCGGGCCGGACGAAGCACAGCTCGGCCATTTCTCGGTGGCTCACGTCGCCGGAACGGAGGAGGATCATCAGGACCCGCATGCCGGCGGACGTGAGCCCGTGGTGTTCGGCCAGGTAACGCCCCCAGTGCTGCTCGACGACGTGACCGGCGATCGAGATCAGCCGGCCGAGTGGCGCGTGGTGCAACGCGTCGGGGAAGCGGACGAGCGGGCCCATGTTCACGAGCGTCAGATTAGCTCCCGAACCATCAGGCCCCAAACTATTTCTGAGAATCTCCTCAGCCGCGGTCGGCGCGTGCCCGGGACGGCTCGTCGGGGGCGGTGGCGACGTACTCCCGCATCACCTCGGTGACCTCGCGCAGGAACGCGGTGGTGGCCTCGGCCTGCTCGGGCGTGAGCCGGGCGACCGCCCGGTCGACGCCGACGAGCATCGGGCGCAGCGCCTCCAGCACCTCGCTCACAGCGCTCTCGGTCACCTGGAGGCTGAGTCGCCGCCTGTCGTGCGGGTGGGGGGTCCGGGCGACGTGACCGGCCTGCACGAGCCGGTCGACGAGCGTGGTCGCCGAGGCGGACCGGATGCCGAGCCGGTTGCCCAGTTCCACCGGGCCCAGTGGCTCCGGGCTGGAGACCAGGTGGTCGATCGCCGCGGCGTCGGTGGCGTTGAGGCCCAGGCGGCGGGCCAGCGCGGCCCGGGTGTCACCCGCGATCCGCAGCACGTCGCGCAGCGCGCGGGAGGCCTCGCTGCTCGGCGGCGGGCCCGGCGCGGGCTCTCCGGTTGACGGCACCCCTTCCATGGGATAAAGCTAGCATCTCGGGTAGCTAGAAAATCTAGCTAAAAGGAGGGCGAGATGCGCGGCGACGGGCGCGGACGCTGGTTCGGGCTGCTGGCCATCAGCCTCGGCGTAGCGATGATCATCGTGGACGCCACGATCGTGAACGTCGCGGTGCCGCAGATCATCCGGGACCTCGACATCACCTCCACCGACGCGCAGTGGGTGCAGGAGGCGTACACCCTGGTCTTCGCGGCGCTGCTGCTGGTCGCCGGTCGCTTCGCCGACCGGTCCGGGCGGCGGCGGATGTTCCTCGTCGGCGTCACCGTGTTCGTGGTCGCGAGCGTGCTCGCGGCGCTCGCCGGTTCCGGCGAGACACTCATCGCCTCCCGGGTGCTCCAGGGCGTCGGCGGGGCGATGATGCTGCCCACCTCGCTCTCCCTGCTCAACGCCAACTTCACCGGCCGGGAGAAGGGCATCGCGTTCGCCGTCTGGGGCTCCACGATCGGTGGCGCGGCGGCGCTCGGGCCGCTGCTCGGCGGCTGGCTCACCACCACGTACTCCTGGCGGTGGGCCTTCGGCATCAACGTGCCGGTCGGCCTGGCCGTGATCGTCGCGACGCTCGTGCTCGTGGCCGAGTCCCGCGACGAGCGGGCCGAGCGCGGGCTGGACCTGCTCGGCGCGCTGCTCTCGGTGGTCGGCATGACCGGCGTGGTCTTCGCGCTGATCGAGGGCCGCACCTACGGCTGGTGGGAACGGGAGCGGCCGTTGCGCCTGTTCGGGCTGGACTGGACCGCGTCGATCTCGCCGGTGCCGGTGGCCGCGCTGGTGGGTCTCGTCGCGCTCGGCATCTTCCTGGCCCAGCAGGTACGCCGCAACCGGGCCGGCCGCCCGGCGCTGCTCGACCTGTCGTTGTTCGGCATCGGTTCGTTCCGCAACGGCATCCTGGCCGCCGCGATCGTCAGCCTGGGCGAGTTCGGCCTGCTGTTCGCGCTGCCGCTGTGGTTTCAGAACGTGCTCGGCTACAGCGCCTTCCGAACCGGCCTGGCGCTGCTGCCGCTCGCCGTCGGCAGCTTCCTGGCCAGCGGCATCGGCGCGCCGCTGACCCAGCGCTGGGGCGCGGCCCGGGTGGTCCAGCTCGGCGTGGCCGCCGAACTGGTCGGCGTGGCCGGGCTCGGGTTCGTGGTCGCGCCGGACACCAGTTGGTGGGCGCCGCTGGGCTTCCTGTTCGTGTACGGCGTCGGCGTCGGCCTGGCCACCGCCCAGCTCACCGGCGTCTCGCTGTCGCAGGTGCCGGTACGCCTCAGCGGCCAGGGCTCGGGCCTGCAGAGCACCGCCCGGCAGGTCGGCTCCGCGCTCGGCATCGCGGTGCTCGGCACCGTGCTCTTCGCCGGTCTCGGCGGGATCCTCGGCGACCGCCTGGCCGACCAGCCCGGACTCACCCCGGTCCAGCGGGACCAGGTGGTGAGCGCGGTCAAGGAGAGCGCCGGTGCGGCGATCACCGGGTTGGAGGCGGACCCGCGTACCGCCCCGATCGCGGAGGAGGCGAAGCAGGCGTTCTCCGACGCCACCAGGTACGCGGCCTTCGCGGGCGCCGGGTTCCTCCTGATCGGCCTGGTCGCCTGCCTGCGCCTGCCGACGGTGCGCCACGAGGAGACCGGGGAGTCCCCGCCCGCCGAGGCGGAGCCGTCCCGGGCCTGAGCCGCGTCCCCGCCGGGGCCGTCCCGGCCGGGCCTGCCGTCGGGTCATCCGCCGAGGGCGACCGCCAGCGCCGCGGCCACGAAGACGACCTGGAGCACCGTACGGACGCCGAGCGGCGTCACCGGGCGGCCGGCGAGCGTGAGGTGACGCCGCGCTGCGGACACGTTCGCCGGGAACATGGCGAGCATCAGCAGCACCAGCCCGGCCGCAGCCGGGCGCGCGGTGGCCGGGAACAGCAGGGCGAGCGCGCCGGCGAGTTCCAGCACGCCGGTGACTGTGACCAGCAGGCCGGGCCGGGGCAGCGACGGCGGGACCATCGCGATCAGGTCGGCCCGGCGGGACGCGAAGTGGGCCACGCCGGTCAGCACGAACATCAGCGCCAGCCCCACCCGCAGCGCGGGGTGCCACCCGTCCAGGGCGTCCACGCCGAGCAGGCCGGCGATCCGGGCCAGCGCGGTGCCGGCGAGGAGTGCGATCAGGGGTGCCATTGTCGATCCCTCCGACGATCATCTTGTCGATGACAAGATTGCGCGCCACGCGCCATCTTGTCAATGACAAGTTAGGATGACGGCATGGCCTCGTACCACCACGGCGACCTCCGCCGCGTCCTGCTGAGCACCGCGGCCGAGGCGATCGCCGAGTCCGGGCCGGCCGCGCTGAGCCTGCGTGAACTGGCCCGGCGCGCCGGCGTCTCGCACGCCGCGCCCGCGCACCACTTCGGCGACAAGGCCGGGCTGCTCACCGCGCTCGCCACCCAGGGCTTCGACCTGCTCGCCGACGCGTTGCGGCAGGCCGGGGACGACCTGCTCGACACCGGCGTGGCCTACGTCGGGTTCGCGGTGCGGCACCGCGCGCACTTCGACGTCATGTTCCGGCCCGAGCTGTACCGGGCCGACGCCCCGGAGCTGGTCGCCGCCCGCGCCCGGTCGGGGGATGTGCTGCGCGAGGGGGTGGCCCGGCACACCGGTCGGGAGCCGGACGCGGACGCGCTCGCCGCCTGGTCGATCGTGCACGGCTTCGCCACGCTCTGGCTCTCCGGCGCGCTGCCACCACGGGTGGGCGACGACCCGGAGGCCGCCGCCCGCACCGTGATCAGGCGGTTGTTCGACTGAGCCGGCGGGCCGGTCGGGGCGTCACCAGCTCGTGGGCAGCGGCATCCCCTCGGTGTACCCGGCGGCGCTCTGCACGCCGACGAGCGCCCGCTCGTGGAACTCCTCCAGGCTGCGCGCCCCCGCGTACGTGAACGCGCTGCGTACGCCGGAGATGATCTCGTCGATCAGGTCCTCGACGCCGGGCCGGTTCGGGTCCAGATACATCCGGGCCGAGGAGATGCCCTCCTCGAAGATCGCCTTGCGGGCCCTGTCGAACGCGCTGTCCTCGGCCGTACGGGCGCTCACCGCACGCGACGACGCCATGCCGAAGCTCTCCTTGTAGCGCCGCCCGTCGGCGTCGGTGTAGAGGTCGCCGGGGGACTCGTAGGTGCCGGCGAACCAGGAGCCGATCATCACGTTCGAGGCGCCCGCCGCGAGCGCCAGCGCCACGTCCCGCGGGTGGCGTACGCCGCCGTCGGCCCAGACGTGCCGCCCCAGCGAGCGGGCCGCCGCCGCGCAGTCGAGCACGGCGGAGAACTGCGGGCGGCCCACGCCGGTCATCATCCGGGTGGTGCACATCGCACCCGGTCCGACGCCGACCTTCACGATGTCCGCGCCCGCGTCGACCAGGTCGCGTACGCCGTCGGCGGTCACCACGTTCCCGGCCGCCACCGGCACCGGCGGGTCCAGCCGGCGGACCGCCCGCAGCGCCTGGAGCATCCGCTCCTGGTGCCCGTGCGCGGTGTCCACCACGAGCGTGTCCACCCCGGCCTCCAGCAGCGCGGCGGCCTTGCCGGTGACGTCGCCGTTGATGCCCACTGCGGCGGCGATCCGCAGCCGCCCCCGGTCGTCCACTGCGGGCTTGTAGAGCGTGGCGCGCAGAGCGCCCTGCCGGGTCAGCACCCCGATCAGGCGTCCGTCTCCGTCCACCACCGGCGCGAGCCGCCGCCGGCCCGCCGACAGCCGGTCGAATCCGGTACGCGGGTCCGCGTCCGCCGGAACGGTGTGCAGCTCGGTCGACATCACGTGCCGGAGCTGGGCGAAGCGGTCCACCCCGACGGTGTCCGCCTCGGTCACCACACCCATCGGCCGGCCGTCCGCGTCGACCACGACCACCGCGCCGTGCGAACGCTTGGGCAGCAGGTGGATGGCGTCGCCGACGGTGTCGGTCGGGCCGAGCGTGATCGCCGTGTCGTGCACCAGGTGCCGCTGCTTGACCCAGCCGACCACGTTGGCGACGACCTCGATCGGGATGTCCTGCGGGATCACCGCCACCGCGCCGCGCCGGGCCACGGTCTCGGCCATCCGCCGGCCCGCGACGGCTGTCATGTTCGCCACCACGAGCGGGATCGTGGTGCCGGTCCCGTCGGTGGTGGCCAGGTCGACGTCGAGCCGGGAGCCCACCTCGGAACGGTTGGGCGCCATGAAGACGTCGTTGTAGGTCAGGTCGTGCGCGGGGACCGCGCCGTGAAGGAACCGCACCCGGCCATCATTCCCGCCCGGCGGCGCTCCCGCCCCCGGTGGTGGCTCAGACCACCCGGCCCCGCGCTGTTAAGAAGGGGCCCCTTCTCTACCTCAGGCGTTAAGAAGGGGCCCTTCCTTACACCTCAGGCGATGGTGCAGATCGCCGCGCCGGCGGTGATCACCGCGCCGACCTCGGCGGCGAGCCCGCTGACAGTGCCGGCCTTGTGCGCGTGCAGCGGCTGCTCCATCTTCATCGCCTCCAGCACCACGACCAGCTCGCCCTCGGCCACCTCGTCGCCGTCGGCGACGGCGATCTTCACGATCGTGCCCTGCATCGGGGAGGTGAGCGTGTCACCGCTGACCGCGGCACCAGCCTTGCCTCCGCCACCCCGGCGGGCCGGCTTCTTCGCGGCGGGTGCGGCTGCCGCCGTACCCGCGCCGAGCCCGGCGGGGAGGACGACCTCCAGCCGCTTGCCGCCCACCTCGACCACGACGGTCTCGCGCTCGGCCGGCTCGTCGGCGGCGCCGGCGGTGGCGGTGAAGGCCGGTACGGTGTTGTCCCACTCGGTCTCGATCCACCGGGTGTGCACGGTGAACGGCTCGGCGGTGAACGCCTCGTCGCGGATCACCAGGCGGTGGAAGGGCAGCGCCGTGGCCATGCCGTCGACCACCATCTCGTCGAGCGCCCGGCGGGCCCGCTCCAGCGCCTCGGTACGCGTCTCGCCGACGATGATCACCTTGGCCAGCAGCGAGTCGAAGTTGCCGCCGATCACGTCGCCGGCCGAGATGCCGGTGTCCACCCGCACGCCCGGCCCGGAGGGCAGGCGCAGGGCGGTGACGGTGCCCGGTGCGGGCAGGAAGTTGCGGCCCGGGTCCTCGCCGTTGATGCGGAACTCGATGGCGTGCCCGCGCGGCGTCGGGTCCTCGGTGAAGCGCAGCTTCTCCCCGTCGGCGATGCGGAACTGCTCGCGGACCAGGTCGATGCCGGCGGTCTCCTCGGTCACCGGGTGCTCGACCTGGAGCCGCGTGTTGACCTCAAGGAACGAGATCGTGCCGTCCACGCCGACCAGGTATTCCACGGTGCCGGCACCGTGGTAGCCGGCCTCCCGGCAGATGGCCTTGGCGCTGTCGTGGATCTGGGCCCGCTGGGCGTCGGTGAGGAACGGCGCGGGCGCCTCCTCGACCAGCTTCTGGTGCCGGCGCTGAAGCGAGCAGTCCCGGGTGCCCACCACGATCACGTTGCCGTGCTGGTCGGCCAGTACCTGCGCCTCGACGTGGCGCGGCTTGTCCAGGTAGCGCTCGACGAAGCACTCGCCGCGGCCGAACGCGGCGACCGCCTCGCGGGTGGCCGACTCGAACAGGTGCGGGATCTCCTCCATGGTGCGGGCGACCTTGAGGCCGCGCCCGCCACCGCCGAAGGCGGCCTTGATGGCGACCGGCAGGCCGTGGTCGACGGCGAACGCCATCACCTCGTCGGCGTTGCCCACCGGGTCCGGGGTGCCGGGCACCAGCGGCGCGCCGGCGCGCTGCGCGATGTGCCGGGCGGTCACCTTGTCGCCCAGGTCGCGGATCGCCTGCGGGGTGGGGCCGATCCAGGTCAGCCCGGCGTCGATGACGGCCTGGGCGAAGTCGGCGTTCTCGGAGAGGAAGCCGTAGCCGGGGTGCACCGCGTCCGCGCCGGAGCGGGCCGCCACGTCGATCAGCTTGTCGATGCGCAGGTAGCTGTCCGCGGCGGTGTCGCCGCCGAGGGCGTACGCCTCGTCGGCGAGCGTGGCGTGCAGGGCGTCCCGGTCGGAGTCCGCGTAGACGGCGACGCTGGCCAGCCCGGCGTCGCGGCAGGCGCGGATGACGCGGACGGCGATCTCGCCGCGGTTGGCGATGAGAACCTTGCGCACCTTGTGGCTCCTCCCGGGAGGTCGTTGCCGGGAGTTTAGCGGCCGAGCTGCGGAGCCTAACGATCGCTCAGTGTGGGATGCGGCACTGTAGTCAAACTTGGTTATTACGCTTGTCCCGTGTCGGCGACGCGGATGATGATTCTCGGCCTGGTCAGGTGGATGCAGCCGGTGCACGGCTACGACGTGCGCCGCGAACTGCTCAGTTGGAGCGCGGACAAGTGGGCGAACGTGCAGCCCGGCTCGATCTACCACGCGCTGCGCAAGCTCACCGACGAGGGCCTGCTGCGGACCGTCTCGGTCGAGCAGGTGGGCGCCCGTCCGGCGCGCACCACGTACGAGGTGACGGCGAAGGGGGAGGACGAGTTCGAGACGCTGCTGCGGGCGCAGTGGTGGCAGGTCCAGGAGCCGCCCGATCCGTTCGTCGCGGCGTTCTCCTTCCTGCCGGCGATGCCCCGCGACGAGGCCGCGGCGGCGCTGCGCAACCGGGCGAACCTGCTGCGGGCCGGGGTGGAGTCGATGCGGGCCTCGCTCGACTCGGACTGGGTGCGCACCCGCAAGCCGGTGCACGTCGGGTGGATGTTCGAGCTGTGGCTGGCCCGCGCCGAGGCGGAGACGGCCTGGTGCGAGCGGATCGCGGAGCGGATCGAGTCGGGAGTGTCGTACCTGCCCGATGGGATGGAGCAGGCCGAGGGCTGGTCGGGCTGGTCCGACGGATCACGGTGACACGACATAATCAACGTTGACCAAAAGAGCTATATCGCGTTAGCCTCAGCGGGAATCGCGGGGGATTCGTGCGTCCTCGCGGACGATCGGCGGCCGCTCAGGTCCGCCCGGACGACCAGGAGCAGAAATGATCGAGACCAGGGGGTTGCGGAAGTCGTACCGCTCCCGCGCGGGTCGCGAGACGAAGACCGTGGACGCTGTCCGCGGCGTCAACCTCGACGTGGCGGCGGGGGAGATCTTCGGCTTCCTCGGGCCCAACGGCGCCGGCAAGACCACCACGCTGCGGATGCTCGCCACCCTCATCGAGCCGGACGGTGGCGAGGCCACTGTGGCCGGCGCCGACCTGCGCAAGGACCCGGCCGAGGTGCGCCGCCGGATCGGTTACGTCGCACAGGGCGGTAGCACCTGGGACGAGTCGAGCGCCCGTGAGGAGCTGGTCCTCCAGGCCCGCCTCTACGGCATCAGCAAGGCCGAGGCGCACCGCCGCGCCGAGCGCGCCCTCGAAGCGTTCCAGCTCACCGAGTACGCCGACCGCAAGAGCAAGACCTACTCCGGCGGTCAGCGCCGGCGCGTCGAGATCGCGCTCGGCATCATCCACGAGCCGAAGATCGTCTTCCTGGACGAGCCGACCACCGGCCTCGACCCGCAGAGCCGCGCGCACATGTGGGACGAGATCCGCCGGCTCCGTACCGAGGGGATGACCGTCTTCATCACCACGCACTACCTGGACGAGGCGGACGCGCTCTGCGACCGCATCGCGATCATGGACCACGGCGAGGTGGTCGCCGAGGGCACACCGGCCGAGCTGAAGCGGGAGATCTCCGGCGAGGTGGTGATCGTCGGCCTGGACGCGCCGAGCACCCCGCGCGCCGCCGAACTGCTCGACACCGAGGCGTACGTGAGCAAGCTGGAGACCGTCGACGAGGGCGGCCTGCGCCTCTACGTCGACGAGGGCGCCACCGCCATCCCGCAGGTGCTGCGCCGCCTCGACCACGCCGGGCTGGACCTGCGCTCGATCGAGCTGCACCGCCCCAGCCTGGACGACGTCTTCCTCACCAAGACCGGCCGCTCGCTGCGCGAGTCCTGACCCCCGGAGAAGCTGTCATGAAACTCGCCCGCGACACCTGGCTGATCTTCCAACGCCAGACGCAACTGCTGCTGCGCAACCCGGTATGGATCTTCGTCGGCGTCTTCCAGCCGGTGATGTACCTGCTCCTGTTCGCCCCGCTGCTCAAGCCGGCGCTGAACGCGCCCACCCAGGCCGCCGCGTACAAGATCTTCGTGCCCGGCCTGCTCGTGCTGCTGGCCATCTTCGGCGGCCTGTTCCAGGGGTTCGGCCTGATCGCCGAGCTGCGCGCCGGCGTGATCGAGCGCTCCCGGGTCACCCCGGTCAGCCGGCTCGCCCTGCTGCTCGGCCGCTCGCTGCGCGACGTCGTCTCGCTGATCGCTCAGGCGATCATCATCACGCTGCTGGCGCTCGCGTTCGACCTGCGCGTGTTCATCGGCAACCTGCTCCTGGCGTACCTGATGCTCGCCCTCATCGCGCTGATGACCTCGGCCGTCTCCTACGGCATCGCGCTCAAGGTCAAGAGCGAGGACGCGCTCGCCCCACTGATGAACACAGTCGCGCAGCCGGTGCTGCTGCTCTCCGGCATCCTGCTGCCGCTCACCTTCGCCCCCGGCTGGCTCCAGGGCGTGGCCAAGTGGAACCCGTTCTCCTGGGCGGTCGAGGGCACCCGTGCGCTGTTCAACGGCGACCTCGGCAACGACCGCGTCTGGCAGGGCCTCGGCATCATCGCGGTGCTCGCCGCCGCAGGCGTGTTCTGGGCCGCCCGCCAGTTCGCCCGCAGCGTCCGCTGAGCAGGGGAGACCTACCTCTCAGCAGGGGCGGGGCACCGGCCGGGCGCGCGTAGCGTAAGGCTGGTGCCCCGCCTCACCCGTGACCGGATCACCTGGCTGACCTACGCCCAGCTCGGTCTGTGGGGCTTCTTCCTCTACGGGTTCGGCCCGGTCGTACCCCTGCTCCGCGACGAACAGGGCACCAGCGCCGCCGTCGCCGGCCTGCACAGCACCGGCATCGCCGTGGGCGCGCTCGCCGGCGGCGCGCTGTTCGCCCCGGTCGCCCGCCGCCTCGGCCGCGGCCCGGCCATCTGGCTCGGCCTCGCCGGTGTCGCTGCCGGAGTCACCGCGCTCGGCCTGCTCCGCCCGCTGCCGGCCACGCTCGCCTCCGTCGCGGTCATCGCCACCTTCGGCATGATGGTCGTCAGCGGCGTCAGCGTGGTGCTCACCGCCCGGCACGGACCCGCCGCCCCCGCCGCGCTCACCGAGGCCAACGCGGCCTGCGCCGGCATGGGCATCCTGGCGCCGCTGACCATCGGCGCCACCGTCGACGCCGGTCTCGGCTGGCGACCGCTGATGGCCGTCGAGGTCGGGCTGATCACGCTCGTCGCGCTCGCCGCCCTGACCTTCCGGGTACGCGGGCCGAAAACCGCCCCCGCTGACGCGGCTGCCGGCACACCCGTCCCCGTGGCCGCCTCCACCCGGGTCTCCGCCGTCCCCGCTCCCGGGGTTTCCGAGGCCGTCGTGCCTGCTCCCGTCGTCCCCGCTCCCGTCGTCCCCGGTCCCGTGGTGCCTGCTCCCGTCGTCCCCGCTCCCGTGGTGCCTGCTTCGGTCGTCCCCGCTCCTGCCGTGCCCGCTCCTGCCGTGCCCGCTCCTGCCGTGCCCGCTCCTGCCGTGCCCGCTCCTGCCGTGCCCGCTTCGGTTGTTCCCGCCTCCGGTGCCGTCGAGGCCGTCGCCACCGATTCCTCCGTCCGGGCCTCGGCCGTTCCCGCCTCCGGGGAGCCCGTTTCCTCCTTCGGCTCCGGTGCGGCGGGGCGGCTGCCGCGGGCGTACTGGATCGCCTGGGTTCTGATGTCCGTCACCGGGTCGATCGAGGTCTGCCTGTCGTTGTGGACCGCCGACGTGCTGCGGACCCATGCCGGGCTGAGCGCGGGCGGGGCGTCGGCGGCGGTCGCTGCGATCGTCTGCGGCATGTTCGCCGGCCGGCTCGCCGGTGGCCGGGCCGCGTTGCGCTGGGCGCCGGTGCCGCTGCTGCTCGGCGCGCTCACCGTCTCGATGGCCGGGTTCGCGCTGTTCTGGGGCAGCACCGTCGGCTGGCTCGCGGTCACCGGGCTGGTCGTGCTCGGGCTCGGCAACGCGCTGCACTACCCGTTGGCGATCTCGATCGCGCTGGCCGTCGCCGGTCCGGCTGCGGACAAGGCGGCGGGCTGGTCCGCGTACTCGATGGGTGTGGGTTTCGGGATCGCGCCGGTGGCGCTCGGATGGGTGGCCGACGGCGTCGGCCCGCACCCGGCGTTCCTGCTGCTGCCCGCGTTCATCGCGGTGGCGGTGCTGCTGACCGTACGGCTGGGCCGTGCCCTCCCCGCGCCGGTCCGCGCGGCTTGATCGACTCCATGTCGGCGAGGTGGCGGCTTCCGGCGCTCAGGGATGCCGCCATTTCGGGGAGGTTGTGTTCGGCTGGCTCAGCGCGTCCGGGCGAGTGTGAGGTCGTCGGCGGTGGGTGTCATGGCCGCCGTGCGCTGCCTGTTTGGTGCGGGTGGCTTGATCGACTCCATGTCGGCGAGGTGGCGGTATCCGGTGCTCAGGGATGCCGCCATTTCGGGGAGGTTGTGTTCGGTCGGCTCAGAGCACCCGGGCGAGCGTGACCCCGTCGGCGATCGGCAGCATGACCGCCTCGACGCGGACGTCCGCGATGACCGCGTCGTTGAACGCGGCGATCGCCCGGTCGTCGGCGTTGCGTGGGGCGAGCACCCGGCCGTCGCGCAGCGTGTTGTCGACGGCGATCACCGCGCCGGGACGCATGCGGGGCACCAGCTCGTCCCAGTAGATCGGGTAGCCGACCTTGTCCGCGTCGATGAACGCGAAGTCCAGGTAACGCTCGCGGGGCAGCTCGCGCAGCGTCTCCGCGGCCGGGCCGATGCGCAGCTCGATGCGGTCCTGAACACCGGCGCGCTGCCAGTAGCGCCGGGCCACGCCCGTGTACTCCTCGGAGATGTCGAAGCAGGTCAACCGGCCGTTCTCGGCCAGCCCTCGGGCGATGGCCAGCGAGGAGAGGCCGGTGAACGTGCCGACCTCGACCGCCTGCCGTACGCCGAGCAGCCGGGTCAGGAACGTCAGGAACGCGGCCTGTTCGGGCGCGACCTGCATGACCGCCTCGGCGGGCAGGGCCGCCCGGGTCTCCTCGGCCAGCTCCTGGACGATCTCGTCCGGGGCGGACCCGTGGGCCACCAGGTAGGCGTGCAGTTCCGGGGTGAGCGGCAGCGGCTTCGTGGTCATGTCCGGACGTTAGCCGAGATGTTCGATCTCCTGGCCCCCGGGCGCGATCTTCGTCCACAGGTCGACGATGCTCAGCTCCACCTCGGCGAGCAGCCGGCGCAGCAACGGCAGGGACAACCCCACCACCGTGCCCGGGTCACCCTCGATCCCGGTCAGGAACGCCCCGCCCAGCCCGTCGATGGTGAACGCGCCCGCCACGGCCAGCGGCTCGCCCGTCGCCACGTACGCGGCGATCTCGTCGTCGCTGACATCCGCGAAGTGCACGGTGGTCGAGGCGACGGCCTCGGCGCGCGACTCGTGGGTCACGTCGATCAGGCAGTGCCCGGTGTGCAGGACACCGCTGTGCCCGCGCATCCGCTGCCACCGCCGGGTGGCGTCCGCCGCGTCATCGGGCTTGCCGAGGATCTCGCCGTCGAAGGCGAGTACCGAGTCACAGCCGAGCACCAGCGTGCGCTCGTCCGGCGAGGGCCGCAGCCGATCACGTACCGCCTGCGCCTTCAGCCGGGCCAGCTCCAGGCACAGATCCTCGGCCCGATCGCTCACCACCTGCGACTCGTCCACGCCGCTGACCAGCACGTCCGGCTCGATCCCGGCGGCCTGGAGCAACTTGCGGCGGGCGGGAGACTGCGAGGCGAGCACGAGGCGCACCGGTACGGAGGTCGACACCCCGCCGACGCTACCGGCTGACCCTCGGCGGCGGGTCGTCGGCACGTCGGCGGCGCCGCCAGAACAGGTACCCGCCGCCCGCCGCCACCAGCACACCGAGGGTGGCGAGCCCGCGTACGGTCGCGCTGCCGTCGTCACCCTTGTCGGGTGCTGCCTCCGCTGACGCCGGTGGCGTGACGTTGGAGGACTCGAAGCCGAGCGGCGGTACGTCGGCGGTGAGCGCGGCGACCAGGTCGATGACGCCGTAGCCGTACTGGTCGTCGCGGCCGGGTGGCCCCTTGTCGACGGCGGTGGCGGTCAGCCGGTGGGCGACTTCCTGGGCAGGGAGGTTGGGGTACTTGGAGCGGATGAGAGCAGCAGCCCCGGCAACGATCGCAGTGGCGCTGGAAGTCCCTGTGCCCTTCGAGTACTTGCCGTCGTAGCTGGTGCTGTAGATATCGACAGCAGGAGCAACTAGATCAATCTCAGGGCCGGTGGCTGAGATTGGGGCGTGTAGCCCGGACCTGTCGATGCCACCCACGCCGATAACGCCGGGCTCAGACGCGGGGTAGCCGACAGTCGGATCCTCTGGCTGATTGCCGACCGCAGCAACTACGACGATCTCCGCTTTTAGCGCTGATCGAATAGCGCCCTGCAGGCGACTGGTTGCCCCTGCTACTGCCGAGATGCTGATTACGTCAGCGTGGTTAGCCACCGCCCATTCCACGCTCGCTGCCAGCTCGTCTGCGCTTCCTCTGCCGTCGACGAGTCGTGTGCGGATTGGCAGCAGCTTAGCCCTTGGTGCCACGCCGAGGGCACCGCTGTTGTCACGCTGCCCGTGCGCCGCAATAAGGCCAGCCATGGATGTGCCGTGCCCGTCTCGGTCTTGTCGACCATCTCCTTCGCTCGACAGATCGGTGCCTGCAAGCAGGTTTTCCCTCAAGTCCGGATGAGGGTCGATCCCTGTGTCCGGGACTGCGACGGTTACTCCCTCGCCCTCGCTCATTGCCTGAGCTGCAGCTGCGTTCAGAAATCTGAGGTGCCACTGGTCCTGACGAACATTTGGAGCCGTTGCTGCCGCTGGTGCGGCCAAGACGGAGCTGGCTAGGCAGGCGGAGGCCAAGCGAACTACCAGGGAGAGGTTCATTATCGATCGAGGCCGATTGCAGGTCCCGGATCTGGGGGGCGGTCATCGGGTGGGCGCATGACAGGATCGACGCCCTCGGTGACTTGCCAAGGATCGTCAGGATCCCATGATTTCTCATCATCGGTTCCGGTATGAGGCTTGGCTCTTGTCGTGGGCGTACTGAAGCTCGCCGGGCCAAAAGCTGTCGAACCGGGGCCTCCCCCCAAAGGGATGGCGCCCGGAGTGCCGGACGAGAGCAATCTTCCCGTGCCCGGTCGAGAGCCGGCACCTCCAGTTGGGGCAGTTCCCGCCCCTCCTCCACCAATCACGCCGCCCACCGGATTGACTCGTCGTCCACTCGTGCCGCCATTCGTAGGTGGCAGCCCAACTGCCGGGCCTCCACCGATGACGCCGCCGATGGGCGCCGACTTGGGCGGAGGGGGTGGCGATCCGCCCGAGAATCGTCCCGGCGGAATGCCCCCAGGTGTGTTTGGCGTCGGCGGTTTGAGGGTCGAACCGGTGATCGGAGCGATTGGCGGGGTAAACGCTCCGCCGCCGGTAGGACCAACGGAGCCTGGGTGTGGCGGTAGGCCGGGTGCAGCGCTAGGCGTTGGAGGGGCGACGCCGGTGCTGATACCGCCGAGGACAGGTCCCCTGTTCGCTTCGGTTGAAATGGCTGCAGGACGAGATACGGGCCCGGCACGGTGTTGAGGATTATCCGGGACGGATGTCGGCACCGGAACTACAGGGGGAATTATTGGTGCCGTAGAGGCGTAAGTGTCTGTGTCTTCAGTTTGCCGCGGGAGCTTTGGCTTCGGTGGTGGCTGGCGAAGCATGACCTGGGCGTGCTGGAGTTCGCCGCTCAACCCCGTCATCAACCCGCGTGCCCGGACGTTCAACTGCTCCAGGTCGTCGTCCGTCACCGGGGGCCGTTCCGGCAACCGGCTGCCCGCCACCGCCTTCGGGTCGGCGATCGTCGCCTCGTACGCCTGCTTCTGCCGCAGCTTCTTCGCGTACTCCTCGTGCAGCGGCTGCAGCTCGGCCCGCGCGCTGCCGATGGCGCGGGCGGCGGCCGCCAACGCGTCGTAGTTCGCGGCGGCGGCGTCGTGGGTGCGCTGCACGCGGTCGATGAGCTGGTCGAGTTCGGCGATGTACGCCCGCGCGGCGGTGTTGGTCTCCGGCGGCCACGCCTCGGCCAGACCGCGCCGGTATTCCCGAAGGCGGCTCAGGTGGGCCAGGGCGAGGTCGCAGACCTTGCGCCAGCCGGCCACCTGCTTCCACTGGCCGGCGGTGTCCTGGTCCTGCACGCACGCCCACATGCTGAGGACGTCCATCAGCCGCCAGTCGGTCAGCCCGGAGGTGCGTCCGCTGCCCCGTTCGATCACGGCAGGATCACCCGGCTCTGTTCGGGGGCGGTGGGGTCGGCCAGTGGCGGCATCGGGCGGGCGACGGTGCTCGACGGCCCGGCGAGCGCTCGTTCGACGTCGGCCACTCGGGCGGAGGAGAACGCGTCGGCGTCGCCGTAGTGGGCGGCGATCCGTCCGGCGGCGTCGGCGAGGCGGCCGGTCGCCGGTGCGAGATCCCACACGGCGCTCACCGCGGCGGTCTGGGTGTCGTGGTGGGCCTGGAGGAACTGGACCAGCTCGATGAAGGCGTCGGCCGGGTTGGGCACCGGCGCCTTCATGTCGTCGGCGATGTAGGACAGGTGCGGCGAGTAGTTGCGCGTCA
Source organism: Micromonospora globosa (assembly GCF_000717585.1). NCBI lineage: Bacteria > Bacillati > Actinomycetota > Actinomycetes > Micromonosporales > Micromonosporaceae > Micromonospora > Micromonospora globosa. The sequence goes on from NZ_JNZR01000008.1 coordinate 116,396, forward strand.
CCTCGTCCTGGAGGCGGTCGGCGAACTCCCGCATCTGCCGGATGTCGGCCTCGATGCCGCCGTAGCCGCGCAGCCAGCCGGCTGGCTGGTTGTCCTCCGGGATCATCGGAGCCTCCTGCCCGTCACCACACGGTTTCCCTGAGTGAGGTTAATGGCTCGACGCTGATCCCGGCAGCCCCGCCCCGTCGCCGCGGGCGGGAGGTGAGGTCAGCGGGGGAGGCCGGAGGCCCGCCACGCGCCGGGCCCCGCGACGGGCCCGGCCAGGGCGGGGCGTGCGCTGCGCGCCCACTGCGACACGGGGGGCGGCGCGGCGGCCTGGGCCGGGCGGGTGCGGACCACGATCGCGCCGACCAGAGCGGCCAGCTCCTCGGCGGTGGGCACGCCACGGACGATCCGGAACAGCGGCTCCTCGGCAGACATGACCCAAGGGTACGCGTCGCGAATTCGACCTTCGCCGTACAGTGGCGTGCCGACGGTGTGGGCGTCGCAGCGGCCGGGTACGGTTTCTGCGATGTCGAACGCGCTCCCCCAACTCGTCGCCGACCGATACCGGCTTCTCACGCCGCTCGGTCAAGGCGGCATGGGCCGCGTCTGGAAGGCGCGGGACGAGGTGCTGCACCGGGACGTGGCCATCAAGGAACTGGTCCCGCCCCCCGGCCTCACCCCGGAGGAGCGCCGCGAGATGCGTGAGCGCTCGCTGCGTGAGGCGCGGGCGATCGCCCGGCTCAACAACGTCAACGTGGTCCGCATCTTCGACGTGCTGCGCACCGACGGCGATCCGTGGATCGTCATGGAGTACGTGGCGTCGAAGTCGTTGCAGGACACCATCGCCGAGGACGGCCCGGTCTCGGTGGCGAAGGCGGTCGAGATCGGCCTCGGCGTGCTGAACGCGTTGAAGGCCGCGCACAAGGCCGGGATCATGCACCGCGACGTCAAGCCGGGCAATGTGCTGCTCGGCGAGGACGGCCGCGTGGTGCTCACCGACTTCGGCCTGGCCACCATCCCCGGCGACCCGAACGTGACGCGCACCGGCATGGTGCTGGGCTCGCCCGCGTACATCTCGCCGGAGCGCGCCCGCGACGGCACTGCCGGCCCGGAGGCGGACCTCTGGTCGCTCGGCGCCACGCTCTACGCGGCGGTCGAGGGCAAGTCGCCGTACGCGCGCCCGTCGGCGATCGCCACGCTCGCCGCGCTCGCCACCGAGCCGATGCCGCCGCCGCGCAACGCCGGGCCGCTCAAGCCGGTGCTCCAGGGCCTGCTGCGCAAGGACCCGGACGAGCGGATCACCGCCGAGGTGGCCGAGCGCATGCTGCGCAAGGCCGCCGGCCGGCGGGCCAAGAGCATCTCGCTGCTGGACGGCGTACGCCGGCCCGGGCCGAACGGTCCGCGCGTGCCGCGCCCGCCGCTGGTGCCCGCGCCGCGCCCGGCCGACCAGGCCGAACGCGCCGCGTCCGGGGTCGCCGCAACCGGGGGTACGGCGGCAGCCGCCGACCCGACGGCGAAGGTGCCGGCGCCCACCTCGGACGCCGGGCCCACCGCGAAGGTGACCCCGCCGCCCGCCGACCCGACGGCGAAGCTCGACCCGGCGCCCTCGACCGACGAGACGCTTGTGGACGACGAGGCCCGGGTGGACGGCGTCGACCCGGCGCTGGACGAGACGCGGCTCGACGGCGAGCCGGTCACCGACACCCCGGCACCGGTGAGCCCGGCCGCGTCCGGCTCCGCGCCGGTCAGCCCGGCTCCGGCTTCAGCCGATCCCGCGCCGTCGACCGGCCGGGCGACGGTGCTGCCGGTCGAGAAGTCCGCGCCCAACCGGCGCAACCTGCTGATCGGCGCACTGGTCCTGCTGCTGCTCGTCGGCCTGGTGGTGGCCGTGCCGCTGCTGAACAACGGTGACGACGGCGACGGCGGTGAGCCGACGGCCGGCACCTCGGCGTCGGTGGCGCCGCCGCCCGCGCCGAGCGAGAGCGCGTCGCCGAGCGCCCCGGCGGCGTCGGCCAGCCCCACGCCGTCGGCCAGCCCGTCGGCGTCCGGGGCCGCGTTGCCGGCCGGCTGGCGCCTCTACACCGGCCCGAACGGCTTCAAGGTGCCGATCCCGGAGAACTTCCAGGCGCGGGTCGGCGGGGACAACGTCGTGCTCTACGAGGTCGGCGGCAGCCGGCGGGTGCTGTTCATCCAGTGGACGTCCGATCCGAAGCCCGACGCGTACACCGACTGGCAGAAACAGGAGCCGTACCGCGCGTCGCGTGTGCGGGGCTACAAGCTGGTCGGCATCACCAAGTGCGACGGCTACTACCGCACCTGCGCCGACTGGGACTGGCTGGAGACGCGCAACGGCGACACCCGCTTCCACGTCCGCAACCGGGGTGTGGCGACCGCCGGCAACCGGGGCTTCGCGTTGCGCTGGGAGGTGCCCGCGAAGGACTGGGACGCCAACCTGGCCAACTGGGAGATCATCACCAAGGGCTTCGTGCCGGACCGCAAGAACTGACCGGGAATCCCGCGGTTACGAAACTCGCTCGCATGGCTTTCCGTCGTCGGGGGTATGAATCCCTCCGACGACGGAAGGAGGCGCGACATGGGTTACCGACGGAGGTACACCGGCCCGCGGCTGGCACTGTGGATGCTCGTGGCGCTCGGCGACGTCGTACTGCTCCTGATCAGCGCCGGCCTGTCCGCGCCGGTCGCGGTCCTCGGCGTGCTGACGCTCACTGTCGCCGGTGTGGCGGCGTGGCGCCTGATGCGCCGGACGCCGGTGCCCGTCCCGGCCACCGCGCGCCGCAGAGCCTGACCTCGGGTACGACGACAGCGGGACCGCCCCGAGACGAGGCGGTCCCATTGCTTTCGCGCGCCGGTCAGGTGTTGTTGGCAAGCGCGATCAGCCGGCTGCGGTCACCGTTCCAGTAGTTGCGGTCGACGTTGCCGCTGATCCCGGAGACGGAGCCGGTGCTGGTGTACTGCCAGAAGCTCCAGAACGGGGCGCCGGCCGGCAGGGTGCCCGGCGCGCTGGCCCAGCGGGCGAGCCACAGCGGGTGGTTGGCCCACGGGCCGGTCCAGCTGCCGGTGCACTGGTTCCACCAGCTCGTTGTGGTGTAGATGACCGCGTACCGGCCGGTGCGGGAGCGGTAGGTGTTCAGGAAGTCCTGGATCCAGTTGCGCATGCCGGTGGTGCTCAGGCCGTAGCAGTAGCCGCCGCTGTACGGGTTGCCCTCGATGTCCAGCGCGGCGGGAAGCGTACGGCTGTCGGCCGACCAGGCGCCACCGTTGCTGGCCAGGTAGTTGGCCTGGGTGGAACCGGCGGAGATGTTCGGCCGGGCGAAGTGGTACGCCCCGCGGATCACCCCGGCGTTGTACGCGTTGACGTAGTTCGCGTTGAAGTTCGGGTCCTTGTAGCTCGTACCCTCGGTGGCCTTGATGAAGGCGAATTGGATGCCCGAGTTGCGCACGCTGGTCCAGTTGATGCTGCCCTGGTACCGGGAGACGTCGATCCCGGGCGTGGTCGCGGCGGCGGCCGGTCCGGCGGTCGCCACGAGGGCCGCGGCCGCGGTGGCGGCGGCGGCCAGGCCGGCGGCGAGAAGCCGGCGTACGGAGAGTCTGGTACGGGCCATGGTTGCCTCCAGAGGGACGTCCGTCTATTGACGCCCATCTTTGGAGCTTAGTGCCCTAGATCGCAATAGGGGGAAAGGAAATTTTCATCGACGGTCGTCGTTCGCCCAGGTGGCGCGACAGTTGCGGATCAGCGCAGGTCGCTCGGGTCCATCGCCCAGCGGAACGGCTCGGTGACACTCAGCGTCTCGCCCGCCTTGGCCACCGCGTCCTCGACGTAGTGCGCGCCGTCGAGCCGGTGCAGTCGCAGCGAGTGGCTGTCGCCGTCCTGCTCGACGAGCAGGTACCACGGAATTCGGGCGATCGCGTAGAGCTGCATCTTCAACACCCGGTCGACTCCGGAGTTCCGGGGCGAGACGACCTCGCCGACCAGCGCCACACGTTCCGCGTCCAGGATCGCGCCCTCGTCGTCGGCATCTGTGACGACGAGGTCGGGGATCATGATCCGGTCGACGCCGAGCCGAACGTTGACGCCGTGATGGACGCAGAACCCGACCGGCGCGGCCACCGACTCGACGGCGTTCGCCAACCGGCGCACCACCCGCTGATGCCGCAGGTCCGGGGCGGGGCTGACGACCAGTCCTCGGTCGAACAGTTCGACGCGGTGGTGACCGTCGCCCATCGCGAGATAATCGGCCTCGGTCAGCGGGGTCACGGACGCACCAGTTACCGAATCCACCCGACATCATCTCCGTTCCAGTAACTGCCCGGCCAAGTCTGACCGGCTGCGGGAGCACGCCGGTCGAACGACACGGCTCGGGGCGGTAGGCTCCCCGCCCATGCCCCTGATCGACGGTCTCACCACGCTCTGGGACACGCTGACCAGCGCCCAGCCGGACCCGCCGCCGCTGCTCGTGGTGGTCACCGCCGTGGTCGCGCTCGCGGTGGTCGTGGCCCGGCTGCCCTGGCGGATCGCCCGTAACGCGGTGACCATCGCGCACGAGGGCGGCCACGCGCTCGTCGCGTTGCTCACCGGCCGGCGGCTGCACGGCATCCGGCTGCACTCGGACACCTCCGGGCTCACGCTCTCCGCCGGCCGTCCCACCGGGCCCGGCATGATCCTCACGCTGCTCGCCGGATACGTCGCGCCGTCGCTGCTCGGCCTCGGCGGCGCGTGGCTGCTGGCCGGGAACCGGATCACGCTGCTGCTCTGGCTCGCGGTGGCGCTGCTGCTGGCCATGCTGGTGATGATCCGCAACCTGTTCGGCGTGCTGTCGCTACTTGTCACCGGTGGGGTGGTGCTCGCCGTCTCCTGGTACACCTCGCCCGAGGTGCAGGCCGCGTTCGCCTGGACGTCGGTCTGGTTCCTGCTGATCGGCGGCGTACGGCCGGTGTTCGAGCTGCACCGGCAACGCGCCCGGGGCCGGATGCCGCAGTCCGACGCCGACCAGCTCGCCCGGATCACGCCGTTCCCGGCGCTGTTCTGGGTGGGCCTGTTCCTGCTGGTGAGCGTGGGCGCACTCGCCGCCGGAGCGCTGCTGCTGGCCGGCCCGATCCTGGCCGACGCGGGGCTCACCGGCTGACCGTGCCGAGCCGCACGAACGCGCCGAGCCGCGCCGAGCCGGCCGCAGCACGCCGTATCGCGCCGCGGAGCGGGCCGCTACGTGGCAGGGCAGAATCGGACCGTGCGATACGTGATCATCGGAGCGGGCGCGGTCGGCGGCACCATCGGCGTACTCCTGGCCGACGCCGGCCACGACGTGACGCTCGTGGCCCGCGGCGCGCACCTGGACGCGCTGCGGGAGCGGGGTCTGACGCTGCGCACGCCGGACCGTGACGTGACCGGCCGGCTCCCGGCGGTGGCCGGGCCGGACGGGCCGCCGCTGCCGGCGGACACAGTGCTGGTCCTCACCGTGAAGTCGCAGGACACCGTGTCGGCGCTCGACGTCTGGGCGGACGCCCCGGTCGAGGGTGGCGGGACGGCGGGCGAACGGCTGCCGGTCGTGCTGGCCCAGAACGGCGTCGCGAACGAGCCGGCCGCGCTGCGGCGCTTCGCCCGCGTACACCCGGTGTGCGTGTGGCTGCCCGCCACCCACCTGGAGCCGGGCGTGGTGGTCGCCAACGGCCATCCGCATCCGGGCATGCTGCACATCGGCCGCTACCCGAGCGGTGCCGACGACACCAGCCGCGCGGTCGCCGCCGACCTGACCGCCGCCGGGTTCGTCGCGCCGGTGCGCGACGACGTGATGCGCTGGAAGTACGGCAAGCTGCTCGCCAACCTCGGCAACGGCCTCCAGGCGCTGCTCGGCCGGGACGTGCCCGAAGCCCTGTCGACGCGGGTACGCGCCGAGGGCGAGGCGGCGCTCGCCGCCGCCGGCATCGCCCACACCTCGGTCGAGGAGGAGGCCGCGGAACGCGGTGACCTGGTGTCGCACCGGCCGGTGGGCGGCGCGGAGCGCTCCGGCGGCTCCACCTGGCAGAGCCTGGCCCGTGGTGCGGGCTCGGTCGAGACCGACCACCTCAACGGCGAGATCGTGCTGCTCGGGCGACTGCACGGCGTACCCACCCCGGCCAACGCGGCGGTGCAGACCGCGGTACGCCGGGCCGTCCGCGACCGGATCCCGGCCGGCGGCTTCCCGCTCGGCGAGTTGGAGAAATTGCTCGGCTGAGCGGGCAACCCGCGCCGCGCCGCCAGGCGTGTCCCCTCACGAACACGGGGAGGTGGCAGGTGCCCGACAGCGACGGCTTCGACGAGTTCTACCGGGGCAGCCGGCAGCGGCTGCTCGGCTTCGTCTACGTGCTCACCGGCGACCTCGCCGAGGCGCAGGACGCCGTGCAGGAGGCGTACATCCGGGCCTGGCAGCGGTGGTCCACAGTGCGTGCGTACGACGACCCGGAGGCATGGGTACGTGTGGTGGCGAGCCGGATCGCGGTGAGCCGCTGGCGCAGCCTGCGCAGCCGGGCGCGCGCCTACCTGCGGCACGGCGCGGTGGCGGACGTGCCGGCGCCGAGCACCGAGACGCTGGACGTGGTCGCCGCGCTGCGCCGGCTGCCCGAGGCCCAGCGCACCGCGATCGCCATGCACTACCTGCTCGGCATGCCGGTCGCCGAGGTGGCGCGGGAGACCGAGGCCCCGATCGGCACCGTCAAGGCCCGGCTGTCCCGGGGGCGGAACGCGCTCGCCGGGCTGCTCGCCGTGGTGGACCTGGAAGAGGAGGCGGCAGATGCCTGACGACGTCGCGCTCGTGGAGTTGCTGCACCGGGACCTGCGCAACGTCACCTGGCCGGAGCCGGAGGCGATCCGGGCCACGGCCCGGCGGCGCAGCCGGCGCTCCGCCGCACTCGCCGCGGTCTCGGTGGTGGTCGTCGCGGCGCTCACCGCGACCCTCGTGGACCGGGGTGGTGCGCCGCCACCGCCCGCCGGCGCCGTCGACGGGCCGGGGGAGATCGTGGCCGAGGCGATGCTGGAACCGGCCGACATCCCCGTTCCCACAGGCGAGCGGCTCAGCGAGACCGGCCTCGACGAGCCGGTCCGGGTCGACGACCTCCTCCAGGTCTGCGCCGGGGAACAGGGGCGGCCGGCCGAGGAACCGCGCTCGCGCTACTCGCGGTCGCAGACCCTGATGGAACCGCCGACCGAGCCCGCGACCACCGTCGGATCGGTCCTCACCCAAGAGGTCTACCGGATGGAACCCGGGGCGGCGGGCCGGTTCGTCACCGACCTGGAGGGCACTGTCGCGGCCTGCGGCGCGTGGCGGACGACGGGCCAGGCCTACACCGAGCGGGGGATGGTCAGCGCCGAGGTCGTGCACCGCTGGTACGTCGCGGCGAGCGGCTTCGCCGGCGATCAGGCGCTGCTGCTGCGCCACGAGGCGAGCGTGCCGCCGGACCAGGCGACCGGCCGGCCGCCCGGCTATGCGCCGTTGTACGAGGACCGGCTGGTCGTAAGGGTGGGTGACCTGGTGACGGTGCTGATCCCGTCCGGCCGGCTGCGGACCGACCTGCCCCAGGGCCAGGTGCCCGAGGCCAGGGTGACCGAGGAACAGGTACGGCAGATGGCCCGGGTCGCGGCCGAGCGGATGTGCGTGGCCGCGAACCCGGGTTGCTGACGCCGGTGCCCCCGCCGATCTCCCGGCGGGGGCACCCGACGCGCTACAGCGGGATGTTGCCGTGCTTCTTCGGCGGCAGCGTCTCGCGCTTGGTGCGCAGCACCCGCAGCGCCCGCACGATCTGGGTACGCGTCTCGTGCGGCGGGATCACCCCGTCGACGTAGCCGCGCTCGGCGGCGATGTACGGGTTGGCGAGCGTGTCCTCGTACTCGGCGATCTTCTCGGCGCGGACGGCGGCCGGGTCCTCGGCGTTCGCCAGCTCCGAGCGGTAGAGGATGTTCACCGCGCCCTGCGCGCCCATCACCGCGATCTGCGCGGTCGGCCAGGCGAAGTTCAGGTCCGCGCCGAGGTGCTTGGAGCCCATCACGTCGTACGCGCCGCCGTAGGCCTTGCGGGTGATGACTGTGACCTTCGGGACGGTGGCCTCGGCGTACGCGTAGATGAGCTTCGCGCCGCGGCGGATGATGCCGTCCCACTCCTGGCCGGTGCCGGGCAGGAAGCCGGGCACGTCGACGAAGGTGAGCACCGGCACGTTGAACGCGTCGCAGGTGCGCACGAACCGGGCCGCCTTCTCCGACGCGGCGATGTCGAGCGTGCCGGCGAACTGCATCGGCTGGTTCGCCACCACGCCCACCGGGCGCCCCTCGACGCGGCCGAAACCGACCACCATGTTCTGCGCGTACAGCGGCTGCACCTCGAGGAACTCGCCGTCGTCGAGCACGTGCTCGATGACCCGGTGCATGTCGTACGGCTGGTTCGCCGAGTCCGGGATCAGCGTGTCCAGCTCGCGGTCGGAATCGGTGACGTCGAGGATCGCGGGCGCGTCGAAGACCGGCGGCTCGTCCAGGTTGTTCGACGGCAGGTACGACAGCAGCGCCTTGACGTACTCGATCGCGTCCTCCTCGTCGGTGCCGAGGTAGTGCGCGTTGCCGCTGCGGGTGTTGTGGGTGCGGGCGCCGCCCAGTTCCTCCATGCCGACGTCCTCGCCGGTGACCGTCTTGATCACGTCGGGGCCGGTGATGAACATGTGCGAGGTCTGGTCGACCATGACGGTGAAGTCGGTGACCGCCGGGGAGTAGACGGCGCCGCCCGCGCACGGGCCCATGATCAGCGAGATCTGCGGGATGACGCCGCTGGCCCGGACGTTGCGGAAGAAGATCTCGCCGTAGAGGCCGAGGGAGGTGACGCCCTCCTGGATCCGCGCGCCGCCGGAGTCGTTGATGCCGACGACCGGGCAGCCGATCTTCATGGCGAGGTCCATCAGCTTGACGATCTTCTCGCCGAAGACCTCGCCGAGGGAGCCGCCGAAGACGGTGAAGTCCTGCGAGAAGACGCAGACCTGCCGGCCGTCCACGGTGCCGTAGCCGGTCACCACGCCGTCCCCGTACGGGCGGGTCTTCTCCAGCCCGAAGTTGGTCGAGCGGTGCCGGGCGAACTCGTCCAGCTCGACGAACGAGCCCTCGTCGAGGAGCATCTCGATCCGCTCGCGGGCGGTCTTCTTGCCCCGCGCGTGCTGCTTCTCGACCGCGCGTGCCGACCCGGCGTGCACCGCCTCGTCGAGCCGTCGCTCCAGGTCCGCCAGCTTGCCGGCGGTCGTGTGGATGTTGAACCCGGTCTCGGTAGTCACCCGTGGAATATAACGATGGTTCAGGTGTCTGAGGCTGTGCAGTGCGCCTCACCGCTTCGCGGCGACCGGCGGACCCGGTGGCCGTAGGCTGGCGGGATGCACGGCTCGCCGTACACCGATCTGGACCGACCGCCGCTGTCGGCGGCCCGGCTGCAGCGCGCGCTCGTCGCGCCGCACGGGCCCTGGCGCCGGTTGGAGTTGCTGGCCGAGACCGGCTCGACGAACGCGGACGTGGTGGCCGCGGCGCGGGCCGGCGAGCCGGAGGGCCTGGTGGTGGTCGCCGAGCGGCAGACCGCCGGCCGCGGCCGCCGGGGCCGCGTCTGGCAGTCGCCGCCGCGCGCCGGTCTCGCGACGAGCGTGCTGCTGCGGCCCGGCGAGGCGGTCGCGGAGCGCGGCTGGTCGCCCGTGCCCACCACCGGGTACGGCTGGCTGCCGCTGCTGGCCGGTGTCGCGCTGGCCGAGGCGGTACGGCTGCTGGCCGAGCTGGACGCGCGGCTGAAGTGGCCCAACGACCTGCTGGTGGACGGGGCGAAGTGCGCCGGGGTGCTGGCCGAGGCGGTGCCGGGGGAGAACGACAGGCCCCCCGCGATCGTGGTCGGTGTCGGGCTGAACGTGACGCTGCGCGCCGACGAGCTGCCCGAGAACCCGACCGGGCTGCCCGCCACGTCGCTCCAGCTCGCCGGCGCCACCGCCACCGACCGCGATCCGCTGCTGCGGGCGCTGCTGCGCTCGCTCGCCGACTGGTACGAGCGCTGGCGTGACGCCGGAGGCGAGGCGGAGGCCAGTGGGCTGCGTGAGGCGTACCTGGCGGGGTGCGCCACAGTCGGCCGCCGGGTGCGGGTGCTGCTGCCCGACGGCAGCGAGGCGCACGGCACCGCCACCGGCGTGGACACCGACGGGCAGCTCCTGGTCGAGACGGGCGCCGAGACGTTGCGGCTGGCCGCAGGCGACGTGCTGCACCTGCGGTGAAAGGAAGGGCACCCTCTTAACGCCTCCGGTAGAGGAAGGGCCCCCTGTTAACAACCACGGGTAGCCGTCCGCGCGGCCGATGCCGGCCGGATGCGCCGACCGGTTACGGTCAGCGCGTCCGGTTCTGCGAGGAGGTTCAGCCGTGGCGTTCCCCGAAGACGTGCTCACCGAGGACGAGCACGTCGTGTTGCACCTGCACCCGCACTGGAAGGCCCTGATCCGGCCGGTCCTGGTGCTCGTGCTCGCCGTCGCGGCGGTCGTCGCCGGGTGGCTCCTGCTGCCCGACGGCAGCGGCGGCACGATCGCGCTCTACGCGATCGCGGTGGTCGGCCTGGCGCTGGTGCTGTGGCTGGGTCTGTGGCCGTTCCTGGTCTGGCGCACCACGCACTACCTGTTCACCAACGAGCGGGTGCTGCTCCAGCAGGGGGTGCTGTCGCGTAACCGGCGGGACCTGCCGCTGACCCGGATCAACGACCACGCCATGCACCAGCGTTTCGTGGAGCGGCTGCTCGGCTGCGGCACGCTGACCATCGAGTCGGCGGGTGAGCGCGGCCAGTCGGTGCTGCACGACGTGCCGGGCGTGGACAAGGTTCAGACGAAGCTCTACGAGCTGGTCGAGGCGCACCACGACAAGCACAGCCTGGGTGACGGCGAGATGCGCGAGATCCTGGCCGACATGACCGAGGGCAAGGCCCTGCGCGACCAGCCCTGACGTTGACCGACGGAAAAGGCCGGCACCCCGTGTCAGGGGTGCCGGCCTTTCGTCGTTCAGCGGCGGGCGCGGCGGGGCTCGAGTTCCGCGGCGAGTTCGGCGTCCAGGTCGGTGCCGAGCGCGCCACCCAGTCCGGCGTCCGCGGGTGCGGGGCGGCCACGCGGTGGCGGGAAGTCGGCCACCCGGCCGGCGCCCGGAGCTGGTTCCTCCTCCTCCAGCTCGCTGACCGACTCGGCCAGCTCGGCCACCGGGTCCATCTCGGCGACGTTGTCCCACTCGTCACGCGGCACCGAGTGCCAGGTCTCCTCGGCGTGCTTGGGTACCGGCTGGAAGACGAACGTGCGGTACGACCAGAAGCGGAACAGCGTGGCCAGCAGGACACCGATGGTCTTGGCGACGTTCAGCGCGAGCAGGCCGTGTACGCCGAGGCCGTACTTGGCCAGGGCCAGGACGCCGAGTTCGATGAGCAGACCCGCGCCGTTGAAGAGGAAGAACAGGACGTATTCGCGCCGGAGTGCCGATTTCGGTCGATCACGGTACGTCCAGTGACGATTCATCAGATACGACGTGATCGTGGCGACAATCGTCGCGATCACTGTCGCCTTCAGCTGACCGTCACGGAAAACCGTGAGTGCCAGCGCATTGAACACCGCGTAATTGATGACGGTGTTGATGCCGCCGACGATGCCGAATTTGAGCGCCTCGTGGATGAACTTCTGCCAGCGCTCGGGCAGCAGACGGACTCCAGGCATGCGGAACACCTTAGGCAGTTGGCTGGGCCGGCTGGGCCCGGCGGGTCGGGATGGGCGGTTCGTCACGCCCCGGACTCTCGGTCGTGGCTCGTTGCCGGAACGGGAGGTGTTCCCGCCTCGACGAAGACGAACCGTCGGTACGACCAGAACCGGAAGAGTGTCCCCAGGCCGGTGCCGACGACGAAGCTGGCGATGTTGTCGGCCAGGGGCGTCTGGAACACCGCGGGCCAGATCGCGCCCAGCCCGTAGTGGCTGATCGCCAGGCAGGCCACCGCGATGCCGAGGCCGACCGCGTTGAAGAAGAAGAACAGCGCGTACTCGCGGGCCGGGTTCGACCGCTGCCGGTGCCGCCACGTCCAGAACCGGTTGCCGAGGAAGGCGACGGTCGCGGCGATCACCGTGGAGATGGTCTTCGCGGCCAGCGGCGCCATGTCCCGGCCGCTGGACAGGTAGTTGAAGAGGATGAAGTCCACGACGAAGGCCAGGCCGCCGACGGTGGCGAACTTGCTCAGCTCGTGGATGAGGTGACCGAAACGGTCGAGCAGTGCTCCGATCGGACCCCGGCGGGTCTGCGGAGCCCCCGGTTGGTCTCCGGTCATCGTCGCGGCCACCCGCCGAGAGTACCGGTTGCGCGGTAACCGGGCGGACTGCAACGGCGAGTCGGCCACGACGGCTTCGCCGCGGCCGTCGCGCTCGGGCTGCCGGGGTCGGAGAGGCGTCGCCCGTTCTCGATGTCCGTGAGCAGAGCGTAACGCGCTGTGCGAATCTGTGGAGCGCATCACGGAATCGTCTTTCGCGACATGTTCGTACGCTTCAACTTGATCGGGCGTCGCGGTCACTCGGTGCCGGACCCGGCCGTCGAAGGTTCACCGCAGGATTTGCGTGAAACTGCGCGCGAAAGCGGGTATCAGATCGTGATGCCGCAGCGTGGCCGTACCTTGTGCAGTTCTTCACAACCAGTCCCACTGACTGACGAGGCAGTCCGGTTTACGCTGAGCCCAATCCCAGGTTTCCACGAGGCGGCGTACCAGCCCGCCGGAACTCGTGCACCCCATAGATCGGTCAGCGTCGACCACAAGGAGAAGTGACATGGTTGCTCCGGCTGCTGTTCGGGGTATCGATCAGGCCCCGACGTCCAACCCCAAGCTGCTCGCCTGGGTACGTGAGGTCGCGGAACTGACCACCCCGGACCGTGTGGTCTGGGTGGACGGGTCTGATGAGGAGTGGCGCCGCCTCACCGACGAACTCGTCGAGAACGGCACCCTGATCCGCCTCAATCCCGAGAAGAAGCCCAACTCGTTCTACGCGCGTACCGACCCCACGGACGTCGCCCGGGTGGAGGAGCGCACCTTCATCTGCTCCGTCGACGAGGCGGACGCCGGCCCCACCAACAACTGGATGGCGCCGGCCGAGATGAAGCGGACGATGACGGAGCTGTACCGCGGCAGCATGCGCGGGCGCACCATGTACGTCATCCCGTTCTGCATGGGCCCGGTCGAGGCCGAGAACCCCATGTTCGGCGTGGAGATCACCGACAGCCCGTACGTCGTCGCCTCGATGCGGATCATGACCCGGATGGGGTCGTCGATCCTGGAGGCGATGGGCGACGACGCCGACTTCGTGCACGCGCTGCACTCCATCGGCGCCCCGCTCGCGCCGGGTGCGCAGGACGTGGCGTGGCCGTGCAACGAGACCAAGTACATCTCGCACTTCCCGGAGACCCGGGAGATCTGGTCGTACGGCTCCGGCTACGGCGGCAACTCGCTGCTCGGCAAGAAGTGCTACTCGCTGCGTATCGCCAGCGTGATGGGGCGCGACGAGGGCTGGCTCGCCGAGCACATGCTGATCCTCAAGATCACCTCGCCGGAGGGCAAGGTCTACCACATCGCCGGCGCCTTCCCGTCGGCCTGCGGCAAGACCAACCTCGCCATGCTGGAGCCGACCATCCCGGGCTGGAAGGTCGAGACCATCGGCGACGACATCGCCTGGATGCGGTTCGGCGCGGACGGCCGCCTCTACGCGATCAACCCCGAGTACGGCCTGTTCGGCGTCGCACCCGGCACCGACTGGAAGACCAACGCCAACGCCATGCGGACGCTGGACCGGGGCAACTCCATCTTCACCAACGTGGCGCTCACCGACGACGGCGACATCTGGTGGGAGGGCATGGGTGAGCCGCCGGCGCACCTGATCGACTGGAAGGGCAACGACTGGACGCCGGAGAGCGAGAGCCTCTCCTCGCACGCGAACAGCCGTTTCTGCACGCCGATCACGCAGTGCCCGATCCTGGCCGACGACTACTACGACCCGAACGGCGTGCCGATCGACGCGATCCTGTTCGGTGGCCGCCGCCGGGACACCATCCCGCTGGTCACCGAGGCCCGCGACTGGGTGCACGGCGTCTACATGGGCGCCACGCTCTCCTCGGAGACGACCGCCGCGGCCTCCGGCGCGGTCGGCGTGGTCCGCCGCGACCCGATGGCCATGCTGCCGTTCATCGGTTACAACGCCGGCGACTACTTCCGGCACTGGATCGAGATGGGCAAGGGCGCGGACGGCGACGAGGCCAAGCTGCCCAAGATCTACTACGTGAACTGGTTCCGCAAGGACGCCGAGGGCAACTTCCTCTGGCCGGGCTTCGGCGAGAACTCCCGCGTGCTCAAGTGGGTCATCGAGCGGCTGGAGGGCCGGGCCGAGGCCGTGGAGACGCCGATCGGCATGGTCCCGGCGCAGGACGCGCTCGACGTCGAGGGTCTGGACATGACCCCGGAGGACGTCCGGATCGCGCTGAAGGTCGACGCGGACGAGTGGCGCAACGAGCTGCCGCTGGTCACCGAGTGGTTCGAGAAGTTCGGGGACAAGCTCCCCGGCGTGCTCTGGGCCGAGCTGGACGCGCTGCGCGCCCGGCTGGACGCGGAGCCGCAGAAGTAACAGGTGTGCCTGTTGCCCCCGCCGGGCAACATCGGATGCCATGAGGACGGCCGCTGAACCTGTCGAGGTCCGGCGGCCGTCCGCCGTCCGGGCGCTCACCACGCTGCTCGCCGTGACCGCGGCGGCCACCGTCGTGGTCGAGCTGCTCAACTACTGGTACGCCCCGGAGCAGGAGTTCGGTCTGGCCGTACGCACCGGCTGGGCGATGCTCCGGTCGCTCGGCTTCCTGCTGCTGATCGGGCAGGTGAACAAGGGCCGGGTGGGTGCGCGGCCGTTCGGGCTGATCCTGGCCGTGACCACGATCTTCGCGGTCGGGCGGCTGATCGTGCCCCGGCAGGGGGTGCCCGCGCTGCCGGGCCTGGTCGGGTTCGCCGTGCTCACCGCGCTCTGCGTCGCCGTGGTGGTGCTGCTCTACCGCTCCGAGGCGATCCGCGCGCACCTGGTCCGGCACCGTAAGGGCCTGGTCGTCGAGGGCGGGACGATCGCCTGGCGGGAGATGGCGCCGAAGCGCCCGCAGGCGAACGGCTGGCTGCTCACCGCCCGGGTCGCGGCGTTCACCTACAGCCCGCTGATGCTCGTGCCGGCGCTCGTCGCGACCGGCGCCGTACTGGACGGGCGGCTGGCCGCCGTACCGGCATTGATCTTCTGGTTCGGCGCCGGCATCGCGGTCAGCTACGCCGTGCTGTTCTGCACCGCCTTCCTGCTGCGCGACCGGGCATGGGCGCGCCGAGCGCTGGTAGTGGTCACACTCGGCGTCCTGGCGATCGACCTGCCGCTGTGCTGGTGGCTGCTCGGCACCGACGGCCTGATCCGCGACGGCGCCCCCCTGGTCACGGCGGCGGCCCTCACCTTCTACTCCCTGCACCGCGCCACCCGCACCCCACCCTCACTCGGATGACCATGAAGTTGGCGGCTTATTCGATCTCCTTCCCTGCCGTCAACCTCATGATCGTCGCCCGGGGCGGGGTGCGGCGGGGCAGGATGAGGGGGTGTGGGACGTCGTGGTGGTGGGGGCGGGGCCGGCTGGGGCCGCCGCAGCGCTCGGCGCGCGGCGGGCCGGGGCGGCGCGGGTGCTGCTGCTCGACCGGTCCGACTTCCCCCGCGACAAGGCGTGCGGAGACGGCATCGCCGCGCACGCGCTGGACGTCCTCGCCGAGCTGGGCGTGACCGGCGCGGTCGACGGCTACGCGCCACTGCCCGCGCTGCGCCTGGTCGGCCCCGGTGGCGGCACCGTCGCCCGGACGCTGCCCCGGCCCGCGTACACGGTGCCCCGCCAGGTGTTCGACGCGCGCCTGGTGGCAGCGGCGGTGGCGGCGGGCGCGGAGTTGCGGCGACACACCGTACGCCGGGTGGACATCGCCGCCGACCGGGTGCTGCTCGACGGAGAGCTGTCCGCGCGGGCGGTGGTCGGCGCTGACGGCGCCGGATCGGTGGTACGGCGGGCGCTCGGCCACCCGGTCAACCCGGACCGGCACCTGGCGCTCGCCATCCGGGGCTACGCGCCCACACCGGCCGGGCCGCCCGAACAGCTCATCGTCACCTCGGCGGCGCGCTGGCCCGCGTACGCCTGGGCCTTTCCGATCGGCGACGGTCGCGCGAACGTCGGGTACGGGGAGGTGCTGCGCGGCGAGCCACTGACCCGCGCGCACCTGCTGGACCGGATGGCCGCGCTGCTCCCGGACGTCGACCCGGCCACGGTGACCGGGTTGCGGGCGCACCACCTGCCGCTCTCCACCCACCGGCCCGCTCCCGGCCGCGGACGGGTGGTGCTGGCCGGGGACGCGCTGTCGCTGATCAACCCGTTCACCGGCGAGGGCATCTTCTACGCGCTGCGCTCCGGAGCGCTCGCCGGCGCGGCGGCGGCCGGCTCCCCGGCCGGAGCCGCCCGGGCGTACGCCGCCGCGCTGCGCGCCCGGCTCGGCACCCACCTGCGGCACAGCTCGGTGGCGGCGTGGCTGGCCCGGCGGCGCCGGGTGGTCGACGCGGTGGTCGGCGCGGCCCGGCGGGACGAACGCGTCTACCGCACCGTGGTGGAGCTGGGACTCGGCGACGGCCGGCTGGACGCGCGCACCCTGATGGCGATCGGGGCGGACCTGCCGCGACCACGCCGGACCGGCGCACAGTCAGGTGATATGCCACCGAGACACTGATCTCTCCCGCGGGTCGCTACCCTGCAAGGTGATGACTCTGCGGAAACTCCTCTACTCCGTGTACGAGCGCCGGCTGACGGCGAAGCTCGCGGGCAAGCCCGTACCCGCACACGTCGGCGTGATGTGCGACGGCAACCGCAGATGGGCCCGGGAGATGGGCTTCGTCGACCCGAACGACGGCCACCGGATGGGCGCCGAGCGGATCAAGGAGCTGCTCCGCTGGTGCGACGCGGCAGGCGTCGGGCACGTCACACTCTGGCTGCTCTCCACCGACAACCTGTCCCGCCCGGCCGCCGAGCTGGACCCGCTGCTCCAGATCATCGAGGACCTCACCACCGAGCTGGCGGAGGAGGGCAACCCCTGGCGGCTGCGGATGGTCGGCGCGCTCGACGTGCTGCCGGCGCAGCACGCCGCCGCGCTCAAGGCCGCCGAGGAACGCACCCGCGACCGCGACGGCGGGGCTCAGGTCAACATCGCAGTCGGGTACGGCGGGCGGCGCGAGATCGCCGACGCGGTCCGCTCGCTGCTGGTGGAGCACGCGGCGAACGGCGGCACGATCGAGGAGCTGGCCACCTCGATCAACGTCGACCACATCTCCGAGCACCTCTACACGAAGGGGCTGCCGGACCCGGATCTGATCATCCGGACCAGTGGCGAGCAGCGGCTCTCCGGCTTCATGCTCTGGCAGAGCGCGCACTCGGAGTTCTACTTCTGCGAGCTGAACTGGCCCGACTTCCGCAAGGTCGACTTCCTGCGGGCCCTGCGCTCCTACGCCACCCGCCAGCGCCGCTTCGGCACCTGACCCCCGGCGCCCCCACCGCCCTCGCCGCACTCTCGCCCCGGCGATCTTGCACTTTCGGCCCCGAGGGCGGGGCTTTTGCCCTGCTTTGCCGGGGCGGCAAGTGCAAGATCGCGGGGGAGAAACCGCGGGGGCGGGGGCGGGGGCGTCAGCGGAGGTGGGGCAGGGCGGCGGTGAGGAAGTCGGCCAGGGCGGCCGGGGAGTCCAGGGTCAGGTCGGCGGCATCGGCCACCTCGTGACCGGTCTCCGGGTTGGCGACGGCGACGCAGACACCGAGGAAGTCGGGATCGGCGGCGGCGCGGGCGCGCAGCGCGGCGAACGCCTTGATGTCGGAGACGTCGTCGCCGAAGTACCAGGCGCCACCGGCGTCCCGGACCGTCTCGCCGATCACCATGCCCTTGTCCCGGTCGACAGGGGGCTTCAGTTCCAGCACCATCCGGCCCGGCTGGGCGCGCAGGCCCAGCCGCTCGGCCTGGGCCCGGCCCCACTCCTGCACCAGGTCGCCGAGCTGCGGGGCGGTACGCCAGTGCAGCGCCACGGAGAGCCGCTTGAACTCGACGAGCGCGCCGGGCGGCAGTTCGGCGCGGGCCTGCTCGGCCAGCTCCGACATGGTCGGCACCCACGGCAGGGCGGCCGGCTCGGTGACCGTCTCGCCGCCGGAGTGGCTGTGCTCCAGGCCGTAGAGCCCGTACAGGTCGATGCCGGCGAGGCCGCCGAGGTGGTCACGCAGGAAGTCCACCGGGCGGGCGGAGACGATGGCGATCCGGCGGACGTGCGGGGCGAGCGCCTCCAGCGCGGTGAGCACGTTGGGCGCGGGCCGTACGGCCGTGGGGTCGTCGTCGACGGGCGCCAGTGTGCCGTCGAAGTCGAAGAAGAGGACGACGTCACCCGCGCGGTCAGCGGTCGCACGCCATGCGTGCTCCGCGTTCAACGGGGTCTTCGGCTGCTGGTTGCCCAGATTCAACGGCGGCACGCGCGTCAGCGTACCCCGCGCCGGGCGGCGTATTCGTGGCCGAGATGTGACGTCGGAACGACGTGGGGATCAGCGTTCGGCGGCTCCTCGTCCCCGGCGACCGAACGGCACCACGGCCGCCTCCTGCCCGTGGCTGAGCAGGTAGCCCTCCACGAAGCCGGTGTTGCGGTCGCCGGTGTGTGCCTCGATCTCGTTGAGCCGCGCCACCAGGAACTCGGTGAGCGCGCTGACCCGGTCGTTGAGCCGATCGTGCAGCTCGGCGACGACGGCGAGGATCACCGCGGTGCCGGCCGTGGTGAGCGCGAAGAGGTTGACGACCAGGGGAAGCTGCCCGCCGTCCAGTACGCCGACCACCACGTTGCCGGTCACGCACGATGTCAGCGACACCACCGCGACCACGACTGCCAACCATTTCAGGGTCATGGACAGACCCCTCCTTCTGTCCCGCAGGGCTGGGTTCGGCTGTGTCCCGTCCCCCCGCCGATGACGAGCCCCTAGCAGTACAAACGTGGACGCTAGCGGGTCCGATCCGTCCCCGAGGCGAAACGATCGGGTCCGACCTTCCGTTCTTTCGCCATCTGAGGAACTACCCGGCTTGTTTGCCCCTATTTCGGACACCGCTCGGCAGAGTCGGGCGATATGCGAGGTAACGAATGGTTTCTCGAATGTGGAACTTCTCCGCGTCGGAGACGTTCGGATCGACCAGCCGGCGCAGCAGCGCCTCCACGTCCGGGTCCATCGGGGGCGGGGTCGGCGCGGTACGCGGTCCGGCGGCCCGGTCCCAGCCGAGCGCGATGAACGCGGCGGCGGGGTCGAGCCCCAGCCCTTCGCAGAAGGCGACGACCCGTTCCGCCTCCGGGTCGCTGGCCCAGTCGCCGCGTACCCATCGGTTGATGGTCTGGCGGGAGACGCCGGTGCGCCGGGAGACCTCGGTGCCGCTCCAGGCCCGCAGTGCGCGGGCGTCGTCGAGCGCGCGCCGGACGAAGGTGGCGAACGCGATCTTCCGTGCGTTGGTCGTCTCGGTCACCCCGTGACGGTACGGCCAGTCGGTCCCTAGAGGACGGCTCGGCGCGCTGCTGTCACGCCGACGTGACGATGATCCGGGATTTCCGGTAAACGATTCAGTGCTGCTCCTGAGGGGTGTCACCCGGGCAGAATAGATGGACACGAGTACGGCGGCAAAGGCCTGAAAAGCTGATACTGTCACGCTCATGAGACAACTTACGGTGTGTCACGTGCTTGAGACGACGAGTGCTCACATGCGTCACTCCGCGGGTGCCGAGGGGGTTTCGTGACCGAGCTCGCGACACGTGCCCAGGCTTTCGGGCTGATCGCGGACGGAGTGTCCGCCGGGCTGAGCGCCCCCTGGCGTCTCTATCTCGCCCGCGGGTGCCGGTATCTCTCACTCAGCGTCGGCGACCGGGGGGAGTGGGACGCCTGGCGGACCCACCTCGGCTGCCCGGAGCTGAGCGTGCGGGTCTACGACTCCGGCGGGGAGATCCGCCGGGCGTCGGTGGCCGAGGTGATCCTCGACGGCTGCCGGATCAGCGTGGAGCTGGTCGAGGAGGTCAGCACCGACGATCTGGAGCGCCTGCTGGTGGTCGACCCGCTGCCCGGGGCGGACGAGCGATGACCCCCTTTCTCGCCGTGGTGCTCGTTCTCCTCCTCGGCTCCACCTGCTACGCGGCCGGGCGCCTGCACGGTCAGCTCAGCTACCGCATCGGCTACCGGTTCGGTTACCGCCAGGGCTACTTCGACGGTGACCGGGGCGCCTGGAACCGCCGTCGGCGTGATGCCCAGGCGGCGATCGCCTCGGCGCTGTCCGGTCCCGGCCCGACCGTGGTGACCTCGGCCGGGCGCTCGGCCGTGCCGTTCGCCGGCACCTCCGTACCCGCAGCGGTCGCCGCCCGGCCCGGCTCGGCCCCGGCCGTCCGCGTCACCGCCACGGCCCAGCTCGGCGCCGTCGGCCGGGTGGGCACCACGTACACCGGATCGTCGTTCGGCGCGGCCGGCGCCGGACCGCGGGCCGGCACGCTGGTGCGCCGCCAGGGCTGAGGCCCGCGCCGCGTCGCGGCGCCGCAGTGGACGACCGGCCGGGGTGCGCGCAGGGGGCATGCATCCCGGCCGGTTCCGGTACGCCGGTCACTCGAACGGGTGTACGTCCGGCGAAGACCGAACGATGATCCACGCGCACCTCTAGCCCCGCGGCCCCGGTGCGATTAGCGTCTAGGCATGGCACGGGGTTTTCCCGGGCCAGCCGGACAGCCCGGACCTGCGTCCTCGCGCACGGGGCCCGCATCCGACCCCGTGTCCTCCGGGCACCGGAAGAGGCGGAACTCGGGTGGCCGGGTGCCCATCCGCGGAGCAGGCCTGTGACCACTCGCCGTACCCCCGCCGGAGCCGAGCAGACCCCGGCCTCGACCGCCCCGACCCGCCGGACCACCCGCAGCCGCCGCGGCGCCGCCGCCGCGGAGGCCGAGGAGCCCCGACCAGCCGGCCCGGCCTTCGTCCTGGACACCTCGGTCCTGCTGTCCGACCCGGCGGCCTTCCACCGCTTCGCCGAGCACGAGGTGGTGCTGCCGCTGGTGGTGATCTCCGAGCTGGAGGGCAAGCGACACCACCCCGAGCTGGGCTGGTTCGCCCGCCAGTCGCTGCGCATGCTGGACGAGCTGCGGGTGCGGCACGGCCGGCTGGACCGCCCGGTGCCCGCCAACGACCAGGGCGGCACGCTGCGGGTGGAGCTGAACCACACCGACGACGGGGTGCTGCCGCCCGGCTTCCGCAACGAGTCGAACGACGCGCGCATCCTGTCCGTGGCGCTCAACCTGGCCGCCGAGGGGCGTGAGGTCACGCTCGTCAGCAAGGACATGCCGCTGCGGGTGAAGGCAGCCTCGGTGGGCCTGCGCGCCGACGAGTACCGGCACGGTCAGGCCAGCGACCCGACCTGGACCGGGATGGCCGAGCTGGACCTGGCCGAGGAGGAGATCGGCCGGCTGTACGCGGGCGAGACGCTCGACGTCGACGCTGCCGCGGGCCTGCCCTGCCACACCGGCCTGGTGCTGCACTCCGGGCGGGGCTCGGCACTGGGCCGGGTGCTGCCGGACAAGACGATCCGGCTGGTCCGGGGCGACCGGGAGGCGTTCGGTGTGCACGGGCGCTCGGCGGAGCAGCGGGTCGCGCTCGACCTGCTGCTGGACGAGTCCATCGGCATCGTGTCGCTCGGTGGACGGGCCGGCACCGGCAAGTCCGCGCTGGCGCTCTGCGCCGGCCTGGAGGCGGTGATGGAGCGGCGCCGGCACAAGAAGGTGATCGTGTTCCGCCCCCTGTACGCGGTCGGCGGCCAGGAACTCGGTTACCTGCCCGGGTCGGAGTCGGAGAAGATGTCGCCCTGGGCGCAGGCGGTCTTCGACACGCTCGGCTCGGTGGTGCACGAGAACGTGCTGGAGGAGGTCACCTCGCGCGGGCTGCTGGAGGTGCTGCCGCTGACCCACATCCGCGGCCGGAGCCTGCACGACGCGTTCGTCATCGTGGACGAGGCGCAGTCGCTGGAGCGGGGCGTACTGCTCACCGTGCTGTCGCGCATCGGCCAGGGGTCGCGGGTGGTGCTCACCCACGACGTGGCCCAGCGGGACAATCTGCGGGTCGGCCGGCACGACGGGGTGACGGCGGTGATCGAGGCGCTGAAGGGGCATCCCCTCTTCGCGCACGTCACGCTCAGCCGATCGGAGCGTTCTCCGATCGCCGCCATGGTCACCGACCTGCTGGAGGACATCCCCGGCTGAGCGCCGCTTTTGCCCTACTTTGTCCGCATTTTTAGGGTGACGCAGATCACTTTTAAGCCCGGCCATTTCCCACTGGCCTCACTGTGCGCAATGGTGTCCATCGAGCGTCACCTACCACTCGGGAGCCGGACACGGCCCGGAGTCACACCGGTACCGGTGCGCTCACGGCACCCGGCGTGACCCGACCCGGCCATGCGCGTGCCGTGTCCCTGCCCCCGACGAAGGGAAACTTCGTGAGTCGGCTGTGGAGCCGGTTCGGCGCCCGTACGGCCGCTGTCGCGCTGCTCTCCGTGGGCGTCGCCGGCGGCTTCTATCTGGGCGAGGATCGACAGACCCAGCAGCAGGGCCTGACCGCGCAGGTCGGCCTGAAGGTCGACCAGACGGAGTACGCGTACCAGCGCGACCGGCTGTCCGACCACCGCGTGGACTCGTCCCGGCAGCGTGCCGCCGAGTACCAGGCGAAGCTGCGTGCCGCCGCGGCGGCGAAGGAGGCCGCCGAGCGGGCCAGAAAGGCCGAGGCGGCCGCCGCCACCCGCAAGAAGGAGCGGGCCGCGGCCGAGGAGGAGGCGGAGGCGAAGGCCAAGCCGTACGACGGCCCGATCCCGTCCTCGTGCGCGGAGTACAGCGGCAACCGGAAGATCGGTTGCGCCATCATGCTCGACAAGGGCTTCGGCATCGACCAGTTCCCCTGTCTGGACAAGCTCTGGACCAAGGAGAGCGGCTGGAACCCGAAGGCCTCCAACAGCTCCTCCGGGGCGTACGGGATCCCGCAGGCGGTGCCGGGCAGCAAGATGGCCTCGGTCGCCGACGACTGGAAGACCAACCCGGCGACCCAGATCACCTGGGGTCTCGGCTACATCAAGGGCCGGTACGACACCCCCTGCGGCGCCTGGCAGAAGTCGCAGAGTTCGGGCTGGTACTGACATCACCACGACGGCGGGACACGCGGACAGACCCGGGTGTCCCGCCGTCGTCGTACCGCCGTCCGACTGGCGGCCTGCCGCATTTGCTGATAGCTCTTGGTAGGTGACCTGGCACGGCGGCCCCAGTGGCGACCCCTACCGGTTCGGCACCGACGCGTTCTATGCGGCGCTCGGCCGGGCCTTCGTCGCCATGTGCGCGGTCGTCCCGGTGCTGTTCCTCATCGAGGCGCTCGACGTCGGCCTGCGACTCGGCCTGGACTACACCGCCGGCATCATCCCGCAGCGGCTCCAGGGCCTGGACGGCGTCTTCTTCTCGCCGTTCCTGCACGCCGGCTGGAACCACCTCTACAGCAACAGCATCCCGCTGATCCTGCTCGGCACGTTCGTGCTCGCCGCGGGCACCCGCCGGTTCCTCTGGTCCACCGCCGTCATCATCCTGGTCAGCGGTCTGGGCGTCTGGTTCACCGGCTCACCCAACTCGGTGGTGGTCGGTGCCAGCGGCGTGATCTTCGGCTACCTCGGCATCCTGCTCACCCGGGGCGTGGTGGAGCGGAGCTGGTGGAACTTCGCCGTCGGCCTGCTGGTCGGGTTGCTCTACGGCTGGCAACTGCTCGGCATCCTGCCGACCGACGAGCGCATCTCCTGGCAGGGCCACCTGTTCGGGCTGCTCGGCGGCGTGGTCGCGGCGATCCTGTTCCGCCGCCGCAACGACACCGGCGAGTCCGACCGCCTCGGCTCACCGAGGATGACGCTGCCCTGACGGCGCGTTGATCGAACCGCGGGACGTCCTTGCCCGCGGCCACCTGCCCGCCTACCGTTTCCGCATCAGCACGGGGTGATCCCGAAGCGGAAAGTGACGGTACGCCATGCGCGAGGTCGATGTCGCCGTGATCGGGGCCGGTCCCGCCGGACTCTTCGCCGCCTACTACGCCGGTTTCCGTGGACTCTCCGTGTCGGTGATCGACGCGCTGCCCGAGCCGGGCGGTCAGGTCACCGCGATGTACCCGGAGAAGCTGATCCTCGACGTCGCCGGCTTCCCCGCGATCAAGGGCCGCGAGCTGGTCACGAACCTGGTCGCCCAGGCCGCGCCGTTCCGTCCCGACTACCGGCTCGGCGTACGCGCGGAGAAGCTGTCCTACCTGGACGGCCGGCCGGTGCTCGGCCTGGCCGGCGGCGAGCAGCTCAGCTGCGGCGCGGTGCTGGTCACCGGCGGGCTCGGCAGCTTCACGCCCCGGCCGCTGCCGGTCGCGGAGAGCTTCACCGGCGGTGGGATCGTCTACTTCGTGCCGCAGCCCACCGAGTTGACCGACCGGCACGTGCTCATCGTCGGCGGCGGCGACTCGGCGTTCGACTGGGCGGCCACGCTCGCGCCGCTGGCCCGGTCGGTGACGCTTGTGCACCGGCGGGACCGCTTCCGGGCGCACGCGGCCACCATCGAGCGTGTCCGCGCGCTGCCGGTGCGGATCGTGGTCAACGCCGAGGTGAGCCGGCTCTACGGCGAGGAGACGGTCACCGGCGCCGAGCTGACCGTACGCGGCGGCGAGGTGGAGACGCTGCCGGTGGACACCGTGGTGGCCGCGCTCGGCTTCACCGCCGACCTCGGTCCGCTCGCCGAGTGGGGGCTGAACCTCGACCGCCGGCACATCGTGGTGGACAGCGCGATGGCCACCAACCTGCCCCGTGTGTTCGCGGCCGGGGACATCACCGAGTACCCGGGCAAGGTCCGCCTGATCGCCACCGGCTTCGGTGAGGCCGCCACCGCCGTCAACAACGCGGCTGTCGTCATCGACCCGACCGCGCACCTGTTCCCGGGTCACTCCTCCGACGGCACCTGACGCCGACCGGCGTCAGGGCAGGCCGACCAGGTCGGCCATCAGGCCGATCTGGTGGTCGAAGTACTCGTCGCGGTGCGGCAGCGCCCGGTTGATCCGGCCGAACAGCTCGAAGCTGATCAGCCCGAACAACTGGGTCCAGCCGGCCATGCCGCGGGCCAGCAGCGCGGGCGGCACGTCCATCCCGATCAGCTCGACCAGTTCGGCCACGTCGCCGCGCAGCGGCTCGGGCAGATCCTCGTCGGGCGGGGCGAGCCGGCCGGAGGCCAGGCCGTCGCGCAGGATGCCGACCAGGGTCACCGGAGGGCGCTGGGCCGGCACGACGGTGTCGTCCGGGGCCGCGTACCCGGGCACCGGGCTGCCGTAGAGCAGCGCGTACTCGGCGGGGTGGTCGAGCGCCCACGCGCGGGCGGCCCGGCAGGCGGCGAGCCAGCGTCCGCGCAGGTCGGCCTGGTCGGCGGCGGCGTCGGCCGCCTCCACCGCGTCGCCGAGCGCGTCGTACGCCTCCAGGATCAGCGCGGTGAGCAGGTCGTCGCGGCTGGGGAAGTAGCGGTAGATCGCCGAGGAGACCATGCCGAGGTCGCGGGCGACCGCGCGCAGGGAGAGGTTCGCGCCGTCGGTGTCCAGGTGGCGGCGGGCGACCGTCTTGATCTCTTCGATCATCCCGGCGCGGACCCGGGCGCGGAGCGAGGGAGCGACCATGCCCCCACTCTGTCACGACGAGAGCAGCAATCAAAAGAGAGAGCACTGCTCTTGACTTGCGCCGCTTCCGTGAGTCATGCTCTGTTCCGAGAGCGGTGCTCTCGATTCGAATTACTGCTTCAGTGAAGGTGGACCTGTCATGGCACTGCACGTGATCGTCGGCGCCGGCCCCGTCGGCACCGCCACCGCCCGCCTCCTCGCCGAGCGCGGCGAGCGGGTGCGGGTGGTCACCCGGCGCGGTACCGGCCCCGAGCATCCGGCGATCGAGCGGGTGGCCGCCGACGCCGCCGACGCGGACCGGCTCGCCGCGCTGACCGAGGGCGCGGACGCGCTCCACAACTGCGCCAACCCGCAGTACCACACGTGGCCGACGGACTGGCCGCCGCTGGCCGCCGCCCTGCTCACCGCCGCCGAGCGCAGCGGCGCCGTGCTCGCCACAGTCGGCAACCTCTACGGGTACGGCCCGGTCGACGCCCCGATGACCGAGGCGACCCCGCTCGCCGCCACCGGCGTCAAGGGCCGCGTCCGCAACCGGATGTGGGCCGACGCGCTGGCCGCCCACCGCGCCGGCCGGGCCCGGGTCACCGAGGTACGCGGCTCCGACTACATCGGCCTCGGCGGCACCTCGCTGCCCATGATGGTGCTGCCCAAGGTGCTCGCCGGGCAGCGGGTGTTCCTGCCGGTCGCCTGGGACGCGCCGCACACCTGGACGTACGTGGGGGACGTGGCCCGTACCCTCGTCGCCGCCGCCACCGACCCGCGCGCCTGGGGACGGGCCTGGCACGTGCCCAGCGCGCCCCCGATGTCCATGCGGGCGCTCGCCGACCGGGCGGCGAAGCGGGCCGGGGCGCCGGCGCCCCGGCTGACCCGGATGCCCTACCCGGTGCTCTGGCTCGGTGGTCTGGCCGACCCGTTCGCCCGGGAGATGCGGGAGACCGCGCACCAGTTCGCCGGGCCGTTCGTGATGGACTCCACCGCGGCCAGCGAGACGTTCGGGATCGAGGGGACGCCGCTGGACCGGGTCGTCGACGAGATGGTGACCGGCCTGCGCGCCGCCGCGCCCGCCGCCGCCCGCTAAGGGCGGCGGGTCGGGCCGAAGGCGGCGACGAGCACGGCGACCATGGTCAGCGCCGCGCCGAGCAGCGTGTCCAGCCCGGGGTGCGAGGCGGCGGTGGGCAGCAGCAGGTCCAGCAGCACCGCACCGACGATCTGCCCGGCGATCGTGGCCAGGCCGAGCAGCAGCACCCCGGTGAACCGGACGAGGGCGGCGGCCAGCGCGATGAACACGATCCCGAGCGGGCCGCCGAGATAGAGCCACGGCTCGTCCGGGAACGCGCCTGCCGGCCGTCCGCGTACCGCCAGGTCCACCGCGAAGGTGACGAGCAGCGCCGCCGTACCGACTGTGAAGTTCACGAGCGTGGCGGTCATGGCACTGCCCGCCGCCGCCCGGACCCGACCGTTGACCGCCTGCTGCCAGGCGATGCCCACCCCCGCCGCCAGCGGCAGCAGCGCCAGCGCCAGCGCGTGCGGGTCGCCGAGCCGGTCGCCCACCGCCAGCAGGACGGCGAGCACTGTGAGCACCGCGCCGATCAGCCGATTCGGGGTGACCGGCTGCCGGCCGGCCGGGCCGATGCCGGCCCGGTCGACGAGCAGGCTGCTGCCGGACTGCCCGGCCACCACCGCGACGGTGAAGACCGCGACGCCGAGCGCGCCGATGGTCAGCCCCTGCGTCGCCACCAGGAACGCGCCGCAGACGCCGCCCAGGCACTGCCAGGGCCGCAGCGCGCCGGAGCGCAGCGCGCCGCGCAGGGCGGCCAGTCCCCGCCGGCCACCGGGGGTGGCGGGGACCAGCACCAGCAGGATCAGCAGGCCCACACCGAACGAGACCACCGCGGCGTCGATCCCGTCGGCCAGGCGTACGCCCAGCTCACCGTTGATCCGGGACTGCACGGCGACCATCACGCCCGAGGCGGTGGCCAACCCGACACCGGCGACACGTCGCCCGGTCGACAGCGTCGGCGGTGCCGGTGGTGCCACCGTCCCGGCTCTGCTCACTCCTGCTCGGCCAGCGGGCGTCCGTCGAAGTCGACAGCCGAGTAGAGGGCGAGCTTCTCCAGGCGGTGGTACGAGTCGATCACCCGGATGGTGCCGCTCTTGGAGCGCATCACGATCGACTGCGTGTACGCGCCGCCGGAGCGGTAGCGCACACCGCGCAGCAGGTCGCCGGAGGTGACACCGGTGGCCACGAAGAAGCAGTTGTCGCCGGTGACCAGGTCGTCGGTGAACAGCACCCGGTCCAGGTCGTGCCCGGCGTCCAGCGCCTTGCGACGCTCGTCGGAGTCCTTCGGCCAGAGCTTGGCCTGCATCATGCCGCCCATGCACTTGAGCGCGCACGCGGCGGTGATGCCCTCCGGGGTGCCGCCGATGCCCATCAGCACGTCCACGTCCGACTCGCCGCGGGCCGCCGCGATGGCGCCCGCGATGTCCCCGTCGGAGATGAGCCGGATCCCGGCACCGGTACGCCGGATCTGCTTGATCAGGTCGTCGTGGCGCGACCGGTCCAGCACGCACACGGTCACCTCGGCGGCGTCGGTGCCCTTGACCTTGGCGATCCGGTTGATGTTCTCGGCCACCCCGGCGTTGATGTCCACCACGTCGGCGTACGTCGGGCCGACCGCCAGCTTCTCCATGTAGAAGACGGCGCTCGGGTCGAACATCGCGCCGCGCTCGGCGACCGCGAGCACCGCCAGCGCGTTCGGCATGCCCTTGCTCATCAGCGTGGTGCCGTCGATCGGGTCGACCGCCACGTCCACCTCGGGGCCGGTCCCGTCGCCGACCTCCTCGCCGTTGAACAGCATGGGGGCGTTGTCCTTCTCGCCCTCGCCGATCACCACGACGCCGCGCATCGGGATCGAGTTGATCAGCTTTCGCATGGCGTCGACTGCTGCGCCGTCGCCGCCTTCCTTGTCGCCCCGGCCGACCCAGCGGCCGGCGGCCATCGCCGCGGCCTCGGTGACCCGGACCAGATCGAGGGCGAGGTTGCGGTCGAGATTCTGGGGCGTCCGCGTCCTGGTGGTTGTCATGGCGGCCTCCTCGCGACGTTGCGGGGTGGGACCGGCGGCCACCGCCGCCGGTTTTGTCGCTGATCCTCACACGATCTCAGGTTCGCCGTCCCGGCGGGGCGGAGGAGGCCAGGATCACGTCACCCGGTGGGCTGCGACAATGGCCGGGTGGAAGCCGCACAGCCTGCCGACCGCACACCGACCGACGCCACCCCGCCGGAGGGCCAGCCGCCGGTCCGACCGGATGGCGCCCCGGCCCCGTCCGAGGGTCAGCCCGCGCTCGTCGCGGACCGGGGCGAGCCGGCCCCCGCGGTGGACACCCCCGCGCCGCCGGCGGGCAAGGAGAAGGCCCGCTCCGAGCGGTCGCCGAAGGACATGGCGCTGTCCCTGCTGATCCTGCTGGTCCCGATCGCGCTGCTGCTCGCCTTCTACCGGGGCTTCCTCGGCGGCGACTCGCCGGTCACAGTCGACCCGGCGCCCGCGCTGGAGCAGGCCCGCTCCGCGAACGCCTTCCCGGTCAGCGAGCCGACCGGGCTGGGCGACGACTGGCGTACGGTCAACGCCCGCTTCCGGACCGAGGCGGACGGCTCGACGCTGCGGATCGGGTACGTGACCCCGGAGGGCCGGGGCGCGCAGCTCGTGGAGAGCAACGTCCCGGCGGAGAAGCTGCTGCCGGCCGAGCTGACCGAGGGGCAGCCGCAGGGCGCGGCCGACCTGCCCGGCGGGCTGAGCTGGCAGCGCTACACGGCACGCGGCAACGAGCAGGCGCTCGTCCTGCTGGAGCCGAACCGTACGGTGATCGTTGTCGGTGACGCGGGGGAGACGGAGCTGCGCAAGCTCGCCACGTCGCTGCGCTGACGTCCTCCCTCCGGGTGACGCGGGATTGCGGAACCCCGCTTCCGGGAACAGAAGGGACATCGAGCCCGGACGACCCACCTGGAGAGGTTGACGTGAAGATTCGACGCTTCAGCGCCACCGCGTTCGCCGCGGCGCTGCTCATTCCCGGCCTGGCGGCCTGCAACGGCAACGGGACGACGTCCGACGCCTCCGCGACCCCGAGCGCCTCCGGCAGCGTCGCACCGAGCGCCACGGCGTCCAGCAGCGCGGCCAAGCAGGCTCTGCTCGACTCCACGAACGCGATCCGTGAGGGGAACTTCAAGTTCTCCATGACCGGCGCGGGCTCCACCGCCGAAGGGCAGGTGCACGAGCCGAGCCAGAGCGCCGACATGCGGATGACCATCGGCGACCCGTCGTCGGACCTGATGATGAAGCTGGACCTGATCCACGCCAAGCCGGACAGCTGGGTCAAGCTGGAACTCGGCGGCACCGCTGCGGCGCAGATCCCCGGCGTGAAGAACCTCAACACCGGCAAGTACCACCACCTCGACCAGAACCGGGTCAAGGGCAACCGGGCGCTGGGCTTCGACTTCGAGAAGCTCGACCCGGCCGGCAGCGCCGTGCTCACCCAGGGCATCACCGAGGTACGGCAGACCGGCGAGGGCGCGTACGAGGGCACCGTCGACGTGTCGAAGGCCGCCGAGGCGGGCTCGCTCGACCCGGCCGTGATCACCGCGCTCGGGGCGCAGGCCCAGTCGGTGCCGTTCACCGCCAAGGTCGACACCCAGGGCCGGCTCAGCGAGATGGTGCTCAAGATCCCGGCTGCCGGGCAGAGCGCCGCGCAGGACCTGAAGATCACCTACACCGACTACGGCAACGCGGCGCCGGCCCAGAAGCCCTCGGCCGACCAGGTCGTCGAGGCCCCCGCCGAGCTGTACAACCTGTTCAACTGAGGTCTGCGGTGGGGTTCGGCGATCGCGCCGAATCCCACCGTCACTCCTCGGCGCGCTGGCGGGCGGCGTCGATGCGGGCGCGGGCGCCGTCCAGCCAGCGCTGGCACACCCCGGCGAGCTGCTCGCCGCGCTCCCAGAGGGCGAGGGACTCCTCCAGCGAGGTGCCGCCCGCCTCCAGCTTCTCCACCACCGAGGCCAGCTCGGCGCGGGCCTGCTCGTAGCTGAGCTGTTCGTCCTGCTTCGTCCCGGTCATCGTCTCTCTTCCCTCAGCCGTCGACGGTGGCGGTCAGCTCGCCCTCGGCGAGGCGTACCCGCAGTGGATCGCCCTTGGCCACCTCGGAGGCCGCGCGGACGACGTGGCCGTCGACGCGCTGCACGATCGCGTAGCCGCGCTCCAGCGTCGCGGCCGGGGACAGCGCGCGCAGCCGAGCCAGCGTGTGCCGCAGGTCGTCGGTGGCACCCCGCAGCCGATGCTCCAGGGACCGGCCGGCGCGGTCGCGCAGCGCGGACACGTCCACCGCCCGCTGCTCGACCATCACCTGCGGCCGGGCCAGCACCGGGCGGGAGCGCAGCAGGTCGATCCGGTGCTGCTCCCGGTCGACCAGGTGACGAACGGCCCGTTCCAGCCGGGACCGGGCCTGGCCGATCAGCCGGGTCTCCTCGGTCAGATCCGGCACGACGCGCTTCGCCGCGTCGGTCGGGGTGGAGGCGCGGACGTCGGCCACGTAGTCGAGCAGCGGCGCGTCCGTCTCGTGGCCGATCGCGCTGACCACCGGCGTGCGGCAGGCGAAGACCGCCCGGCACAGCGCCTCGTCGGAGAAGGGAAGCAGATCCTCGATGCCCCCGCCGCCCCGGGCGATGACGATCACGTCGACGGCCGGGTCGGCGTCGAGCACCTTGAGCGCCCCGACGATGTCCGGCACCGCGCTCGGCCCCTGCACCGCCACGTTGATCGTGCGGAAGTCGACGGCGGGCCAGCGGCGGCGGGCGTTGGTCAGCACGTCCCGCTCGGCCGCCGAGGCTCGGCCGGTGATCAGGCCCACCCGGCCCGGCAGGAACGGCAGCCGCCGCTTGCGGGACCGGTCGAACAGGCCCTCGGCGGCGAGCAGCTTCTTGAGCTTCTCCAGCCGGGCCAGCAGCTCACCGAGGCCGACCTGGCGGATCTCGTCGGCCCGCAGGCTGAGCGTGCCCCGCGCGGCGTAGAACTCGGGTTTGGCGTGCAGCACCACCCGGGCGCCCTCGCGCAGCTCCGGCGCGCCCGCGTCCAGCACGTCGCGGTTGGTGGTGACGGTCAGGCTGAGATCGGCCGACGGGTCGCGCAGCGTGAGGAAGACGGTGCTCGCGCCGGGGCGGCGGCTGATCTGCGCCACCTGGCCGTCGACCCAGACCCAGCCCAGGCGGGCGATCCAGGCGCCCACCTTCTGGCTGACCACCCGGACCGGCCACGGCTCCTCGGCCGTGCTGCGCCCGTCCGACGTGCTCCGCCCGTCAGACGTGCTCCGCCCCTCCTCGCCCGCGCTCACCCGCCCACCCTACGGCCCGGGACCGACAGCACCCGCGTGCGCCTCGCGGCCGCTGCCGCGCGGGAGGGCGGCACGTACGATGGGCGGGTGACTGACGCTGAGACGACTCCCCGGACCGGCAAGCGCGTGCTCCTGGCCAACCCCCGCGGCTACTGCGCGGGTGTGGACCGGGCGGTGCAGACCGTCGAGGAGGCGCTGAAGCTCTACGGCGCGCCGATCTACGTGCGCAAGCAGATCGTGCACAACAAGCACGTGGTGCGCACGCTGGAGGCCCAGGGCGCGATCTTCGTGGAGGAGAACGAGGAGGTGCCGGAGGGCGCCACAGTCATCTTCTCCGCCCACGGCGTCGCCCCCGAGGTCTACGAGCAGGCCAAGCAGCGCTCGCTGCGGGCGATCGATGCCACCTGCCCGCTGGTCACGAAGGTCCACCACGAGGCCCGCCGGTTCGCCGCGCAGGACTACGACATCCTGCTCATCGGGCACGAGGGGCACGAGGAGGTCATCGGCACCGCCGGTGAGGCGCCCGCCCACATCCAGCTCGTCGACGGCCCGGACGGGGTCGACAAGGTCACCGTGCGCGACCCGGAGAAGGTGGTCTGGCTCTCCCAGACCACGCTGTCGGTGGACGAGACGCTGGAGACCGTGGCCCGGCTCAAGAAGCGGCTGCCGCTGCTCCAGTCGCCGCCCAGCGACGACATCTGCTACGCGACCTCCAACCGCCAGCACGTGGTCAAGGAGATCGCCCCCGAGTGCGACGTGGTGATCGTGGTCGGTTCGCGCAACTCCTCGAACTCGGTCCGGCTGGTCGAGGTGGCGCTCGACGCCGGGGCCCGCGCCGGCTACCTGGTCGACTTCGCGCACGAGATCGAGGACGCCTGGCTGACCGGCGCCCGGACCGTGGGCGTGACCTCCGGCGCGAGCGTGCCGGACGAACTGGTCCAGCAGGTGCTCGCGCACCTCGCCGAGCGCGGCTTCGGCGACGTCGAGGAGATCACCACCGCCGACGAGCGGCTGACGTTCTCGCTGCCGCAGGAGCTCAAGCGCGACATGAAGGCCGCCGCCGCGGCCCGCGGCTGACCGGGAACGGATCGGCCGTCGGCCGCGTCCAACCAACCATGAAGACTCCTCGTACGGTGCTCGTCGCACTGCTCGCCGGTCTCGCGCTGACCGCCTGCGCCGCACCCGGCGACGGGTCCGCCGATTCCGACCCGAGCCCGAGTACGACGGGAGCCGCCCCGGTGACCAGCCAGCCCGACCCCGGCACCAGCCCGAGCCGTCCGGACCCCTCCTGGAAGGGCGGGCCGTCGACCCCGCCGGGTGTCGGCGGCACCGTCATCAGCGGCACGGTGCAGGCCGGCGTCGAGCCGAACTGTCTGCTGCTCGACGGCCACCTGCTCGTCGGTGGCCCGCGCGACGTGCTCAAGGCCGGCGCCAAGGTCGAGGTCACCGGCCGCCCCGAGCCGGGCATGATGACCACCTGCCAGCAGGGCACCCCGTTCGTGGTCGAGTCCGCCCGCCCCGCCTGACGACACGAAGGAGCCCCGCCCCCTGCGAGAGGGGACGGGGCTCCTTCGTGTCAGCGGATCAGCCGACCGAGACGACCTCCACCGAACCGCGGCCGACGACCGCGCCCTCGGTGGTGGTGACGGCCATGTCGCCGTACAGCTCCCGGCCGGCGGCCGGGGTGGACAGGGCGGTCACCGCACCGGTGAGGGTGGCGGTGGCGCCGTTGGCCAGGGACAGCGGCGTGGACGGGGCGGAGAGCGTGCCCAGCGCCGGGGACGCGAACGAGTCCCGGTAGTCGTACGCGGTGCTCGGGTCGCTCATCGAGTAACCGTCGACCACGACCCGGTAGGTGCCGGGCGCCGGGTTGGTCAGCGTGACGGCCTCCTCCGAGTCACCGTCGGCTGCCTGCCCCACCTGAGTGGTGCCGCGGAACACCGTCAGGTCCAGGTCGGCGCTCAGGTCGGACGGGTTGCCGATCCGGGCGGTGAACGAGGTGGCGCCCGCGGGCACCTCCACCACGTACTCCTGGCTGGCGCCCTCGGTGATGCTCGGCCGCTCGGTCCGGACGCTGGCCAGCGGGCCGCCGACGCCGGTCACCTGGACCGGGCCGAAGGTGTTGGTCAGGCTCCAGCTCACCGGGGACGGGGTGCCGGCGGTGACCGACGGGAGCTGGACGACGGCCGGCTCCACCTTGACGCCCTGCACGCGGGCCTGGAGCCGGAACGGGTTGTCCAGCGCCGGCGAGGTGCGACGCGCCTCCACCTCGATCTCCCACACGCCCGGCAGCGGGTTCTGGTAGTCCCGCTCCTGCGGCTTGCAGACCGCGGCGTCGGAGAAGTTGGTGTAGCAGGCGGTGCTGGCGGTGCTCTCGACCGGCACGCCGTACGGGTTGATGGCGATGAACCGGGTCTGCGAGCCGGTCGCGATGCCGGACAGGTTGACCTGGAGCGCGCCCGCACCCGGCGGGACGGTCACGAAGTACGACCGGAAGCCGTTGCGCTCGACCGAGCCGTCGGCCGAGAACGAGAACGCCGGAGCGGCGACCGGGTTCGAGGCGATCACGATGGTGGCGACCTCGAAGTCGACGACGGAGGTGGCCGGGTCGTCGACGGTCATGATGGCGCCGTGCGCGCCGGCGGTCATCGGCTTGGCCTTCACCTTGACGGTGACGGTCTTGTTCAGCGGCAGCCAGACCACCTTGGGGGCGCTGTAGGTGCCGTCGTTGCCGCGGAAGGCGACCTCGTGCTTGACGCCCTTGTTCGGGCCGCTGGTACGGGTCAGCTTCACCTCGTAGTGGCGGCTCTCCTTGACCTTCTGGCCACCACGGTCGGCGGCGCAGCGGTTGTAGAGGCCGGTGCCGACGTTCGGGTTCGGCACGAACGTGCCGGAGGCCCGGTCGTAGCGGGTCAGGTTCGGCGACAGCTCGGTGCAGACCGGCGCCTCGGAGGTGTAGGTGCGGGTCTGCACGCCCTTGGCGAGCAGGCTCCACGCGCCCGGCACGTTGAACATGCCGTAGCCCTGCGCGTACGTCGGGACGCCGGTGATCGGCTGGCCCGAGGTGTAGACGGCCCGGCGCAGCGCGGCCGGGGTGACGCCCTTGCCGGTCGCCTTGGCGGCCGACAGCAGCAGCGCGGCGGCGCCGGTGGCCTGCGGGGCGGCCATCGAGGTGCCGTTGAGCATCTGGTAGCCCGGGGGCAGCGGGTAGCCCGCCTCCGGCACCGGGTTGCCCGCCTGCCAGGTCGGCGCGGTGGAGATGGCCGAGCCGGGGGCGGTGATGTTCGGCTTGAAGCCGCCGTCCTCACGCGGGCCGCGCGAGGAGAAGTTGAACAGCGCGTTGTCCTTGCGGACCACCGAACCGTAGTTGGCCAGCCAGGTGTCCTTGCTGACGCTCGCCGCGACGCTCACCACGTCGGTGGCGACCGACGGGTCACCGACCGTGTTCACGCCCGGACCGGAGTTGCCGGCCGAGATGAACAGCTGCACACCGTAGGTGTTGATCAGGTCGTTGTAGAGGACCGCGCGGGCGTTCGAGCCGTCGTTGAGCGCGGGCAGACCGCCGATCGACATGTTCACCACGTCGACCTTGCGGTTGATCACCAGGTCGGCCATGCCGGTGGTGAGTGCCGCCGCGGTGCAGCCGCCACCCCACGAGCAGGCGCGGGCGGAGACCAGCTTGGCGCCCGGGGCGGCGCCGTCGAAGGCGCTGTTACCCAGCATGTCGTTGGCGGCGGTGATGCCGGCGACGTGGGTGCCGTGGGTGCTCTCGATGATGCCGATGTTGACGTAGTCGACCAGACCGGGGCCGCCGACCGGGGCGGTGTTCACGTTGCGCCGGTACTCGACGACGAACGGGATCTGCTCGCGTACCGCGGTGGCGGGGTTGTCGGTGCCGAAGCGGCCGACCTGGAACCGCTCCTTGTACGGCCGCATCACCTCGTCGTCGGTGAAGTCGTTGTTCTGGTTCGCGTCGACGCGCACGTCACCGTTGGCGGGGTTGTAGAGCACGCCCCAGAAGTCGGTGGTGTCGCCGTCGCGGTTGAGGTCACCGCGCGCGTCGCTGTTCGCGGTGATGTTTTCGCGGAAGACGTTGAACCGGTAGTTGCCGGCCGGTGCGGTCCACGTGCCGAGCGAGGTGGTGAACGCCGGGCCACTGACCTCGGTCAGCATCGGCCGCCAGGAGGCGTCCTCCAGCGGGTCGGTGGCGGTGACCCAGTCGACGATCTTGCGCTCGCCGGTGGTGGTCGTCTGGAGTGCCGGCTGGTCGAGGTCCACACCGGAGTCCATGATGCCGATGGTGACGCCGCGGCCGTCCCACTCCGGGTGCGCGGCCTTGAAGGCCTCCGCGCCGGTCTCGTTGGTCGGCATGTACGGGTTCACCGCACCGGTGTCACCGCCCGGCCCGGCCAGCGCCTGAGCCTGGGTGGCGGACTTGGCGCCCTTCGGTGCCGCCTCGGGCGCCGGGTCGGGGAGCTTGATGGTCTCGTCCAGGTCGACGGCGGCGACACCGGGCAGCGTGGCGGCCTTGAGCGCCTTCGCGGTGGGGACCTTCGCCAGCACGTAGCCGATCTGGTCGTACCGCTGGCTGACAGTGGCGCCGAGGCCGGTCAGGCCGTCGACGACCTTCTCGGCCGAGCCCTTCTTCGCCGCGATGATCATCGTGACGGTCGGCGCGTTCTTCGCCTCGGCCTCGTCGAGCAGCTTGGCGTCGTGTGCGCCCAGTGCCTTCGCGGCGGCCGGCAGCGAGGGGTCGGCGGCGGGGGCGGCGCTCGCGGTACCGGCGCCACCTCCCACGGTCAGGGCGCTGGCCGCGAGGACCGAGGCCAGAAGCGCGGCGGACGGTCGCCGGCTGCGCGTGCGGGGTTTACTCAACGTTCTCTTCCTCCAGAGAACAGGGCCCTCGAGGGGCAGGGCACGTGTGACGGTGATCCTGCGTGTCACGACGACATGTGTCACTACCCGGCCTCGGTTTGTGATCAGTCCGTGACACGGATCGGTCTACGTCACCGCGCGTGCCGTGTTAGGCGTCGACGTCCGTCGACCTTTCGGCCGATGTGGACGGCGTGCCCAGCAACTCGGGTGCCTGCGGCTGCCTCGGCGCCAGCTCGACCTGCGCCGGCGCGGCCAGCTCGTCGTCGGAGACGCCCAGCTCGGCCAGCTTGCGGGCGCTGACGAGCACCCGCGCCTCCAGCGACCCCACCGCCCGGTTGTACGCCGTCACCGCACCGCTCAGCGAACTGCCGAGCTTGCCCACGTGGTCGCCCAGTGTGGACAGCCGCCCGTACAGCTCGCGGGCCAGCGAGTGGACGGTGGCGGCGTTACGCGCCAGCGCCTCCTGCCGCCACGAGTAGGCCACAGTGCGCAGCAGCGCCACCAGCGTGGCCGGCGTGGCGAGCACCACGTTGCGGGCGAACGCGTGCTCCAGCAGGGACGGGTCGCGTTGCAGTGCCACGTCGAGGAACGGGTCCGCCGGCACGAACAGCACCACGAACTCGGGCGTCTGGTCGAACGCCGACCAGTAGGACTTGGCCGCCAGGCCGTCCACGTGCGCGCGCAGGTGCCGGGCGTGCGCGTCCAGGTGGGTGTCGCGCCCCCGCTCGTCGCGCGCCTCCATCGCGGTCAGGTACGCGTCGAACGGCGCCTTCGCGTCCACCACCACCGTCCGGCCGCCGTGCAGCCGCACCACCAGGTCGGGGCGTACCCCCTGGTGGTCGGTCGCGGCGGTGACCTGCTCGCTGAAGTCGCAGTGTTCGAGCATGCCGGCGGCCTCGACGATCCGGCGGAGCTGGTGCTCGCCCCAGCGGCCCCGCACCTGCGGCGCGCGCAGCGCGGCGACCAGCTGCTTGGTCTCGGTGCGCAGCTCGCCGGAGACGGCGCTCATGGACCGCACCTGCTCGCGCAGTTCGGCGTACGCGTCGACGCGGTCCCGCTCCAGCTCCGCCACCCGCTGCTCGTAGCGGCGCAGCGTGTCGTGCAGCGGCGCGACCGCGCGGGCCACCGCCTCCTGGGACTGCGCCGTCGCCTCGTAGCTGAGCGCCCGCATGGACTGCTCCAGCCGGCCCTCGCCGGCCTGGGTGGCGGCGAGTGTCGCCTCCAGGCGGGCGATGTCGGCCGCGGCGCGCGCCCGCGCGGCCAGCCAGCCCACCGCGCCGCCCGCGGCGAGGCAGAGCACCACCACGGCCAGCGTCGCAAAGCTCATGGCCAAGAGCTTGCCAAACGGGTACGACGAGCGCCCGGTGGGTACGTTCGAGTCATGGAGTTCGCGTTGTGGCTGGTCCTGATCCTGCTGCTCGGAGGTGCGTTCGTGTTCTGGCGGAGGGGGAGCAGATCGCGCCGGGCGAACGAGCTGGCCGACGCCCGCGCCGAGGCGCAGCGCTGGTACGAGCGGCTCGGCGGCCAGCTGATGAACCTGCACGGCGACGCTCCCGCGGTCCGGCAGGCGCTCGCCGACGCCGGTGAGCGGTACAACGCGGCCGGTTCGCAGCTGGAGCAGGCGACCACGCCGCGCCAGTTCGGGCTGGCCCGGGAGACCGCGCTGGAAGGGCTGGCGTACATCCGGGCGGCGCGGACCGCGATGGGCATCGACCCGGGCCCGGAGCTGCCGCCGCTCGCCGCTGCCCAGGGCGCCGGCGCGATCACCAAGGAGCGCCAGGTCGACGTGCAGGGGCAGACGTTCCGGGCCGGCCCGCAGCCGGGAAACGCGACGCCCTACTACTACCCGGGTGGCCGGTTCCAGGGGCGGCCGGTGCCGGCCGGCTGGTACTCCACGCCGTGGTGGAAGACCGCGCTCGGCGCAGGCGTCGGTGTGGTCGGCGGTCTCCTGATCGCGGACGCGCTGTTCTCACCCGCGTTCGCCGACCCCGGGTACGACGCCGGCTACCAGGAGGGCTTCGGCGACGGCCAGGACTTCGGCGACCAGGGCGGCGACATGGGCGGCGGCGACACGGGCGGCGGTGGTGACTACGCCGGTGGCGACTTCGGCGGCGGCGACTACGGCGGCGGCGACTTCGGTGGCTTCGGCGGCGGGGACTTCGGTGGTGACTTCGGCGGCGGCGACTTCTAGTCGACGCCGCCGCCCCAGGCGCCGCGCGTCGGGCGCCGCTCGCGTCGGGCACCGCTCGCGGCGCGCCGGGCGCAGGCGTTAAGAAGGGCCCCCTCTTATGCACGAGGCGTTAAGAGGGGGCCCTTCCTTACATCTCAGCCGGTGTTGCGCATGCCGGCGGCGATGCCGTTGACGGTGGTCAGCAGCGCCCGCTCCAGCGCCGTACCGTCGTTCGGGGCCCGCCGCCCACCCGGCGCGGTCACCACCGCACGCCCGGCGGCGCCGGATTCGCGGTACTGCCGCAGCAACGCCACCTGGAGGTGGTGCAGCGGCTCCAGGTAGGTGTCCCGCACGGCGAGCGTGCGCTGGAGCACCGGCGAGTTGTCCAGCAGCGCCGGTGCGGCGGTGACCGCGAGCACCTCCTGCTTGGTCAGCTCGTACTCCTGCTCGATCTTGTCGAAGATCGGGTGCAGCTTCTTCGGCACCAGCGTCTCGACGTAGCGCCGGGCGATGGTCAGGTCGGTCTTGGTCAGCATCATCTCGACGTTCGACAGGAACGTGCGGAAGAAGTGCCAGTTCCGGTTCATCTCGGCGAGCACGTCGGCCAGCCCGGCCGCCCGCGCGGCGGCCAGACCGGAACCCACGCCGAACCAGCCCGGCACGATCTGCCGGGTCTGCGTCCAGCCGAACACCCACGGGATGGCGCGCAGGCCGGACAGGCCGGCGCCGGTGTTCGGGCGCTTCGCCGGCCGGGAGCCGATGTTCAGCGCGCCCAGCAGCTCGGTCGGGGTGGAGGCCCAGAAGTACGCGGGCAGGTCCGGGTCCTCGACCAGCGACCGGTACGACCGGAACGCGGACTCGGACACCACGTCCATCGCCGCGTCCCAGCGCTCCAGCATCTCGGCCGGCTGCCGGGGCGCGGTGTGCAGCAGCGTGGCCTGGAGCACCGCCGCCACCGTCAGTTCGAGGTTCTCCCGGGCCAGCGCCGGCAGCGTGTACTTGTCGGAGATGACCTCGCCCTGCTCGGTCACCTTGATCGCGCCGTCGAGCGTGCCGTACGGCTGAGCCAGGATCGCGTCGTGGGTGGGGCCGCCACCACGGCCGACGGTGCCGCCGCGGCCGTGGAACAACCGCAGGTGTACGCCGTGCCGCGCGGCCACGTCCCGCAGCGAGCGCTGCGCCCGGTGGATGGACCACTGGCTGGTGGTGATGCCCGCCTCCTTGTTGGAGTCGGAGTAGCCGAGCATCACCTCCTGCACGTCGCCCCGGGCCGCCACGAGCGCCCGGTACGCGGGCAGCGACAGCAGCTCGTCCAGCAGCTCACCACCGGCGTTCAGCTCGGCCGGGGTCTCCAGCAGCGGCACGATGCCGATGCGGGCCCGCCCGGAGTGCACGTCCACCAGGCCGGCCTCGCGGGCCAGCACCACGGCGGCCAGCACGTCGTCGACGCCGAGCGTCATCGAGATGATGTACGACTCGATGACCTCGGGGCCGAACCGGTCCTGCGCCTCGCGGATCGCCGCGAACACGTCGAACGTCTTGCGGGCCGACTCGGTGAGCGGGCTGTCCTGGGTGGAGAGCGGCCGCCGGCCGGTCAGCTCGTCGGCGAGCAGCTTGGTGCGCTCCAGCCGGGACAGCGCCGGGTAGTCGGAGACCTCGCCGACCGCCTCGTAGAGCTGGGCCAGCACCTCGTGGTGCTTCTCCGCGTGCTCCCGGATGTCCATGGTGGCCAGGTGCAGGCCGAACGCGGACACCGTACGGATGGCCGAGGCCAGCCGCCCGACGGCGGTGAGCTGGCCGGAGTTGCGGGCCAGCGACGCGCGCAGCAGTTCCAGGTCGGCGATCAGCTCGGACGAGCCCCGGTAGTCCCGCCCCGGCACGTGCGGGGTGTCGGCACGCAGCCGCTCCCGGGTGTTGGCGAGCTTCGCCTTCACGCACCGCGCCTTGAGCCGGTACGGCTCCTCCGCGTTGACCCGGCGGAACCGGGGCGCCACCTCGGGCAGCGCGTCCAGGTCCTTGGCGAGGCTGGCGGACAGGTCGAGCGACACCGCACGCAGCCGCCGGGACACGCTGACCTCGGTGATCAGCTCGTCCATCGCCTTCTCGGTGGCGGCGATGCCGTGCTCGTGCTGGATGCGCAGCACCTCGCGGGTGACCACCGGCGTGACGAACGGGTTGCCGTCGCGGTCACCGCCGATCCAGGTGCCGAAGCTCAGCGGGCGGGACGTCGGCGACGTCTCCACGCCGAGCGTGCGCAGCGTGTCGGCGAGGTCGTCGAGGACCTGGGGCGCGGCCTCGGCGTACAGGTCGCGCAGGTAGTAGATCGCGTTGCGCGCCTCGTCGGTCGGGTCCGGCCGGTCCAGCCGCAGCTCGTCGGTCTGCCACATGAGATCGAGCAGTTCGGCCAGGCGCCGGTTCGCCGGGCCCTCGTCGCTGGCGCCGTACAGGATCGCGTTCGCGGTCTCGGTGTCCAGCTCGTCGGCGACGGCGCGCAGCTTGGACAGGATGGACCGGCGGGCCGCCTCGGTGGGGTGGGCGGTGAAGACCGGTCGTACGGCCAGCCGGCGGGCCGCGGCGGCGATCTCCTCGGCCGGTACGCCGCGCTCGGCGATCATCTTGGCCGCCTGGTCCAGCCAGCCGCCGTGTGTGGCGCGGCGGCGGCGCAGGTCCCGGGCGCGGTGCACCTGCTCGGTGATGTTCGCCAGGTGGAAGTAGGTGGAGAAGGCGCGGGCCAGCTTCGTGCCGGTGGTGACGTCGAGCCCGGCGAGGCGCTGGGCCGCGGCCGGTACGTCGGAGCGGACCTGGGCGCGGATCTCCTCGACCAGGTCGAGCAGCGGGCGGCCCTCCTGCCGGGCGAGGGTCTGCCCGAGCAGCGTGCCGAGGCGGCGGATGTCGGCCCGGAGAGCGGCGTCGGGGCCGTCGTGGTCGTGCTGGTCGGTCACGGTTGCGCTCCTTACGCGAGGACGAAGGACAGCGCTGTCCGACTCCTCTGGATGGTATCCGCGCGGCCCCGGCGGACAGGAGGGGGACGGCGTGATGATCTGCACTCTGGGACGGTCCGCCGGTCAGTCCCGCTCGACGGCGTGCCGTCCCGCCTTCGGCCGGCGGCGTGCCCGGAACATGGTCGCGGTGAGCAGGCCGGCCAGGCCGGCGACCACCCAGACCAGCAGCCCGGTCAGTGCCCAGCCGCCGCCGCGCCAGTCGAAGTAGATGGCCGACTTGAACAGGTCGGTGGCGAGGCCCGGCACGTTCCAGCGGTGCATCCCGCGCAGGAACGGCGGCAGGAACTCGGGCGCGTAGATGCCGCCGGAACCGGGGTTGCCGAGCACGACGAGCAGCAGGATCACGATGCCGGTACCGAGCAGCCCGAGCCAGCCCTGCACGGCGGCGGCGACCATCCCGGCCGCGAACGCGGCGAGCGCGCCGACCACCGCCACCGTCGCCACCTGATCGGGGAACACGCCGAGCACCGGCCCGACCAGGATCGCCCCGATGACGCCGAGCAGGATCGCGTGCACCGCGAGCGTGGCGATCCGCAGCCCGGCCCGGCGCAGGTCGCGTGGGCTGGTGCCGAGCGAGATGCCGAGCGCCGTGGACGCCAGGTAGCCGCCGAGCACCACGCCGACGGCCAGGTAGAACGGGACCAGGCCGCGCGGGTCGTCGGCGGAGACCGGCACGTCGTCGGTGACCTCCAGTGGCACCCCGGCCTGCCGGGCCGCCTCGGTGAACACGCCGGTGACGAGTTCGGTGGCGGCGGGCGCGCCCGCGCTGGCGGTGGCGAGCGTCAGGCCGCCGTCGGGGGCGGAGCTGAGCACCGCGTACACCGATCTGTCGGTGAGACCGTCGGAGGCGGCGTCGCGGCTGTCGTACCCGACGGGTTTGATCGTGTCGGTGCGGGCGCGGACGGCGGACATCACGGCCCGGGCCTGCTGGTCGCTCGTGACGACGGCGACCGGCACGTCGCGCGGGTCCGGCTTGTGCAGCGCGCCGACGTAGGCGGCGATGAACGCGCTGGCCAGCGCCAGGGTGCCGAGGATCAGCGCCGCCGTGCGGGGCAGCCAGTCCCGGGTACGCAGCTCCGGCTCGTCGTCCACGGCCTCAGCCTATTGCGGGCATATGCCCGGCTCATGAGGTTTCGTCGGGCGAAAACCGCTGGTCCCTGCCGATAGCGTCGGGCCATGACGGTGCCTGTCTATCCCGCCAAACCGCAGCCGGGCGACCGGGTCGCGGTCGTCTCACCCTCCGCCGGCCTGCCGGGTCTCTTCCCCCACGTGTACGAGCTGGGCCTGCGCCGGCTCCGCGACGAGCTGGGGCTGGAACCGGTGGAGTATCCGACCACCCGGGTC
The DNA here is from genome assembly GCF_000717585.1 of Micromonospora globosa. Lineage (NCBI taxonomy): Bacteria > Bacillati > Actinomycetota > Actinomycetes > Micromonosporales > Micromonosporaceae > Micromonospora > Micromonospora globosa. The sequence continues at coordinate 159,969 of NZ_JNZR01000008.1, forward strand.
ATGGGCGCCGACCCGCGCGACCGGGCGCGTGACCTGACCGCCGCGTTCGCCGACCCGACGATCACCGCCGTGCTGGCGACGGTCGGCGGGGACGACCTGATCACCGTCACCCCGTACCTGGACGACGACGTGTTGCGGGCCAACCCGAAGCCGTACTTCGGCTACTCGGACAACACGAACGTGCTCAACCACCTGTACCGGCTGGGCGTCGTCGGCTACCACGGCGGCTCCGTGCTCGTGCACCTCGGGCGCTCCGGGAAGCCGCACCCGCTCACGCTCGACTCGCTGCGCGCCGCGCTGTTCACCACCGGCTGGTACGAGCTGACCGCCGCGCCCGAGTGGGGCGACGAGCCGCGCGACTGGCGCGACCCGGCCACGCTCGCAGAGGAGCCGCCGATGTACCCGTCCGAGGGCTGGCGCTGGCACGGCCCGGCCCGGGTGGTGCAGGGCCGGACGTGGGGCGGCAACCTGGAGATCCTGCACTGGCTGATGGCGGCCGACCGTGTTCCGCGCGCGGCCGACCTGGCCGGCTCGGTACTGGTGCTGGAGACGTCGGAGGAGATGCCCACCGCGCAGGAGGTCTTCCGGATCGTGCGCAACATGGGCGAGCGGGGTCTGCTCGCCGCCGTCCCGGCGATCGTGGTGGGCCGCCCCAAGGCGTGGGACTTCGACCGGCCGCACTCGGTCGCGGAGCGGCTGGCCTGGGCCGCCGACCAGCGGGCGGCGATCCTGTCGGCGCTCGCCCCCTACGCCGGCGACCCGGTGGTGGTCTTCGACGTCGACCTGGGCCACACCGACCCGCAGGTGATCATCCCGTACGGCGGCGAGATCCGCGTGGACGCGGCCGAGCGCCGCATCGCCGTGCGCTACTGACGGCGGCGTCGGGCCGACGGCGCGGGGTCAGGCGTCGACGACGGCGAAGGCGCGGACCGGGAACGTGCCCATGCCGGCGACCCGCGGCGGAGCGGCGGTGAACCGGAAGCCGGTCGGCGGCAGCGCGTCCAGGCCGGTCAGGTGTTCCACGATCGGCACCCCGGCGGCCAGCAGACCGGTGTGCGCCGGGCGCTGACCTGCTGCCGCCGCCGTCATGTCGTCGATGTTGATCGAGTCGATGCCGACGAGCGCCGCGCCCGACTCGGCCAGCCACTGGGCGCCGTCACCGGTCAGGTAGGGCGCGTCCGGTGCGGCGTACGCGTCGGTGCCGAAGTGCGCGTCCCACCCGGTGTGCAGCAGCACCGCGCACCCGGCCACGTCGTACGGGGCGAGCATCAGCCGGTCCACCGCCCGCGTACCGGCCGGCACGCGTACCACCAGGCCGGGCAGGTCGGCGAGGCGGTCCAGCGGCACCCCGGTCAGGTCCGGGCCGTCGGCGAAGCGGTGCGACGGCGTGTCCACGTACGTGCCGGTGTTGGCGATCATGTCGATCCGCCCGACCTGGAACTCGACACCGGGCGCGTACCGGCTCCGGGACGCCTCCCGGGTCAGCCACTCGGTGATCGCCGGTGCGGGCCAGCCGGGCAGCGTGACCAGGCCGTCGGTGATCACGTGACTCAGCTCGACGAGTTTCCGCCCGCCGCCCGTGGCCGGGGCGGTTACCCCGCGCCCGCCCTTGTGCGGCTCCTCGACGACGGTCCGGTTGGTGATCCGTACCTCGCCGACCATGAGCAGCCCCAGGTGCCGGACCAGCAGCGCGGCCACCTCGTCGTCGGTGACGTCGGGGTGCGGCACGTCCAGCCGGAACCCGTCGGTGCGCAGACCCCCACCGTTGGAGAAAACCACCTCGGCGTCGAAGACCGTCCGATACTCGACCATCCGCCCACCGCACCACGCCCGGTCGCAGCCGGTCAAGATCCAACATCGGGCGGGCCCGGTTCGTCGGTGGAGGGGGATAGGCTCGAACGGTGCACCCCCCGTCCGGCTGGACGCGGGGTCGTCGTCGTGTGTCGATCCGCTGGAAGTGATCACTGATGCTCACCGGACTCTTCTCCGCCGCCCTGGCCGACCCGGGGCTGGCCCGGGCGCGTGACCTGGCGCGCTCCGGTGCCGCCCAGGTCGACGGGCTCGACCTCACCGCCCCGGCCGCGCTGCGCCCGTTCGCGGTCGCGGCGGTCGCCGCCGACGAGCCCGCCGGAGGCGCGGGCCGCCCGGTGCTCGCGGTCACCGCCACCACCCGCGAGGCCGACGACCTGGCCTCCGGGCTGGGCAGCCTGCTGCCGCCGGAGCAGGTGGCGGTCTTCCCGTCCTGGGAGACGCTGCCGCACGAGCGCCTGTCGCCCCGATCCGACACGGTCGGGCGGCGCCTCGCCGTGCTGCGCCGGCTGGCCCACCCGGACGCCGCCGACGCGCACGGCCGCACCGGGCCGCTGCGGGTCGTCGTCGCGCCGGTGCGCTCGCTGCTCCAGCCGCAGCTCAAGGGCCTCGGCGACCTGGAGCCGGTGCAGCTCGCCGCCGGGGACGAGGCCGACCTGGAGGAGGTCGCCCGCCGGCTCACCGACATGGCGTACGCCCGGGTCGACCTGGTCACCAAGCGCGGCGAGTTCGCCGTACGCGGCGGCATCCTGGACGTCTTCCCGCCCACCGACGAGCACCCGTCCCGGGTCGAGTTCTGGGGCGACGAGGTGGAGGAGATCCGCACCTTCGCGGTGGCCGACCAGCGCACCATCGAGGGCGTGGCGCAGATGTGGGCGCCGCCGTGCCGGGAGCTGCTGCTGACCCCGGCGGTGCGGGAGCGGGCCGCCGCGCTCGCCGCCGAGCACCCCGAGCTGGCCGAGATCCTGGACAAGCTGGCCGAGGGCATCCCGGTCGAGGGCATGGAGTCGCTCGCTCCGGCCCTGATCGGCGCCGACGCGCTGGAACTGCTCGTCGACTGCATGCCGGCCGGCACCCACGTACTCCTCTGCGACCCCGAGCGCATCCGCACCCGCGCACACGACCTGGTCCGTACCTCGGAGGAGTTCCTCCAGGCCAGCTGGGCCGCGGCCGCCGTCGGCGGCCAGGCCCCGGTCGACCTCGGCGCCGCCGCCTTCAAGACCCTGGCCGAGGTACGCACGGCAGCCCGCGCCCTGCGCCAGCCCTGGTGGACGCTCGCGCCGTTCGGCCTGGTCGAGGCGGACGCGGCGCCGGCCCGGCAGCCCTGGGAGGACGAGCCGGCCGCTGTCGACGTCACCCCCGACGACGCCATCGCGGTGAGCCTGGCCGCCCAGCCGGCCCCGCTCTACCACGGCGAGACCGCCCGGGTGGTCGACGACCTGAAGCGCTGGGCCGGTGAGGGCTGGTCGATCGCGCTCGTGTTCGAGGGGCACGGCCCCGCCCAGCGGGCCGTCGAGGTGCTCCGCGACGCCGGTCTCGGCGCCCGGCTCACCGAGGAGGTGCCCGCCGCGCCGGCACCGGGCGAACTGCTCGTGTCCTGCGGCTGTCTGACCGCCGGCTTCGTCGACGAGGCGTCGAAGTTCGTGTTGCTCACCGGCAACGACGTCACCGGTGGCCGGGGCACCTCGACCCGCGACATGCGCAAGATGCCCAGCCGGCGGCGCAACACCATCGATCCGCTGGAGCTGAAGGCCGGCGACTTCGTGGTGCACGAGCAGCACGGCATCGGCCGGTACGTCGAGCTGGTGCAGCGCACGGTGAACGGCGCCAGCCGCGAATACCTGGTCATCGAGTACGCGCCGAGCAAGCGCGGCCAGCCCGGCGACCGCCTGTTCGTCCCCACCGACCAGCTCGACCAGCTCTCCCGTTACGTCGGCGGTGAGCAGCCCACGCTGCACAAGATGGGCGGCTCGGACTGGCAGAAGTCCAAGGCCCGGGCCCGCAAGGCGGTACGCGAGATCGCCGCGCAGCTCATCCAGCTCTACGCCGCGCGCAAGGCGTCCAAGGGGCACAACTTCGGCCCCGACACCCCGTGGCAGCGGGAGCTGGAGGACGCCTTCCCCTGGCAGGAGACGCCCGACCAGCTGGCCGCCATCGAGGAGGTCAAGCGGGACATGGAGCAGACCGTCCCGATGGACCGGCTGATCTGCGGCGACGTCGGCTACGGCAAGACCGAGATCGCGGTACGGGCGGCGTTCAAGGCGGTGCAGGACGGCAAGCAGGTGGCCGTGCTGGTGCCGACCACGCTGCTGGTGCAGCAGCACTACAACACGTTCGCCGAGCGGATGAGCCAGTTCCCGGTGTCGATCCGGCAGCTGTCCCGGTTCCAGACGCCGAAGGAGTCCGAGCAGACGCTGGAGATGGTCGCCGCCGGCACCGTCGACATCGTCATCGGCACCCACCGGCTGCTCCAGGCGGCCACCCGGTTCAAGTCTCTCGGGCTGGTCATCATCGACGAGGAGCAGCGGTTCGGCGTCGAGCACAAGGAGCACCTGAAGACGCTGCGCGCCTCGGTCGACGTGCTCGCCATGTCGGCCACCCCGATCCCGCGCACGCTGGAGATGGCGATCACCGGCATCCGGGAGATGTCCACGATCGCCACCCCGCCGGAGGAGCGGCACCCGGTGCTCACGTTCGTCGGGGCGTACGACGACCGTCAGGTGGCCGCCTCCATCCACCGTGAGCTGCTGCGCGACGGTCAGGTCTTCTACCTGCATAACCGGGTCGAGTCGATCGAGAAGACGGCCCGCAGGCTGCGGGAGCTGGTCCCCGAGGCGCGGGTGGCGGTGGCGCACGGCCAGATGGGCGAGGAGGCGCTGGAGAAGGTGATGGTCGGCTTCTGGGAGAAGGAGTTCGACGTCCTGGTCTGCACCACGATCGTCGAATCAGGCATCGACATCCCGAACGCCAACACCCTCATCGTCGAGCGCGCCGACCTGCTCGGCCTGGCCCAGCTGCACCAGATCCGCGGCCGGGTCGGCCGTGGCCGGGAACGGGCGTACGCGTACTTCCTCTACCCGCCGGAGAAGCCGCTCACCGAGAACGCGCACGAGCGGCTGGCGACCATCGCCCAGCACACCGAACTCGGCGCCGGCATGTACGTGGCGATGAAGGACCTGGAGATCCGCGGCGCCGGCAACCTGCTCGGCGGCGAGCAGTCCGGCCACATCGAGGGCGTCGGCTTCGACCTGTACGTCCGGATGGTCGGCGAGGCGGTGTCCGCCTTCAAGGGCGAGCAGCAGGAGGAGGAGGCGGAGGTCAAGGTCGACCTGCCGATCGACGCGCACCTGCCGCACGACTACGTGGCGGTGGAGCGGCTGCGCCTGGAGATGTACCGCAAGCTCGCCGAGGCCCGCGACTCCGAGCGTCTGCGCGAGGTGGTCGCCGAGATGACCGACCGGTACGGCGAGCCGCCCGCGCCGGTGCAGAACCTGGTCGCGGTGGCGCGGTTCCGGCTGCTCGCCCGCCGCTACGGGCTGACCGACGTGTCGATGCAGGGCAAGCACATCCGGTTCGGTCCGCTGCCGCTGCCCGACTCGAAGCAGATGCGGCTCAAGCGCTACCACCCGGACTCGGTCTACAAGCAGGCGCTCGACCAGGTCAGCGTGCCCCGGCCGAGCACCCGGCGGATCGGCGGCGAGCCGCTGCGCGACCAGGCGCTGCTGGAGTGGTGCGGGCAGCTCCTGGCCGACGTCCTCGGCAAGCCCGAGGAGCTGGCCGGTGTTGCCAGCCCCGCAGTGGCGAGCGGACGATGACACAGCAAGCCCGAGGAGCTGGCCGGTGCCGCCCGGTCCGGGGCGGGTGCGCGATGAGGTGGGCGGAGTCACAGGCCGGCACTCGGCGTGAGAGAGTGACCCTCATGCGTGCTCGCCGTTCCCTCGTCGCCGTCAGCGTCGCGGCCCTTGCCGCGCTCTCTCTCGCCGCCTGTGGCCGCTCCGCCCCGGACGTCGCCGCCTACGTCGGCGACAGCCGGTACTCCGTCGACCGGGTCGACGCGATCTACGAGGACGCGCAGCGGCAGTACGCGGAGGCCGTCCGTAGCCAGTCCCCGCAGACGCCGTCGCCGGCGGAGCTGCGGTCCTCGGTGACCCGGCAGGACGTGCTGAACCTGCTGGTGGCGATCGACCTGGGCAAGCGTGTGGCGGCCGACAAGGGCCTCCAGGTCACCGACCAGATCTCCCCGGAGCAGATCCAGCAGGCGCTCCGCATGCCGGCGACCACCGAGTACACGAAGCTGTGGGGCGAGTGGGTCGACCTCTCCGGCACGCTCCAGCAGAGCCTGCCCCCGGCCGACCTCAGCGACGAGTCCCTGATGGCCGTCTACCACGCCCTCGAGAAGACCGGGGCGATCCAGCCGGGCCTGAGCATCGACCAGGTGCGGCAGGCGTTCGGCGAGGCCGGGTTCGTCCGCACCGCCACCGCGCTCAGCAGCGCGCTGCAGGAGCAGGCCGAGAAGTCGGACGTCCGCGTCAACCCCCGGTTCGGCGTGACGGGCGTGCCGTCGCTGGTCAACACCGGCCAGTCGTTCGTCTTCTACTCCCTGCCGTACGTCGACCAGGACGGCCCGGTCACCGACATCTCGACTCCGGAGGCGCCGGCCTCCGGCTCCCCGGCTCCCGGAGCCGCATGACCGCGCGGATCGTCCTGCTCGTCACCTCACCCCGGCTGCCCGCCGGCCTGCTGACTTCGGCCGCCTGGGACGCCGTACGCTCCGCCCCGGTCCTCGCCGGTGCGGAGAGCGAGCTGACCCGTGCGGTCCGAATGGCCGGCGCCCACGTGAGCGTGGTGACCGAGGGTGCGACCCAGGCGCTGCTCGACGCCGCCGCCGCGCACGGCGGGGCGGTGTGGCTGGCCGGTCCGGCCGGCGACGAGACGCTGGCCCGTGAGCTGGGGCTGCGGCTGGCGCGCGAGCCCGGCCTGGCCGAGCTGGAGCTGATGTACGGCTCGTGGGATCCGCCCGGCGCCCGGCTGCTCGACGCGGTCGAGGTGATGGACCGGCTGGCCTCCCCGGGCGGCGATCCGTGGAAGCGGGCGCAGACCCACCGCAGCCTGGCCGGTTTCCTGCTGGAGGAGTGCTACGAGGCGTACGACGCGATCAGCGCCGACGACACCGACGCGCTCCGCGAGGAACTGGGCGACGTGCTGCTCCAGGTGCTGCTGCACGCCCGGCTGGCGGAGAACCTGCCGGAGGGCAAGAGCTGGACCGTCGACGACGTCGCGGGCACCCTGGTCGACAAGATGGTGCGGCGCAACCCGCACGTGTTCTCCGGTGAGCCGGCCGGTTCGATCGAGGAGATCGAGGCGAGCTGGGAACGGATCAAGCGGGCCGAGAAGACCCGCGACTCGGTGCTGGACGGCATCGCGCTGAGCCAGCCCGCGCTCTCTCTGGCCGCGAAGATCCTGGACCGGGCCGGCCGGGTGGGCCTCGCCGTACCGCCGCCACTGGCCGAGTCGCAGGTGGATCCGGAGGCCCGGCTCGGCGCGAGCCTGCTGGCCACTGTCGCCGCCGCCCGGCAGGCCGGCATCGACCCGGAGGCCGCGCTGCGCCGGGCCACCTTGGCGTACGCCGAGGCGATCCGAGCCGCCGAACGCCCCACCCCCACCAACCCCGCCTAACCCCCCCCCCGCGCCTCACCCTGCCCCGCCCTCTCCCCCCCCTATTTCCCCTTTTGGCCCCGCGGGGGCAG
>NZ_JNZR01000009.1:0-151621 GCF_000717585.1 Micromonospora globosa
GGCGGGAGGTGGGGCGGGTGGGTGTGAGGATCGGGGCATGCGTGCTGTGGTGTTCGAGCAGTTCGGGGTACGGCCGGAGGTCCGGGAGGTGGGCGACCCGGCGCCGGCGCCGGACGGGGTGGTCGTCCGGGTCGGCGCGACCGGCCTGTGCCGCAGCGACTGGCACGGCTGGCAGGGCCACGACCCGGACATCCGCCTGCCGCACGTGCCGGGGCACGAGTTCGCCGGTGTCGTCGTGGCCGCCGGCGCGGACGTCCGCGGCTGGCGGCCCGGCGACCGGGTGACAGCGCCGTTCGTCTGCGCGTGCGGGCGGTGCCCGTCCTGCCTGGCCGGCGACCAGCAGGTCTGCGAGCGGCAGACCCAGCCGGGCTTCACCGGGTGGGGCTCGTTCGCCGACCTGGTCGCGGTACGGCACGCCGACGTCAACCTGGTCCGGCTGCCGGACGAGCTGGACGAGGCGGCCGCTGCCGCGCTCGGCTGCCGGTTCGCCACCGCGTTCCGGGCCGTCGTCGCGCAGGGCCGGGTCGCGGCGGGCGAGTGGGTGGCCGTGCACGGCTGCGGCGGCGTCGGCCTGTCCGCGGTCATGGTGGCGGCGGCGAGCGGGGCGCGGGTGGTGGCGGTGGACGTGTCGTCCGGCGCGCTGGAGCTGGCCCGCCGCAGCGGCGCCGCGGTCTGCGTGGACGCGAGCGCGCTCGGCGGTCCCGCCGAGGTGGCCGCCGCGATCCGGGAGGCCACCGGCGGGGGCGCCCACCTGTCGCTGGACGCGCTCGGCAGTCACGCCACCTGCGTGGCGTCGATCGAGGGCCTGCGCCGGCGCGGCCGGCACGTGCAGGTCGGGCTGCTGCCCGCCGCGCAGGGCCGGCCCGCGCTGCCGATGGACCTGGTGATCGCGTACGAGCTGGAGCTGCGCGGCAGCCACGGCATGCCGGCGCACGCGTACCCGGAGATGCTGCGGCTGGTCACCGCCGGGGTGCTGCGCCCGGCCGAGCTGGTCACCCGCACCATCGACCTCGACGCCGCGCCTGACGCGCTGGCCACGATGGACCGGCCGGCCACCGCCGGGATGTGCCTGATCCGGCCCTGAGACGAGCACGGGCCGGCCCGGCGCCGGGAGACCCGGCGCGGACCGGCCCGCGAGGCCGTCCGGTCAGTCGGTGACGGTCACCGTGACGGTACGGGGCGGCTGCTGGTACTGCCCCCGGTTGTCCATGCCGCGGATCGTCACCGTGTACGTGCCGGCCGGGATCACCGGCGACGTGTACGCGAAGTTCGACCCCGGCGACCCCGGGCTGGTGAGGAACGTGGCGATCCACGGCCAGCTGGTCGGCGCGCCCGCCCGGCCGAACGTGCCGGCCGAGTTCATGCCCTGCCCGGCGCTGTTGCCGATCTGCACCTCGACCTTCTGCATCCCGCCGTCGTCCACGGCCCGGCCGGTGATCACGATCCGGCCACCGGTGTACGCCTGACCCTCGACCGGCGTGATGCTCGGCTCCAGCGTCGGGTCGGTGTCACCCGGGTAGACCAGGTAGCGGGCGGTGGCGCCGCTGGTCGAGTTGTCCTGCTGACCGGCGGTGTCCACGGCCCACGCCTCCACGCTGTACGTGCCGCGCGTGGGCAGGTCGATCGAGAGCGTGAACGCGGTGCTGGTCGCGCCGGGCGCGGCGAGCGTCGCGTCGACTGTGGCGAACGCGGCGGCCATGGTGCCGTTGGGCTGCACGTACCGGCCGGTGTCCAGGTCACGCAGCGCGATCCGGACCGCCCGCACGCCCTTGTCGTCGGTCGCCGTACCGGTCAGGTCCAGGTGCAGCTGGTCGACGTCCTGGTTGGTGCCGGTGAAGCTGAGCAGCCCGTTCGGGAAGGCGTCGCCGGGCACCTGGGCGGTGACTGTGAGCCGGCCCATGTTGGTGCTGGACGTGGTCAGGCCGAGCTTGTCGGTCGCCCGTACCCGGAAGTCGTAGACGCCCGGGGTGAGCGGCACCGTGGTGAACGACCAGTCGAACGTCGCGGCGTCGAGGTTGGTCGGGGAGATCCGGTGGTAGCCGGCGACCGAGTCGGCGCCCCACGTACCGTCGCTGGCGAGCGCCTCGCGGGTGGTGTTGTTGCGCAGGTAGATCTCGACCGACTTCAGGGCGTCGTCGTCGCTCGCCGTACCGGCGAACGTGACCGCGCCACCGGGCGCGACGGTGAACGGCGCCGGGTTGCCCGGCGGGGTCATCGCCACCGGCGAGGTGATCGCTACTGTCGGCGGTACGCCGTTGGCCGAGACGGTCCAGTCGCGGGTGTCGCCACGCAGGTCGCTCTGCCCGGTCGTGTCGACAGCGGTGGCGGTCATCTTCCACTGTCCCTCGACCGGCAGCGTGACCTCGTACTGCCAGGTGGTGGACGTCGCGCCGATCACGTCCGGCTCGCCGCGGAAGGTGTTGTAGACGGCGGCGACGGTGCCGTCGTCCTGGAGGTACCGGTTGTCGGGCGTGCGGAACGAGTAGATGAGCGAGTTGACGCCCTTGTCGTCGGTGGCGGTGCCGGAGGCCACGAAGGTCTGCGTGGCGAGCAGGCCGGCCGACGGCGAGCTGATCCGGGTCGACGGCGGCAGGTCGTCGAAGCGGAACGTCTCGATCTTCTTGACCGCCTTGGTGGTGTCGCCGGCCCCCTTGCGGTCGAACGTCTTCGCCTGCAACTGGTAGACGCCGGCCGGCAGCGTCACCGGCAGGCTCCACGTGGTGGAGGTGGCGTTCGGCGCGGCGACAGTCGTGTTGATCGCCTTGAACGCGCCCCAGGTGGTCAGGTCGGCCTGGAGGTACTTGCCGCTGTTGCGGTCCTGGATCTCCAGCTGGACCCGCGCCACGCCGGCCGGGGCGAGCGCCTGGCCGCTGATCGTGAACGACTCGCCGGCCGGCTTCACCGCGCCCTCGATCGGCGTCGTGACGGTGGTGTCCAGCGCCGCGGGCGCGGGCTGCTTGGAGAGGTCGAAGAAGGCCACCCGGCCGGTGGTCTTGCCGCCCTTGACGTTGCCGTCACCGCCGACGAGCAGGCCGCGCGAGGTGGCGAGCATCGCCTTCTCGCCCTCGTACGAGTTGGAGCCGGGGTTCCACTCCAGCGCGGTGCCGGTGAGCGGGTCCAGCGCGCCGAGGTGGTCGCGGCGGACCACCTGGTCGCCGAGGCCGTAGCCGCTGAGCCCCTGGCCGGTGCCGTATCCGACGTTGTCCAGGCCGGGCCACGGCACGTTCGACGTGGGCGACTCCTGCCAGCTGAAGTGGCCGCCGACGTAGACGGCGGTGTCGGTGATCGCGACCGAGTAGATGCTGTCGAAGTGCCGGGAGATCCAGAGCGGCTCGACGTTGTCGTTTCCGGTCAGCGGGTACGCGATGGCGGTGTCGTTGATCGGCGGCCGGTCGCCGCCGGAGCCGCTGGTGACCACGAAGTACGAGTCGTCCGGCGCGATGTCACCGGCGAAGACGCGCTGGATGCCGCCGACGAAGGAGAGGTTGTCCTCCCACAGCCGGGTGCGCCACGGCAGCAGCGCCTTGGTGGCCGTACCGATGAGCGCCACGCCGTAGCGGTCCTGGCCGGCGATCTGGCGGCCGGTGTGCACGACCAGCAGCTTGCTGCGGTCGTGGGTGAGCTTGAGCTGCTGCACGGTGAGCATGCCGCCGACGCCGATGCCGCCGGTGACCGGCAGGTTGAAGCCGGTGTCGACGGCGCCGGTGGTGGGGTTGAGCGCGGCCAGGCCGCTGCGGCTGACGCCGTTGACGGTGGCGAACTGGCCGCCGACGTAGACGGCGTTGGCGCTGACGGCCAGCGCGGTGGCCCGCGCGTTCGCGGTGGCGGTGAACGCGGCGACCGGTGCGCCGGTGGTCGGGTTCAGCCGGGCGATCTTGCGCTTGGTGACGCCGTTGACGGTGTTGAACGCGCCGGCGATGTAGAGCGACTTGCCGTCCGGCGACGCCTCCACCGCGGCGACCGCGCCGTCGATGACCGGCTTGAACCCGGTGTCCACCTTGCCGGTGTCCAGGTTGTACGACGCCAGGGACCGCTGCGTGATCGCGGACCCGCCGACGTTCGCGATCGAGGTGAACGTGCCGGCGATGAAGACGCGGTTGCCGATCACTTCGATGTCGACGATCTCGCCGTTGGTGATCCGCGGCGTGTCGGTGCGGGGGGTGGTCGGCATCAGCCGGGTGTCCCCGGGGGTGACCAGCGCACGGGTCGCCGTGGTGCGCGCGGCGCCGAGTGCGGCGCTGCTTCCCGTCGCCTGTGCGCCGGTGTGGCCGGCCACGCCGGCGTCCCGCACGGTGACGGTGGCGGCGAGCGCCGGCACTCCCGCCACCACGACCGCGCCGGCGACGACGACCGTCACCGCGCGAAGCCAAACTCGCATCGAGACAACTCTCCCTGTCCGCCGGGACGGCCCCCTCGGGTGATTCCCGAGTCCCCTCCGTCCGCGTGCCGGACGCCACCGTAGGAGGCAAAGACTTCTCGCGATACGTGCCGCACCGGTAATCGACCGGTCGCCATCAATTCCGGCCACACCGGCAGGGCGCCTCCACCGATCGGGTCACCGGCTGTCACCGTCCGGCCGTGCGCGCCGTCCGGTCCGGGACGTGCGGCCTTACACAGCGGACCCAGGGGTGGGTCAGTCGCCCCGTACCCGGGGGTGGCGGTGGTCGGTCAGCCGCAGGCCGACGCCGCGTACCGCCGCGATGGTGACACCGGTGCCCAGTTCGTCGAGCTTACGGCGCAACCGCTTGACCAGGGACTGCACGTCGGCCCGGCCGTGCGTCGGCGCGTCGTGCCAGACCGCGTGGTGCAGCTCGGCGTAGCTCCACACCCGTACCGGCTCGACGGTCAGGCAGGTCAGCAGGTCGCGTTCCAGCCGGGTCAGGGCGGTCTCCCGGTTGCCCCACCGGGCGGTCGACCGGGCCGCGTCGATCACCAGCGCGCCGTCCGGCGCGGGCTTGTCCCGGGGTACGGGTGCAGCCGGCGCGACGGCCGGGGCAGGTGCGTGCGCCGAGGCCGGCGCATCCGTGATCAACTCGCGCAGCTCGTCCAGATCGGCGACCATCAGAAGGGGCGCGACGCCGTCCAGCAGCTCGGTCAGCCGCAGCCGTTCGGCCGGGGACGACGTCACCCCGATGACGAGCGAGAAGGGGCGCTCCGACGGGTCGGTGCCGGAGTTCGCCGCGTTCGTGCCGTCAGTCGTCACCGCGCCCCACCGTGACAAAAACTGTCAACAGGCCGTCCGATCCGGGGGCCTGTTGGTGACATGTTGCTCACGTACGGTCATTGATCGTTCCTTGCTGTCGATCATAGTGTCCACTCAGGCGTCCGGCGCAGACCCGCACGGCGCCTAGGGGGCCTGGGGGGTTCTTTTCACACCGGTGTAGCAGTCGGGAGAGCACGTCTCCTGGCCCTTCTGCCATGGCTCGATCATCAGCGGGTCATCGGAGGAGGAGGCAGCACCGATGCTGAGACGTCCACACAGATGGGGCCCGGCCCGGCGGCTGGTGAGCGCGGGCGCCGCCCTGGTGCTCGCCGCCACCGCGCTGGCCGCGACCGGCACTGCGGCACAGGCCGAGACGGGCGCGGGCGCGGCGGCCGGCGACAAGATCCGTCCCGAGCTCACCCGCCAGCTCCAGGGCAAGAGCGAGGGCGACTTCTGGATCCACTTCGGCGCCAAGGCGGACCTGAGCAAGGCCGCCTCGATCAAGGACTGGAACGAGCGCGGCGCCGCCGTCGCGGCGGCGCTGAAGAAGACAGCCGCCGACAGCCAGTCGAAGATCCGCGCCGAGCTGGACCGCTCGGGCACGAAGTACCAGACCTTCTGGGCGACGAACGCCATCAAGGTCACCGACGGCTCGCTGACCATGGCGCAGAACTTCGCCGCCCACTCCGAGGTGGACGGCCTGTACGCGCCGGTGGAGTACAAGCTGCCGGAGACCACCCCCGGCACCGACGAGAAGTCGGCGAACGCCCTGGAGTGGGGCATCGCCAACATCAACGCCGACGACGTCTGGTCCCAGTACGGCGTCAAGGGCGCCGGGATCACGGTGGCGAGCATCGACAGCGGCGTCCAGTTCAACCACCCGGCGCTGGTGAACGCCTACCGGGGCAACAACGGTGACGGCACCTTCGACCACGACTACAACTGGTTCGACGCCGCAGGCGAGTGCGCCACCGCGCCGTGCGACTCCGACGGCCACGGCACGCACACCATGGGCACCATGGCCGGCGCCGACGGGGCCAACCAGATCGGTGTCGCCCCCGAGGTCAAGTGGATCGCCGCGAACGGGTGCTGCCCGTCCGACGCCGCGCTGATCTCCTCCGGCCAGTGGATGCTGGAGCCCACCGACCTCAACGGGCAGAACCCGGACGCCAGCAAGCGGCCGAACATCATCAACAACTCGTGGGGCACCACGGCGCCGTCGAACGAGCCGTTCATGGAGGACGTCACGAACGCGTGGACCGCCTCCGGCATCTTCGGCGTCTGGTCCAACGGCAACAACGGCCCGTCCTGCCAGACCAGCGGCTCACCGGGCAGCCTGGCGAGCAACTACTCGGCCGGCGCGTACGACGTCAACAACAACATCGCCAGCTTCTCGTCCCGGGGTACCGGGCAGAACGGCGAGATCAAGCCGAACATCTCGGCGCCTGGTGTGAACGTGCGCTCCAGCGTGCCGACCAACTCGTACGCCAGCATCAGCGGCACCTCGATGGCGGCGCCGCACCTGGCCGGCGCGATCGCGCTGCTCTGGTCGGCGGCGCCCACGCTGGTCGGCGACATCACGGCGACCCGCGCGCTGCTCAACGACACGGCGATCGACAAGGGCGACTCGCAGTGCGGCGGCACCACCGACGACAACAACGTCTACGGTGAGGGCCGCCTGGACGCGCTCGCGCTGCTCGCCGCCGCCCCCATCGGCGACAACGGCACGCTGGCCGGCAAGGTCACCGACGCCGCCACCGGGGCCGGGATCGCCGGCGCGACTGTCACCCTCTCCGGGGCGGCCGATCGCACGCTGACCACCGGCGCGGACGGGACGTACTCCTCGCTCCTGCCGGCCGGCGACTACCAGGTGGTCGTCTCGGCGTTCGGGTACGCGACCCGCACCCTGCCGGCGACGATCACCGCGAACACGACGACCACGCTCGACGTGGCGCTCACCGCGGTAGCGAGCGTCACGGTCAGCGGGCAGGTCACCGACGGGTCCGGGCACGGCTGGCCGCTGTACGCGAAGGTGAGCGTCGAGGGCACGCCGATCTCCGACTACACGACGCCGACGACCGGCCGCTACAGCCTGTCGCTGCCGTCCGGGGCGACGTACCGGCTCAAGGTCGAGCCGCAGTACGCCGGCTACCTGACCACCACCAAGGAGGTCACCGTCGGCACGGGCAACGTGACCGCCAACATCGCGGTGCAGGCGAACCCGGAGGCGTGCACCACCGCCCCCGGCTACACCGTCAGCTCCGACGGCGAGTACGAGACGTTCGACGGCACCGGTGTCCCGGACGGCTGGACCGTGGTGGACAACGCCGGCACCGGCCAGGTCTGGGAGTTCACCGACGCCGGTGAGCGCGGCAACCTGACCGGCGGCAGCGGCAACTTCGCCATCATCGACAGCGACAACTACGGCAGCGGCGGGCGGCAGGACACGTCGCTGGTCAGCCCGGTGGTCGACCTGACCGGTGTGACCGCTCCGGTGATCCGGTTCAACCAGGACTACAACTGGCTCAACAGCGACCGCGCAGACGTGGACCTGAGCCTGGACGGCGGCACCACGTGGAGCAACGTGCTCCGGCAGGCGGCCGACGTCCGCGGCCCGCGGGTGACCGAGGTGCCGATCCCGCAGGCGGCCGGCCAGTCGCAGGTGCAGGTGCGCTTCCACTACTACGAGGCGAGCTGGGAATGGTGGTGGCAGGTCGACAACGTCCTCATCGGCAGCAAGCTCGTCTGCAAGCCGGTCAAGGGCGGCCTGGTGCTCGGCCACGTCCGCGACAAGAACGACAACAGCTACGTCAACGGCGCCACGGTGACCAGCAAGGACCGCCCGGCGGAGAAGGCCACCACAGTCGCCACGCCGGACGACACCGAGCTGCCCGACGGCTTCTACTGGATGTTCTCGTCGCTGACCGGGACGCACCCGTTCACCGCCGGTGCCGGCAACTACGTGAGCCAGACCAAGCAGGTGGCGGTCGAGGAGGACTGGGCCACAGCGGCCAACTTCCAGCTCGCCGCCGGCCGGCTGTCGGTGAAGCCGACCTCGATCACCGGCACGGTCCGGATGCCCAGCGGGAAGGTCAGCAAGACGTTCACCGTCACGAACACCGGCGGGGCCCCGGTCACCGCCGAGTTCAGTGAGCGCGACGGCGGGTTCGTGCTGCAACGGGCCGACGGCTCCCGGCTGTCCGAGCAGGCGCTGCTCGGCTCCACCGGCGCACCGGTCCAGCGGCTGACCGCCGCCACGTCGTTCGCGGCCCGCTCGTCGGGCAAGTCGTCGAACGCGATCGCCGCCGCCGCACCGCAGGCGGACCCCTGGACCACCATCCCGGGCTACCCGGCGAACGTGATGGACAACCGGGTCGTCAACGTCGACGGCACCGTCTACTCCATCGCCGGTGGCGACGGCACCGCGTCGAGCGCCAAGAACTACCGGTACGACCCGATCACCCAGGCGTGGACCGGCATCGCCGACCTGCCCGGGGCACGTAACGCCATGACGGTCGGCGTGCTCGACGGCAAGATCATCGCCACCGGTGGCTGGGGTGCCGCCGGACCGGACGCCGCCACCTTCTCGTACGACCCGGCGGCGAACACCTGGACCCGGAAGGCCGACAACCCGGCGCCGCGCGCGGCGGCCGGCCAGGCGGTCGCGGGCGGCAAGCTGTACGCGATCGGCGGCTGCACCACAGCGAGCTGCACGCCGATGGCCAACTCGGTGGTCCGGTACGACCCGGGCGCCGACGCCTGGGAGACGCTGCCGGCGTACCCGAAGTCGGTGGCGTTCCTGTCCTGCGGCGGGATCGACGGCACCGTCTACTGCACCGGTGGCAACGACGGCACCACGTCGCAGAAGGTCGGTTACGCCTTCGACCCGGCCGCAGGCGCCTGGACCGCCATCCCGGACGCGCCGGCCGACAGCTGGGCCTCCTCGTACGCGGTGGCGAACGGCAAGCTGCTGGTCGTCGGCGGGTCGCAGGGCGGCGCCATCACCAACGCCGGCTTCGCGTTCGACCCGGCGACCAACTCGTGGGCCAACCTGCCCAACGCCAACGCCCCCCGCTACCGGGGTGGCGCGGCCTGCGGGTTCTACAAGATCGGCGGTTCGTCGGGCGGCTTCACGGCCACCAAGGACAGCGAGGTCCTGCCCGGCTTCGGCGAGTGCGCCGAGGGCGCGGCCGACGTGAGCTGGCTGACCGTCGACAAGTCGAAGGTCACGCTGGCGCCGGGTGAGAAGGTCACCGTCACGGTCGGCATGGCCGCGAACGTCGACCAGCCCGGCACGTACTCGGCCTCCGTGGTGATCAAGGAGAACACCCCGTACACGGTGGAGCCGGTGGCGGTGACGATGATCGCGCAGCCGCCGACCACCTGGGGCAAGCTGTCCGGCACGGTCTCCGGCAAGAGCTGCCAGGGCGCCACCGCGCCGCTGGCGGGCGTGACCGTGCAGGTCGACTCCTGGGCGAACTCGTACACCTTCACCACCGACGCCCAGGGCCGGTACGCCTACTGGATGGACCGGCGCAACAACCCGCTGACGCTGATCGTCGCGAAGGACGGCTGGAAGCCCCAGACGCGCCAGACGAGGATCAACAGCAGCACGCCCACGGTTGAGGACTTCACCCTCTCCCCCACCCGCTGCTGACCCCAGCGGCTGACGAGGACGGCCCGCCCGGCACACCCGCCGGGCGGGCCGCCCCCTTTCCCCGGCGATCTTGCACTCGCGGCCCCGGCAAGGCAGACAAAAGCCCCACCCGAGGGGCCGTAACTGCAAGATCAACGGCGAAACCGGGCGGGGTCAAGGGTTACGGGGTGAGGCGGAAGCCTACGCCTCGGACGGCGTGGATCATGGCGGGGGCGTCCAGGCGGCCCAGCTTGCGGCGGAGGCGGCGTACCACGGAGTGCATGTCCGAGCCCCGCCCGAGATGGTCGTTGCCCCAGACGGCGCGGTGCAGCCGTGCGTACGTCCACACCTGGCCGGGCGTACCGGTGAGGCAGACGAGCAGGTCGTGCTCCAGCGGCGTCAACCCGATCTCCCGCTCCCGCCAGCGCAGCACCCGCCGGTCGGAGTCGACGGCCAGTTCCCGCCCGGGTGGCTCGGCCGGCGCCTCGTCACTCGCGGGCGGGTGCGGCGCCGGGGCCAGCGCGGGCCGGCGTACCAGGTCGAGGAAGCGGCGGGCCTGATGGGCGCTGGACACGATCAGGAACGACTCGGTGCCGCCGAGCAGTTGGGCGAGCTGCCGGCGCTCGGCCGACGAGGACGCGATGCCGATGACCAAGGACGGGAGCCCTGTCATCCGTTCCCACCTTTCCGGCAGGCCGAACCACAACGCCGGGCGGTCGCCAGGCACGACGATGCGGAGGCACCTGGCTTGCGGAGTTCGACCCGAGGGGTGCGGGAGCTGCGGTTTCGTGAGGCTTCGGGGTGAGCTACCGGGATCATATAGCCGAGCACCGATGATTGGTATAGCAGTTAACGTCGATGTAACTGCCAGCAACAAGGTGTTCGAGGCAAGTTGCGCCGGCGCACGCGTACCGATGAGAGCCGGGGCGTACGGCGGTCCAATGCGTGTGATCACCCACATGCTCTGCCTGGCCGACGGGACGCCGACCCGCGCGGACATCGCGGCCCGCTGCGCCGAACTGGCCGAGGCGCTGCGTGGCCGCGACCGGGGCGTGGTGGTGTGCGACGTGTCCGCGGTGACCGCGCCCGACCTGGTCACGGTCGAGGTGCTGGCACGGATCCGCCTGACCGCGCGGCGGTTCGGCTGGCGGCTGGAGGTACGCGGCGCGGGCGACGACCTACGCGAGCTCGCCGGCCTGCTCGGGCTGGCCGGTGCCCTCCTCGAGCCGGTCCGGCAGCCCGAACAGCGGGAACAGGCGCTCGACGTCGAGGAAGTTGTTGAGCGACGTGATCCGGCCGCCGGAGACGCCGATCACGATCAGCGCCCAGGGCACGTGGCCTGAGCCGTCGGGGTCGCGCCGGTAGTGCCCGAACGCCGGCATCCCGTTGGCGGCGGTCGGCACCAGGCGGGAGCCGCGGCAGCCGCTGCCGGTGCCGGCCATCCACGCCGCGATGTGCTCGGGACCGCGCAGCCACAGCGGCAGCGGCGGCATCGACAGCGTCGCGTCCTCGTGCAGCAGCGCGGTGAGCGCCGCCAGGTCGTACGCCTCGAAGGCCCGCACGTAACGGGCGAGCAGCGCCTGCTGCTCGCTGTCGAGCGGCCGGCGCACCTCGGCCTCGGTGTCGGCCGAAGCGAGCGTGGCGCGCGCCCGTTGCAGCGCGCTGTTGACGCTCGCCACCGACGTGTCGAGCAGGTCGGCGACCTCCTGGGCCGACCAGGCCAGCACCTCGCGCAGGATCAGCACGGCCCGCTGCTTCGGCGGCAGGTGCTGCAACGCCGCGACGAACGCCAGCCGGACCGACTCCCGGCCGGCGACCACCTCGGCCGGATCGGCGACCTCGGGCAGCACCCGGTCGTCGGGCGCCGGGCCGAGCCAGATCTGCTCCGGGCGCGGCTCGCCGGGGTGGGTGGCGGTGCCGACGCCGGCCGGACCGAGGTCCATCGGCCGGATCCGGCGCTGCGCGCTGGTGGACATGGTGAGGCAGACGTTCGTCGCGATCCGGTAGAGCCAGGTCCGCAGCGCGGACCGCCCCTCGAACTTGTCGAAATTACGCCAGGCCCGGACGAACGTGTCCTGCACCGCGTCCTCGGCCTCGAAGGCCGAACCCAGCATCCGGTAGCAGTAGCCGGTCAGCTCCGACCGGTACGCCTCGAGTTGCGCCTCGACGGGGACGCTCGCCACCTCGCTCACCCCGCCGAAACTAGCCCACATGCTGCGTCAATGCGAGCACGTTCGAGCCCGCACCGATGAGTCGGTGCCGCCCGGCCGGTCTGACAGCCGTCAGGTCACCACGTCCGAGGAGCACCGATGACCACAGCGCAGCGCGACGAGACCCACGCCCCGGGGCGGTACGCCGACGTCAACGGCGTCCACCTCTACCACGAGACGCACGGCGAGGGCCGGCCGATGATCCTGCTGCACGGCGGCCTCTGCTCGGGCGAGATGTTCGCCCCGATCCTGCCCGCGCTCACCGCGAGGCACCGGGTGATCCTGGTGGACCTCCAGGGGCACGGCCGCACCGCCGACGTGGACCGGCCGCTCGACATGGCGCTGATGGCCGACGACGTGGCCGCGCTGATCGACCACCTCGGGCTGGACCGGCCGGACGTGGTCGGCTTCTCCCTCGGCGGCGGTGTCGCCCTGCACACCGGTTTCCGGCACCCGGAGAAGGTCGGCCGCCTGGTCGCCGCGTCCGCGCACATCCGCCGCGACGCCGTCTACCCGGAACTGCTGGCGCAGCAGGGCCAGGTCGGCGCCGCGGCGGCCGAGTACATGAAGGACACCCCGATGTACGAGCTGTACCAGCGGGTCGCGCCCCGTCCGGAGGACTTCCCCCGGCTGCTCGACAAGATCGGTGAGGCGATGCGGAAGGACTTCGACCTCACGGAGCAGGTACGTGCCCTGCGGGTGCCGACGCTCGTGGTGGCCGCCGACGCCGACATGGCCCCGCCGAGCCACTTCGTCGAGGTGTTCGGGCTGCTCGACGGCGGCCGGCGCGACGGCGGCTGGACGGGCGAGGGCCGCCCGGCGGGCGGGCACGCGCTGGCGATCCTGCCCGGCCTGACCCACTACGACATCGACCAGTCGCCGCTGTTCGCCGCGGTCACCCTGGCCTTTCTCGACCGGGGCCGCTGACCCGCGCGCGTGTGCCGCGTCCCGTACCGGGGTACCGCTTGCACAGGAGCACCGGTGAGGAGGACGAGATGACCGACCCCAGGTACGCACCGATCGGGCTGGCCGCCGCCGGACGGCTGGTCCCCGACGACGGACAGGCCGACGGCGGTGAGGTCGTCGGCGCCGACGACGCGGCTGCCGACGCCGCCCGGGCCGGCGCCGACGTGGACCTGTCCCGGGCCGACCGGGACAGCGACGGCACCCCGGTGGGTGCCGCCGACGCCGAGGCCGACCGCCGCCGCGCGGCCGGCGAGTGACGCTCTCCGCCCCGCCACCCGTGCGACGGTGGCGGGGCGGAGCCGTCCTCAGCCGTCGACCGGCAGCTCCACGTCGGGCAGGTGCCCGAGCGCCCGGATCGCGGTGACCGCCGCGTACCCGTCGGCCAGCCAGGCGATGTCGGTGCCGGGGACCGCGCGGACCGCGTTCGCCTCCACAGCCGTACGCACGAACCCCTCACCGCGCTCGGCGACGGACACCTGCACCTGACCGAACGGGGCGAGTGTCGCCTGGCGCAGCCCGGCCACCTGATCGGCCGGCCGGTCCGGCACGTTGAGGTTGAGCACGGTGCCCGGATCCGCCCCGGCCAGCCACGGCAGCAGCGTCGCGGCCAGGTCGGCGGCTGTCGACCAGTGGCGGGACTCGTCGTCCACGCTGTCCAGCACCGCGATCGCCGCGCCACCGCTGCCGGCGCTCGCCGCCGCCGGAGTGAGCACGTCGAGCGACACGGCGAGCGCGCGGATGCCGTTGTTGCCGGCGGTCAGCGCCGCGCCGACGGTGCCGGAGTGCAGGACCGCGTGGCCCGCGTTGGCGCCCCGGTTGATGCCGGACAGCAGCAGGTCCGGCACCGGCCCGAACACGCCGAGCCCGGCCAGCACCGCGATGTACGCCGGGGAGGCCGCCACCGCGTACGCGGGCACACCCGGCAGCCCGTCCAGCTCGGTCTCGCGGAACACCAGCCGCCCGTCGTCGGTCACCGCCGACAGCGCCGCGCTCATCCCGCTCGCCTCGGCCTCCGGCGCCGCGACCACCACGTCCATCCCGCGTTCGTACGCCGCCCGGGCCAGCGCGCGGATGCCGGGGGCCTGCACACCGTCGTCGTTGGTCACCAGCACCCGGGGCGGCCGGTCAGTCGTCATCGTCGCCGCCGTCCAGCGGGGTCAGCCGCACCCGGCCGGCCAGTTCGCGTACCGCCTCGGCCCGGCCCGTGCCCAGCCCGTGCCGGGTCACGTTCAGCGCGCCCGCGGCGGCGCCGATGTGCAGCGCCTCCCGCATGTCCCCGCCCCGGGCCAGCACCGCGGCGACCCCGGCGGTCATGGAGTCACCGGCGCCCCGGTGGTCGGCCAGCTCCAGCGGCGGGGCGTGCACCAGCAGCGGCTCGCCGTCCTCCGGCAGCGCCAGCGCGGGCTCCCCGGCGCGGCTGATCAGCACCGTCCGCGCGCCCCGCTCCTGGCACCGGCGACCGGCGTCGCGCAGCGCCTCGACGCTGTCGTCCTTGGCCAGGCCGTCGTCGAGCAGCTCCTCGTGGCTGACCTTCAGCACGCTCACGCCGCCGTCGAGCACCGCCTCCAGGTACGGCCCGGACAGGTCGGCCACCACCTTGCCGCCGTTGGCGCCCAGGTCGGCGGCGAGCCGGCGGTAGATGTCCGGGTCCACCACCTGCGGGTCGGCCGGACCGCTGAGCACGCTGACCGGCGCGCGCAGCCCTTCGGTGAGCGTCACCGTGTACAGCTCGTCGATGTCGTGCCGCACCATCGGCGCCCCCGGGTGCTCGGCGATCTCGGTCCGCTCGCCGTCGCGCCGGTCGTGCACGTACCAGCCGGTGCCGGACTCCCGCCGCACCGTCCGGACCGTGACGTCCTCGTCGTCGAGCAGCTTGCGGACCGCGTCGCCCACCTCGCCGCCGAGACCCACGCACATGGTCACCGGTACGCCGAGCGCCGCGATCATCCGGGTCTGCCACACCCCCTGCCCGCCGGGGTGCAGGTGCAGCTCGGGTACGTCGCCCTGCTGCTCGATCGTCACCGTCAACAGCGGGGCCGGGGCGAACACCATCACCTTCTGCTCCATCCGCCAGTGTTGCCCGCTGACCGGCCCCGGTAATCCCCCAGGTCAGCGCGTACGCGCGGCGGTGCGCCGACGCCGCAGGTACGGCAGCGCGAACAGGTAGAGGCCGCTGATCAGGAGCAGGGCGAGCGGGAGCAGCGGAACGTAGGAGACCCACACGATCGGGTCCTTCTGGGCCAGCGCCACGAAGGTGATCACGACGGTCACGGTGAAGGCGACGGAGAACCAGCGGTGCAGCTGACGGATGCGCGTGTCCATGGACGGTGACCTCTCGCCGGTGGCCTCCCCGGCGGGGAGGCCCGTGCCGGAAACGCTAGGTCCGGGCGCCCGCCCGAGGCTTCTCGATTCCTGACCGGTCCACGGGACGGTTTGCCCGGCAGCCCTACCCTGCCGACAACAGCAGCCGATGCCACGGGGGCAGGCATGCAGATCATCGAACACAGCGTCCTCGGCACCCGGTCCGCCGTGCTCCGTCTACGCCGTCCCGGCAGCCGGTTGGAGTTCCTGGTGTTCCCGATGCTCCACGTGGCGAGCCCGGCGTTCTACGCGGCGGTCACGAAGCGGCTCCGGGAATGCGACCTGCTCGTCGTCGAGGGCGTCAGCGGCCGGTCCGCGGTCGGCTCGGCGTTGACACTCACCTACCGGGCCATGCCGGCCAACCGGCGCTCCGGCCTGGTGACAGACCCCATCCCGTACGCGTCTCTCGGCGTCGAGGTGCTCAACCCGGACGTGTCGGCGGCGGAGTTCGCCCAGGGCTGGCGGGCGATGCCGCTGCGGTACCGCCTCCAGATGTGGCTGGTGATCCCGTTCGTGATGGTAATGCAGTTCTTCGGCGGCACCCGGCGGCTGCTCTCGCCCGAGATCGAGATGAGCGACCTGCCGTCGGCCACCGACGAGCGGTACGCCGACCACGAGTTCACCGAGCACGCCGAGCGCGCGTTCGGCGGCGAACGCGACGAGCGGCTGCTCGCCGCGTTGTCCGAGCTGGTCCGTGCCCGGTCGGCGGAACGCATCGACGTGGCTGTCGTGTACGGCGCCGGGCACGTGCCGGCGATCGTGCGCGGGCTCTTCGAGCTGCACGGATACCGTCCACGCGCCGCCGAATGGCTGACCGTCCTGGAGCGGTGAACAGAGCGCTCAGGCGGCGTCGGAGCGCCGGATGAACCCGGCAACGGCGAGCGCGCTGATCGTGGTCGCCACGGCCGCGGCGAGCACCAGAAGGGTGGTCTCCACCTGCACCGTACGCATGTATTCGCCGCCCTCGGCGGTGGCCGACGCGTAGCGCACGGCTGCCAGCGGGTTGAGCAGCACCGCGGCGATACCGGCGGTCCACGCCCTCGCCGGAAGCCGCTCGTCGTCGGGGCGGACGGTCCGCCGGACGGCCCACCGGCCGAGAGCCGCGAACGTGACGAGCAGCGTGACCGGCAGCAGCCAGAGCACGGCGGGCAGCAGGTCACGCAGGGGCACCACGGCGTCGAGCAGCTCCACCAGGAAACCGGAGCCGTCGTGGGTCACCAGGCCGATCCGGTGGCTGTAGGCGGCGAGCGCGACAAGCGTGCAGCCGATGTGGACGGCGATCAGGGCGACGAGGGCGAACAGTGCGGCGCGGCGGGCGGACACCGGGCCGAGGTTACCGCCCGCCGAGCCCCGACGGTGGACCGTCGCGCGCCGGGGCGGTCAGACGCCCAGGGCCAGGTCGGCCACCTCGGCGGCGCAGCCCCAGGACAGCGTCACCCCGGCGCCGCCGTGCCCGTACGCGTGCACCAGCCGCACGTCCGCCGCGTCCACCTCCACCCGGGGGCCGCCGTGCCGGGCCGGCCGCAGCCCGATCCGCTCCCCCAGCACCGGCGCGTCCGCGAGCTGCGGCACCAGCGCCACGCACCGGCGCCGGATCGCCGCCGCCTCCTCCGGGTCGGGGCGGGTGTGTCCCACCCCGGCCTCGTAGGTGCCGCCGAGCACCACGTCGTGGCGGCGCGGATGCACGTACGTGACGCCCGCCGGGTCGTCCTCGTCGCGTACCGAGACGGTCAGGCCCGGGTTCGCCACCAGCAGGACGTGCCCGCGCGCCGGGTACACGGCCGGGTCGGCGGCGAGCCGGCCGGCGGCCAGGCCGGTCGCGTTCACCACGACCGGGGCGACCTCGTACGCCTCGGCGAGCGTGCCCAGCGCGCGGCCGACGATCCGGCCGCCGCCCGCCTCCAGGCGCTGCCGGAGCCAGGCGAGGTACGGGGTCATCTCCACCGACGGGGCGGTGAACCGCAGCAGCGCGGTGTACGGCGGCTCCGCCGGCTCGGCCGTCAGGTCGCCGCAGGCGTCGGCCCACCAGGGCGGCCCGGCGTAGCGGTGGCGCAACCACATCCGGGTGGGCCGGTCGACCACTCCCGGCACCCCGTCGGCCGCCTGGCGGCGCAGCTCGGCGTGGGTGTCCCGGGCCCAGCGCAGCACCCGGGGATCCTCCTCGGTGTGGCTCGGGTACCAGACCGCGGCGGCCACCGTCGACACCGTGTCGGCCGGGTCGTGGGCGGTCAGGACGGTGACGTGTGCGCCCCGCCGCTGGAGCGTGAGCGCGGTCGTCATCCCGATCACCCCGCCGCCGACCACCACCACGTCCGCCTTCGTCATGACGCCCATGATGGCGCAGGCCCTGGACGCACGACCGGAGCGGGCGGGCCGCCCAGGGAGGCGACCCGCCCGGCGGGCGTCAGCCCTTCTGGCCGACCCGGTCCACGACGGCGACGGACAGCACCGCGGACGTGCCCGCCTCCCCACCCACGCCGAGGAACGCGTACGTCCGCGGGTCGAACACCAGCACCATCAGAGCTGGACTGCGCCCCGGGGAGGGCCAGCTGACGCCCACACCGGAGCGGCCCGCGCCGTCGGTGGCCTTCTCCACCACCTCCAGGCCCGGCGTCGCGGCGGCGGCCTCGAAGAGCGCGGCCCGCGAGCGCGGCCTCAGGTACGAGTCGCCGAGCAGGGACAGCACGTCCTTGGCGGCGGCGTTGACGTCACCGGGCTCGCCGCTGCGGTGCTTGTCCAGGTAGGCGCGCATCGCTGTGGCGTCGGTGGGCACGGCCGGGTCGTAGGCCGGGCTCGGCACGCACGGTTCGGTGCCCGGCAGGAGCTGCCCGCCCTTGTACATCTTCGCGCGGCCGTCCCGGCAGCCGGGGAGCACGAACTCCTGGCGGCCGCCCGCCGGGTGCTCGACGACCAGGCCGTCCCTCGTCCCGTCCACCGACGCCCAGCTCTCCCGCAGCTGCGGACCGTCCTGCATCCGGGTGTAGACGAACTGGTCGGGCCGGGGCTCGACGTCCGGCAGCCGCAACGCCGCCGCCGCCGCGTCGCGCAGCACCTGCCGGGCGTCGGCCCGGGCGGCGGGCGCGCTGCCGCCGATCCGGTCCGGCGCCAGCACCAGCACCGCGGCCAGCGACGCCGCCACCGACGCCGTCGCGACGCCGGTGAGGACCAGCCGCCAGGCCGGCCGTCGTGCCCGCCGAACCGGCGCGGCCTCCGTCGTGGTCATCGCGCCGACCAGCCGGGTACGCGCGGCGCCGAGTCGTTCGTCCGCCGGCAGCTCGGTCTCGTCGCCGAGCCGCTGGAGCAGTCTCATCTCATCCATTACTCAGTACCTCCTCGATGGTGTCGGCCGGTTCGCCGCCGAGCCGTTCCCGCAGCAGCCGGCGCGCCCGGTTCAGCCGCGACCGCACGGTGCCGACCGGGATGCCCAGCGCGGCGGCGACCTCCTCGTACGTCAGGTCCTCCCAGGCGACGAGCAGCAGCACGTCGCGGTCGCCGTCGGCGAGCCCGGCCAGCGCGTCCAGCAGGTGCCGGCGCAGCGACCGCGCGGTCACCTCGGCGGCTACCCGGTCGGCGGGGGACGCCTCGGACGTCGCCGGGTGGTACGCCTGCCGCAGCCGGTACTCCCGTTCCTCGGTGCGCCGCTGCTGGGCGACGAGGTTGGTGGCGATCCCGTACAGCCAGGGGCGGGCGTTCGGGCAGCCGGTGTCGAACCGGTCCCGGCGCCGGAACGCGGCGAGGAACGTGTCCGCGACCAGGTCGTCGGCTGCCGCGGAGCCGAGGCGGCGCGCCAGGTAGCGGTGGATGTGCGGCGCGTGCCGGTCGAAGATCGCGGCGAAGGTCTCCGGTTCCCGTACGGACCGGGCGACGACCTCGGCGTCGGTGAGCGCGCCGACGTCGGCATCCGTCGCCCGTCTCAGTCTTCTCATGCGCGGCCTCTCGGCGAGTGGGGACGTGTCACCTGTTGTCCGCTGCTCGCGTCCGGACGGTTCACGCCCGTGACGGTAGGCCGGTCGGACGGTCCGTCGTGGACCGCGCGGTCGTACGGGGCGGAATCGCTTTGTCCCTCTCGGTTACGCTCGTGGCGTTTGGCCTTGGGGAGGGCTCATGAGTGCGGATCCTTCGATGAGCGGCGACTTCACCCGCATGCTCGACGCGACGATGGCGGCACTTCGGACGGTGGGGCCGCCGCCGGAGGGTGAGGCGGAGACGCCCGCGGTCGGCGAGGCCGCCGACGGGCAGGTACGCGCCGAGATGGGCCGCGACGGCCGGCTCCACTCGCTGCACGTCGAGCCGCGGCTGATGCGGCTCGGCTCCGAGGAGCTGACCGCGCACATCGTCACCGCCGTCAACGCGGCGATCGACGGGCTGCGCGCCGGCCCGGCTCCGCAGGTCGCGGACATGTCGCACTTGCGGGAGCAGTTGCAGGAGGTACGGGACACGGCCGTACCCCGGCTCGGGTCGTTCCTCGACGCGCTCACCGAGGCGCAGGAGCGGCTGGCGCGCGGCGGGCAGCGATGAGCGGCGGCGGCTTCGAGGTGCACCCGCCGCTGATCCGGGCCGCCGGGCGCGGCGTCACCGACGTGGCCAAGCGGTTCAACGGCGAGCTGGAGGCGTTCGAGGCGCGGATGCAGGGCTACGGCGAGCCGTGGGGCGCCGACGACATCGGGTCGCTGATCGGCATCGCGTACACCGAGGTGGCGAACTACATCTTCGACTGCCTCGGCATGGCCGCCGACGAGTTCACCTCGGCGGGCGCCGACATCGCGGGGATGGCCGACTCGTACGAGCGGGTCGACGAGGACGGCGCGGGCACCATGCGCTCGCTGGCCGGCGGGCTGGGGTGAACCGTGGGACTGCAACTACCCGGTGAGCTGGTCACCGCGCTCGGCTGGATCGGCTACACCTGGCCGGCCGCCGACGAGGAGAAGCTCTTCGAGATGGGCCAGGCGTGGCTGGAGTTCGGCGGCCGGATCGGGGCGGCGGCCGGCGAGGCGGACGCGGCCGCCGCGCAGGTGTGGACGCAGAACGTCGGCCCGGCG
Source organism: Micromonospora globosa (assembly GCF_000717585.1). NCBI lineage: Bacteria > Bacillati > Actinomycetota > Actinomycetes > Micromonosporales > Micromonosporaceae > Micromonospora > Micromonospora globosa. The sequence continues at coordinate 20,416 of NZ_JNZR01000009.1, forward strand.
ATCGCGGCGTTCCAGAAGTGGTGGGGCGGCGAGCAGAACGGGCCGCTCGTGCTGCACGACAGCATGCCCGCGGCGATGCTGCTGGGCGCCGGGCTGATCATCTGCGCGGCGATCGTGCTGGCGCTGAAGATCGCGGTGATCGTGCAGCTCGCCATCCTCGCGTTCCAGGTCGCCCAGGCGATCGCCACCGCCGTGGTCACGTTCGGCGCTTCGCTGGCCGAGATCCCGATCTTCCAGATCATCACCCGGGAGATCGTCGGCGCGCTCATCGACCAGGTCATCGGGAGACTGCTCGATGCCTAGCCCGAGGCGCGGCCGGGGCGCCGCCGCGAAACCGGCCGCCGGCAAGATCGTCCGCAAGGCGGTCGAGAAGCTGGAGAAGCCGATCGTCCGGGTCACCGGACCGAACCGGAGCCTGCCCACCAAGGTGGTCCGGGTGGAGCGCCGCGACTTCCACGCCACCGCCCAGTTCCGGCGCAAGATGGCCGCGCTGAAGAAGCTCAGCGACGAGGGCAAGCTCTACAAGGCCACCAACCCGGTGCAGCGCGACAAGAGCATCACCGACGGCTACAAGGACCGGATCCGGCAGAAGATCTGGGACAAGTACTGGCCGCACGACAAGGACCTCGCCAACCGGCTCAGTCAACGGCTCAGCGACTACCATCCCGACCACGTATGGGAACTGCAGCTCGGCGGGCCGGACACCGTCGACAACCTCAAGCTGCTGCATGGTAGAACCAACACGGACATCGGCTCCCAGATCTGGGGGCAGATCCAGAATCTGCCGGACGGAACCCCGATCCGAATAGAGGTAGTGGATTGACTTCCGATCTCGCGCAGCTTCTCGACGAACTCCGCGCCGACCTGGCCGCGGACGAGCCGGCGAGTCTCGCGTACGCGCAGATCGGCGCGCCCGCCGACGACGGTGACGTGCCGGCGGAGCTGCCGGCCGGCCTGCGTGATCTGCTGCTCGCCGCCGACGGCCTGCGGGCCGGGGCGTTCGAGCTGGCCTCGGCCGGCCGGCTCGCCGGGGTGCAGTACTTCCTCGACTACGCGCCCGACTTCTCCCCCATCCCGCAGGACAAGACCGGCTGGCTGGTCGTCGGCACGCGCAGCGACGAGCCGATCTTCGTGGAGCGGGCGACCGGCGCGGTGTGGTACTTCCCGCCGACCGGCACCGAGTGGTTCATGGGCGACGCGTTCGAGGAACTGGCGCCCGACCTCGACTCGTTCGTGCACTACTACGTGCTCGGCCCCGGCTACGCCGAGCTGGTCACCGACGACGACGCGTGGTACGCGTTCCTCGACCGACAGGGCCTGCTCGACGACGCGGACGAGGTCGACGAGGACGAGGCGCAGCCGTGACCGTGACCCGGGAGCAGCTCACCGCGCTGTGGGGTGAGCGGGGCGTCATCTACTTCCCCGACCAGCGTTTCGACGCGATCCTCGGGCCGCTCGGGCCGGAGGTGTTCCCGCCCGACGGTGCGCTGCCGGTCGAGGTGCCGATCCTGTTCACGGTCGACGTCTCGGTCCCCGACGTCGAGCTGTTCTCCACGCTGTCGATCGAGCTGGGCGACCAGGGCCCCCGCCCGTACGTCGTGCTCGGCGCCTCGCCGGAGGACCCGGCGCTGCTGTTCTGCCTGGACGCGGGCACCGGCGCGGTGATCCTGCTCGACCTGGAGACGCCGAACCTGGAGACGGTGAACAGCACGTTCGCCGCGTTCGTGGAATTCCTCTACCGGCTCGGGCAGCTCATCGCCACCGACCCGGGCGGGCGGGAACGGGCCGCACGGGCGGCGGCGATCCGCGACGACCTGCGCCCGGTCGACCCGGTGGCGTTCGCGGAGCCGGAGTCGTGGTGGAACATGGCCTTCGACGAGCTGGAGTCGACCGCCTGACGTCAACCGGCCGCCGGCGCGGGCACCGCCGGTGCGGCGCGGTCCGCGCCGGTCAGCCCGGCGACGAGCAGCAGGTACGCGGCCAGCTCCACCACCGCCGCGAGGGCCGTCATCGGTTGCGGCATCGCGGTCGTGGGTGTGATGGCGTACCAGGCGAACAGGGCGGTGCCGTCGGCCGAGACCGGCAGGCGCACGGCCTCGATGGCCGCGTCGAGCAGCGGCAACGCGAGCACCGCCAGCAGTGCCGCCCCGGTCGCGGCGAGCCGCCGGCCCCGTCCGGCCAGCAGCGCGGCGAGCGCCAGCGCGGCGAGCGCCAGCGCCAGCGGCGGCAGCACCGCGAGGACGAGCGCGGGCACGACGTCGGCTTGGTCGTACCCCGGGCTGTCCACCCGGGTCAGCGTGGTGCGGGTGCGGGTCTCCACGACCCGGGTACCGGCGGCGACGGCGACGCCGATGTCGGTGACCCGGACGGCCGCGTACCCGACGACGGGAGCGGCGGCGACCGCCGCGGCGATCAGGTGCCGCCGCCGGCCACGACCCCGGTACGCGAGCAGCAGCACCGCCACCGCGACAAGCGCCGCCCAGCTCCCGGCGAGCGCCGCGTCGAAGCCGGCCGTCCGGTCGACGGCGCTGTCGTCGCTGCCGTACACCGTCCAGCCGACGTCCCCGGCGCCCGGCTCGGCCGGCATGGTGCGGACCGCGTCCACGATCAGCGGTACGAGCGCCGCCGGCACCGCCCAGCGCGGCGCCGGCAGTCCGGCGGCGACGGCGTACGCGAGTAGCAGCGCCAGGCTCAGCACCTCCGCGCCGCGCCAGAGCGGTGCGGCCGTCAGGACGCCGACGACGTGGGCGACTGCGCACACCGCCGCCGCGAGGATCAGCAGCAGCGGGGCGCGACGCACGCGGCGGATCCTTTCACGACACACCGGCCCGCCGCGGCCCCGTGGTCGTCAGCTGCCGGCCGGCACCTGGTCCTTGACGTCGTCGTAGCCGACAGTGCCCGGCGCCGGGGCCGGGGTGTAGATCACCCGGATCACGCCGGTCGGGTACGCCTCGGTCGCGGCCACCCGCAGGTGGTACGGCGCGTCGCCCTCGTCGAACAGCCGGCGGCCCTTGCGGGCGGCGACCGGGTGCACCAGCAGCCGCAGCTCGTCCACCAGGCCCGCGGCGAGCAGTTGCTGCACCACCGAGATCGAGCCGGGGATGAGGAGGCCCTTGATGCCGGCGTCGGCCTTGAGCGCCCGTACGGCGTCCACCAGGTCGCCCTGGATCAGCTCCGAGTTGCGCCAGGAGAACTCCAGCGGCTGGCGGGACACGACGACCTTGCGCATGTCGCCGAGCTGCTTGGCGAACGGCGCGTCCTCACCGCCGGCGGCCTCGCGGTCCGGCCAGGCGCCGGCGAAGCTGTCGTACGTCTCCCGGCCGATCAGCAGCACGTCGGAGGTGTCGTAGTCCTCGGTGACGGCGCGGCCCATGTTCTCGTCGAAGTACGGGAAGTGCCAGTCGGGGTCGATCTCGGCGACACCGTCGGCCGAGATGAACAGCGTGGAGATGACAGTGGCCATCGCGGTGCTCCCTACCTGTCTGTCTGGGGATGTCGACGGGTGGACCGCCGAGGCTTCGCGAACTCATCGCACCCGCTGTCGATTCTGCGGCCGAAACCCGATGGCCGGTCGCGGCGCGCCGCCGGTACGGTGCCACGACCGTGGCAGAAGGGGTACGTGATGACGGAGACGACGACGCTGTGGCGCCCGACCGGCCCACGGGAGCTCGACCTCGTCCGCGCCTCCGGCTGGCGGGCCTGGCCGCCGCGGCTGCCGGACCAGCCGATCTTCTACCCGGTGCTCAACGAGCAGTACGCCGTCATGATCGCCCGGGACTGGAACGTGCCGGCGTCCGGCGCCGGCTACGTGACGCGCTTCCACGTCGAGCGCGCGTTCGCCGCCCGCTACCCGGTCCGGCAGGTGGGTGGCCGGGACATCCTGGAGCTGTGGGTGCCGGCCGAGGAGCTCGACGAGTTCAACCGGCACCTCGTCGGGCCGATCGAGGTGGTCCACGAGTTCCGGGCGGAGAACCGGCCGGCCTGACCGGCGCCGGGCGGGCGGTCGTACCCGCCCGGCGCCGCGGTCCACGGGTCAGCCCGGGGTGAGCAGGCAGAACTCGTTGCCCTCCGGGTCGACGAGCACCCGCCAGTGGATGTCGGCCCCACCCAGGTCGGCGGCGGTGGCGCCGAGCGCCAGCAGCCGGGCCTCCTCGGCGTCCAGGTCGTCGCCCGGGTAGGGGCGGACGTCGAGGTGGACGCGGTTCCAGCCGGTCTTCGCGTCGGTGCTGCGAGCGAACCGCAGGTACGGCCCGACGCCCTTGGCGGAGCGCAGCACGGCCTGCTGGTCGGTCACCTCGTGCACGGTCCAGTCGGTGGCCCGGCTCCAGAAGCCGGCCATGGCCCGGGGATCGGCGCAGTCGACCACCACCTCGGCGATCGGCCCGGTGTCCGCGTGCCGCGGGTTCGGCTCCCGTACGCAGAACTCGTTGCCCTCCGGGTCGGCCAGGACCGTCCACGGCACGTCGCCCTGACCCACGTCGGCGGGCGTGGCACCGAGCGCGGTCAGGCGCGCGACCATCTCCGCGTGGTGCGCGGCCGAGGTGGTCGCGAGGTCGACGTGGACGCGGTTCTTCGCCGTCTTCGGTTCGGCGGAGACGACGAGGTCGACGTAGAGGAAGCGGGGGTCCGGGTAGGTGAAGCCCTCGGGTTCGAGGTTCGTCACGCCGGGGGCCTCGCTGGAGATCTCCCAGCCGAGCACCTTCGCCCAGAAGCCGCCGAGCGCCACCTCGTCGTGGGCCTTCATGTTGATCTGCACGAGCCGCGTTGCCATGGCCGCGATGCTAGGGCCTGGGCCGTGCCGGCGTGGTCCCGGCAGGTGATCAGGAATCGAGAAGCGCACCGTGACCGCCGCGCCATAGCGTTGTCCTCGGGCGGTCGGCACCACGCGGACCGCGAGTCACGAGGGGGGATCGAGATGTCCGACGGATTCAGCGCCGAGGAACGCGCCGCGATGAAGGAGCGCGCGGCCGAGCTGCGCGCCGAGGGCAAGAAGGGCGCCAAGAAGGCCGACGACCTCCAGGCCGTGCTCGACCGGATCGCGCAGATGGCGCCGGAGGACCGCGAGCTGGCCGAGCGCGTGCACATGACGATCACCTCCGCCGCGCCCGAGCTGGCGCCGAAGACCTGGTACGGCATGCCCGCGTACGCCAACGCGGCCGGCAAGATCGTCGTGTTCTTCCAGGATGCGGGGAAGTTCAAGTACCGCTACTCGACGCTGGGCTTCCAGGAGGCGGCGAACCTCGACGACGGCGACATGTGGCCGGCGTCGTTCGCGCTGGTGAAGTGGAGCCCGGAGGTGGAGAAGAAGATCACCGAGCTGGTGCGGGCCGCCGTGTCCTGACCGTGCCGCCGGACCGGCGGCCCCGTCAGGCGGCGGGCGCCGGGCCGAGGGCGAGCGCCGCGGCGTCGCGGGCGCAGCCCCAGGACAGCATCACGCCGTTGCCCGCGTGGCCGTAGTTGTGCACGACGAGCGCGTCACCACGCCGCTCGGCCTCCACGCGCGGCACCGCCCGGCCGGGACGCAGCCCGACGCGGTGTTCGAGGACCTCGGCGGCGGCCAGGGCGGGTTCGATCGCGACGCACCGGGCGAGGACGTCGGCCTCCTCGGCCGGATCGGGGGTGGTGTCGTCGCTGCGCCGCTGGCCGCCGCCGAGCACCACGTGGTCGCCGTGCGGGAAGATCGACGCCCATGTCGGCGCCATCGGCGCCTCGATGAAGAACCGGTCCAGGCCGGGGTTGCGCACCACGATCCGAGGGCCGCGCACCGGGTGCAGGCCGATGTCGCCGGGCGGGGACAGATTCGGGCCGACCATCGCCCCGGCCAGCGCCGACGTCGTGTGTGCGGGCGGCGCCGCGGTGCGGACGAGCACCCGGGCGCCGCTCTCGACCAGCCGGATGCCGGTGCTGAGCCCGCTCACCCCCGCTCCGAGGACGACGACGTCCGGACGTGCGGCCATGGCGGCTCCATCCACTCGACGGTCGCGGCGGTCCGCCCATTCTGCACCCCCGGGTGGCGCGCCGCCGTCGCTAGCGCTGCCAGGAGTCGAGGCCGCGGACCGCGGACCGGGCGACGTCGTCGGCCAGGCCGGGGTCGTTGCTGGTGCCCTCCCAGCCCTGGTCGTGCACGACCGTGACCGCGTCGGCGACCCGGATCACGAGGATCTGGCTGGTGGTCCGGCCCTCGGCCGGGCTGCCGTCCAGGCTGGTCGCCGGCCGGCTCACCGTCACCAGCAGGGCCTCGTCCCCGGTTCCGGCCATCGGCTCGGACCGGACGGTGACGGTGCCGCCCGAGGCCTGGAACGACCGGCAGTCCGCGACCGCGCCGCGTACCCGGCGCAGGTAGTCGGCCGCGCCGGTGCCCTCGAAGGCGAAGACGGTCTGGTGCAGCGTGCCGTAGGGGACGTTCTCCGGCGGGTCCTTGGGCTGCTTGTAGGCGCTCCTCATGGCGGCGCTCGCGGTGACCGACCGCCCGCCGCTGCGGAACTCCTGGTCGCACAATCCGGGCAGCGCGTCGGTGACCTCCATCGGCTGCGCGTCGGTCTTGCGCAGCTCCGGCGGCAGATCGGCGAAGGCTGACGTCGGAATCGTGACGCGTCCGCCGGACGAGGCCGACGGCGACGGCGTCGCGGTCGTCGAGCCGGCGGCCGGCGGCGAGGTGGTCCCCGCGGCGCCACCGTCGTTCGCGCCGCCGTCGCCACACGCGCCGGCCAGCAGCGCGGTGACGAGCAGGGGTGCGCCAAGCATCCGTCTACGGCGACTCGGTGTCCTCACGTCGACCTCCGTCCCGGGCCCGTCCCGACGAATTCCCGATGCGGCGTCACCCGAAACAGCACCGCCACTCCCCCAACGCCCGGCCCCGCTGCCGGGTTCCGGCCGGTCCACCCACAAGGGTGCGGCGACTCTGCAAACAGGTGCTTGCACAAATGATTGTTTGCGATAGCGTGAGGGCATGCGCTCCGATCCCGACCTCGACCTCGCCTTCGCCGCCCTCGGCGACCCCGTCCGCCGCGCCCTGGTGACCCGCCTCGCCCGTGGTGAGGCCACAGTCGGCGAGCTGGGTGAGCCGTTCGACCTGACGCCGCAGGCCATCTCCCACCACGTCGGCGTCCTGCGCCGGTGCGGCCTGGTCGAGCAGCGACGCGAGGGCACACGGCGACCGTGCCGGCTGCGCGTCGACCGGCTCACCCGGCTGAGCACGTGGATCGACGAGCAGCGCCGCGCCTGGGACGACCGCCTCGACGCGCTGGAGACGCACCTCTCCGCTCCGGAGGCGACCCGGTGAGGGCGGCTACCGAACGAGACGGCGACGAACTGATCGCCCGCCGCCATCTGCCCGCCCTGCCCGACCGGGTGTGGGAGGCCTTCACCTCACCGACCGGGATCGCCGCGTTCTGGGGCGGCTCGCACGCCACCGTGCCGCAGGCGTCGGTGACTGTCGACCTGCGACCCGGCGGGGAGTTCGCGCTCGACACCCGTGCCCCGGACGGCCGGACCGGGCGGCTGCGGTTCGTCTACGTACGCGTCGAACCGCCGAGCGAGCTGGTGTTCGACGAGCCGGTCACCGGCCTGCGCACCACAGTCACGCTGCGGCCCGCCGGACACGGCACCGACCTCACCGTGCACCAGCGCAAGCTTCCGCCCGAGCTGCGCACCGACCAGGCGGCCGACGGGCTCGCCTCGATCCTCGACGCCCTCGCCGCCCACCTCCGACACCACGACGATGGAGACAGCAGTGACCCGAGCAACCCAGCGTGACCTGGTCGCCGAATACTTCGACGGCTTCCGGGCGAGCGACCACGAGCGCATCCTCGCCACGCTCACCGACGACGTCGAGTGGGTCATCCACGGCCACCGCACCACCCGGGGCCGGACGGAGTTCGACGGCGAGATCGAGAATCCGGCCTTCACCGGCAGCCCGCAGCTCGACGTCGAGCGCGTGCACGAGGACGGGCCGGTCGTCGTGGTGACCGGCGAGGGCCGGGGCGTCAGCGTCGAGCACGGGCCGTTCCGCTTCGCCTTCAACGACCTGTTCACGTTCCGGGACGGGCTCATCGCCCGCGTCGACTCCTACGTCGTACCGCTGGGGTCTGCCGGGTCGTGAGCGTGGCGGCCGCCGGGCCGGGTGAAGGCCCGGCGGTACGCCGACGGCGAGGTCCGCATCGCTGCGGTGAAGTGGTGCCGGAACGTCACCGCCGTCTCGAACCCGACCGTCGTGGCGACCTCCTCGATCGGCGCGGTGGTGGTCTCCAGCAGCGGGAGGCTGGCCTGGACGCGCCGCTCGATCAGCCACCGGATCGGGGTGGTGCCGGTGGCCCGCGCGAAGTGCCGCAGGTAGGTACGGGCCGACATGTGCGCCCGCCGCGCCAGCCGGTCGACGGTGATCGGGGCGCTGAGGTTCGCCAGCGCCCAGGACATGCTGGCGGCGAGCCGGTCGTCCTCGGGGTCGCCGGGCACCGGCGCCTCGATGAACTGCGCCTGACCGCCTTCGCGGTGCGGCGGTACGACCAGCCGGCGGGCGACCGCGTTGGCGATCGTCGGACCGTGGTCGCGGCGTACCAAATGGATGCAGAGGTCGAGACCGGCAGCGCTTCCGGCGCTGGTGAGGATGTCCCCGTCGTCGACGTAGAGCACGTCCGGGTCGACGCGTACCGCCGGGTGGCGCCGGGCGAGCAGGTCGGCGTACCGCCAGTGGGTGGTGGCGCGGCGGCCGTCGAGCAGTCCCGCGCCGGCCAGGGCGAACGCGCCCGAGCAGATCGACACGATCCGGGCGCCGCGCCGGTGGGCCGCGCGGAGCGCGTCGGTGAGCGCTGGTGACGGGTCGGCGTGCACGTCGGCGACGCCGGGCACGATCAGCGTGCCGGCGGCGGCGAACGCGTCGAGGCCGTGGCCGGTGTGCAGCGTCGCGCCGCCGACCAGCCGCACCGCGCCGGGTGTCTCCACGCAGACGGTCAGCTCGTACCAGCCGACGTCGAACTCCGGGCGGGGCAGGCCGAAGACCTCCGTGACGATTCCGGTCTCGAACGCCGACATGCCCTCGTACGCCAGCACCGACACGGTGGCACGGTTCATGGCGGGATCTTAGCGAACAGCGTCGCTCGCGCCACTGGAGCGACCGGACGGCGGCCACCACGATGGGTGCCATGTCGAACGTTCTGCGCATCCCCGCTGCCCGTCCCGCCGACGCCCTCGCCCACTTCGCGGCCCGGCTCACCTTCGAGGCCGACGTCAGCGACGTGCACGCCGACCTGGAGGCGGGCGTGACCGGCCTGGTCGTGATCGACTCGCGCTCCCTTCCGGCGTGGCGGCAGGGGCACATCCCCGGCGCCGTGCACCTGCCCACCGCGGAGATCGCCGGCCGGGCGGGCGAGCTGGTACCGGCGGACGCCACTGTGGTCACGTACTGCTGGGGGCCGGGCTGCAACGGCGCCACCCGCGCGGCGCGGGAGTTCGCCCGGCTCGGCCGGCCGGTCAAGGAGATGATCGGCGGGTACGAGTACTGGGTGCGGGAGGGCTTCCCGGTACGCACCGAGGCCGGGCTGGTCCGGCGGCCCGCCGACGACCTCACCGCCCCGGCCGGCGCGACGTGCGGCTGCTGAGGCGTGTCGGTTCCGTACAAGACGGCAGGTGGTGGCCGTTCCTAGCATGGCCGCATGCGTGATCTTGTCTACACCGGATTCATGTCGCTCGACGGCGTGGTGGACTCCCCCGGCGGCGGTCCGGGCGAGGAGCACCGCAGCGGCGGCTGGGTCGTCAAGGACGTCGAGTTCCTGCCGGAGGCGTTCTCGCTCAAGGGTGAGGAGTTGGAACAGACCACGGCGCTGATGTTCGGACGGCGCAGCTACGAGGCGTTCGCGCCGACCTGGCGCGACTCCGAGGACCACGCCGCCTACCGGGATCTGCCGAAGTACGTGGTGTCGTCAAGCCTGCCCGAGGACGCGCTGATCGACGGCTGGGGACCGCTGACCGTCCTGCGGAGCACCGCCGACGTCGCCGCGCTCAGGCAGGGCGACGGCGGCGACATCTTCATCCACGGCAGCGCCGAACTCGCCCGCCGTCTCGCCGAGGCGGACCTGATCGACAGGTACCACCTGCTCGTCTTCCCGGTGCTGCTCGGCGCCGGCAAGGGCCTGTTCAGCCAGGCGGACCGGGACCGGCAGACATTGCGCCTGCGCGACTCCGCCGCCTATCCCAACGGCGTCGTCAAGCTGATCTACGACGTGACCCGCTGAGCCGGGTCCAGCGCTATCGCACCACCGGCGCCCGCGCGCAGCTCACCGGCCGTCCGTCCGACGTACCGGCGCAGCGCGCGGGCCAGGTGCGGTTCGTCCACGTACCCGAAGGTGGTGACCGCGTCGGCGGGCGGGCCGCCGGCGGCCAGCAGCACGGCGGCGCGGCGCGCGCGGTCGATCTGCCGCACCGCGCCCCGGGTCAGCCCGGTCGCCGCCCGGAACCGGCGTTCGAGCGTACGCGGTGACGCCGGTGGACGGCCGCCGCGCAGCGTCTCGGTGACCAGCGGGTCGCGGACCACCGCACCGGCACGGACCAGCCGGTCCACCAGGGCCTCGGCGTCGTCCGGGCCGGGTGTGGGCCACCGGCCGCCGTCGAGCCGGAACGTCCGGCGGCTCACGTCGGGCAGCTCGGCGCCGCTGTCCACCAGCTCGGGCGTGGGTACGAGCCGCAGCGAGGTGCCCACCGCGAACTCGATGCCGACGAATGTGGCGCCCTCGGGCACCGGCGCGGTGCCGGTCGCGGTCTCGGGGCCGGAGACGGCCGCGTGGGAGCGCCCGTCGCGCTGCCAGAACACGAGCCCCCAGCACGGGGTCGCCACCGAGGTCATCTCGTCGACCCGATCGCTGGTGCAGGTCCACACGGTGTCGATCCAGGCCGAGTCGGACGCCCGCGTGGTGAACCGCAGCTCCACGGCAGGAGCATACGGCGGCCACGGGGCACGAGTGGTCGGGCGCCCGGGGAACGGCCGGTCCGGCTCTCCGGCTCAGTCGTGCAAACCCATCGCCCGGCGGATCGGCTCGGCCGTCGTCGGATCTGCCAACCTCATGACGCTGATGAATCCGTTCCAGGTGGTAGCGCCGACGATCACACGCTCGTCCAGCGCCATCATGACGAAGCCAGGTCGCCCCGAAGGGCCTCCCAGCACACCCCGGTCCACGCCTTTGCCGATGACATCCCATTCGTCGCGCAGCCGCACCCGGGCCCAGTGCGGCCTCGCTGACGGCTCTCCGTCGACCGGCCCGACCGAGACGAGAAAGCACCCCTCTTCGTCGAACAACCGGCCCGTGTACGCGAAGTCCCACCACGCCGCGTTGGCGCCCTCGATCAGGCAGGAGTCGTCGAACATGAACTCGACATCCTCCCTGCCGTCCTCCTCCGAGCACGCGGAGAGCATCCAGGCCGCCGAGGCCGGGAGCCCGGCGGAGTCCCAGTGGAAGTCGACCACCTCCACCCCGGCGGTTCCCAGGGAAGCAATGATCATCTCCCGGTCCGGCATTCTTCTCACCCGGCCCTGTGTCCCGCACTACCGTGCGGCGGACTCCTGCCCGTTCCGCTCGTCGTCCCGGGCGGGGTAGCCGAGGATCTCCGCGAGGTCACCGGCCGCCTTCGTGTACGCGGCGTAGATGTCGTCGTCGAAGTGGTTGCGCCAGTCGCCGGACGCACCCTTGCGGTAGTGGGAGATCCGCCCGGGGGTCTCCTTGGACTTCTTCATCTTGGTGAAGCTGTAGCGCGCCAGCAGGGCCTCCAGCTCGGCCGGGGGCAGCGTGATGCCGCAGTGCCGCAGGAGCTGGTCGACCTCGTCGGCCTGCCGCTCGCCGGTGAGGTCCTCGTAGCGGAACAGCCGGAACGTCTCGGCGCTCGGTGCGACCGCCCAGGACCGCATCTGCCCGAACTGCTTCTTGTCGCGCAGGCGGTCGATGACGTAGAGCATGCCCTCCTTCTTCGGCAGTTCCTGGAGGGCCTTGCGTGCCTGCGGGATGTCGCCCATCGGGGCGTGCGAGTTGCGCAGCGAGAAGTAGCTGGAGACGACAACGTCGCGCGGGTCGCGGATCACGAAGAACGCGCGGTAGCTGCCGGCCTTGGGCACTGCCTCGAACCGCTTGTGGGACAGGAAGATCGCCAGGCCGATGCGGCCGGCCGGCACCGGCGCGGTCGCCCCGCCGGAGTAGAAGCGCGGGTCGTAGGGCAGCATCCCGCAGTGGCGGTAGACGGCCGGGTCGCTGAACAGCGCCTTGATCCACTGGCTGCCGGTCTTGCGGACGGTGCAGTGGAAGATGTTGTCGAACTCGCTACGGGCCACCACCGGAACGGTGAGTCGCATGCGGGCGTTGCGCGCTTCCATCTGCGCCCGCCGGGCCTTGACGCGCAGAGAATTCGGCGAATTGTGCTTGGCGAATTCGACGGCCCGATTAATCATTTCCCAACCTCATCCGGACCCCGCGGAGCAGGGGCAGCACGAACACCTTTCCGCACGTCACGCAGGTGAAGTCCGCAGACCTCGCCTGCTCCGCCCCGCGCCCCGACGCGCCGCTAGGAATATCCCCGACGGTCCGATTGATGTCAATCCCGGGCGGCTGGGAGAACGCTGAAAATCTACAATTTCCATAGGAATTGCGGAATAGGCGCGAGGGGGCACCCGCGCGGAACCGCGCACCGGCACAATGAGCGCCGTGCTCACCGCCACCCGCGACCTGCTGACCGCCCTCGACCCGCTGTCCCACCGCGACCGGACGCGGCGTCTCGTGGCATGGGCACGCACCGCGCCCGACCGGGCACAGGTCTGCGCCGACCTGCGCCGGCACGGCCCCTACGAGCGGCGTCTCGCGCTGCTCGCCGCGCTGGCCAGCCGGGACACCGCGGCCGTCCTGGCCGCGACGTTCGACCCGGAACCCTCGATCGCCGCCACCGCGCTGACCGCCGCCGTGCGGGCCGGCGTGACGCCCGCCGACCTGACCGACCAGCCGGCCGGCGCGCGGCGGCGCGTCTACCGGGCGCTGCGCCGCAACCCGGTGCCGGCCGTCGCCGACGCGCTGATCATCGGAGTACGCGAGCGGTTCGGCGACCACGAGGCCGCCGCGCTGCTGCCGGCCTGCGGCCCCGAGACGGTACGGGCCTGGCTGCCCGACCTGGAACACGCGCTGAACCCGGAACGGCTGATGCGGACGCACAGCGACATCGTTCTGGCGCGCACCGGTGAGCGGCTCGCCGCGGCCCCGCCCGAGTCGCGCGGGCGGATCTGGGCGGAGGCCGCCGGCGCGGTGCTGCGCGGTGAGCCCGCGCGGGCCCTGGACCTGCTCGACGCGTACGCGCCCGAGGAGTCGCTGCCCGGCCCGATCGTCGCGTACGGGCGGCTCGCCGCACACGACGCGCGCCGGGTCGTACGCCTGCTCACGTCGCCCGGCCGCGCGGCCTGGCTGGCCCGGACCGTGCTGCCCCGGGCGCTGCTGCTCCGCCTCACCACGCTGCCCACTGGTGAACTGGTCCCGCTGGCCGCCCGGCTGCGGGAGCACGACCGTGCGCTCGCCGCGTTGCTGCGCGCCGTGCCGCCGAGCCGCCGCGCCGAGCTGTACGACGGAGCGCTGGCCGACACCGACACCACGGCGCTGCTACCCGGCGCCGCGGTGATGGAGGTGCTGCCGGCTGCGGTACGGGCACGCGAGGCGGCCCGCGTGCTGACCCTCCCGTCCGTCCGGGAGCGGGAGGAGCAGGTGCGGTTCTGGAGCGCGTACCTGCCGTGGCCGGAGGCGTCCGCGTCGGCGAGCGCGGCGCTGCGCTCCGGCGACGCGGACGAACGGGCGGACGGGTGGCGGCTGCTGGTGGCGGCCGCGCGCCGCTCCCGTGATCCGCGGACGGTGGCCCAGGTGGTGGTCCGGCTGGGCCGGCTGCGCAACGAGCAGGACCCGGTACGCGCCGCCGCGCTCACCGCGCTGGCCACTGTGGCGCCGCTGCTCACCGCCACGAGCGCGGGCGGGCTGACCGGGCTCACCACCGACGCGGTCGACGCCCGGGACACCTCGGCGACCACCACCACGGCGTTGAGCCGGCTCGCCGTCGACGTCCTCACGCTTCACGTGGACGTGCCGGAGCTGACCGAGTGGGCACTGCGCACGATCGACGCGGTGAGCAGCGACGCGAACGTGCCGGTGCTGCGCCGGCTCGACACGGTGCTGCGCCACGGCCAGGAGAGGGTGGTGTTCGACCGGCTGCGCGGCCGGATCGAGGCCGGCGTGGCGCGCGGCCGGTACGGACTGCTGTTCGCGCTCACCCACGCGCTCGGCCGGCGCGCCTGGCGTCTGCCGGAGCTTCAAGACCTGCTGCGCCGGACGATCGGGCCGGGCACCCTGCCCGCTGTGGCCCGTACGGCCGTCGGGCTGTGGCTCGCCGATCCGCGTACCCGCTCGCGGCGCGTCGCCGAGGTGCTCGACGTCGACGCGTCGGCGGTGGCGATCCACGAGGTGTGGGCGATCGTCTGCACGTCCCGCACCGACCTGCTCGACCGCGTGCTGGACCGGCCGCCGCGCGGCCGGTTCGTGGAGAACGGGAAGCGGTGGGTGCCCGGCCCGGCGCCGCGGGCACAGCGGTGGCTTCCGCGCCACCAGGAACGCTTCGTGGCGCTTCAGGCGCGCGTCGTCGCCGACTCCGGTCACCGGGTGTGGCAGCGGGCGGCGGCGATCCGGGCCGCCGCCGGGGCCGGCCCGGCCGGACGCGAGATGGTGCTGCGCCACGTCGACGCGTCCGAGGTGCCGGTCGCCGAGGCGGCGCTGGGCGCGCTGGCCTGGACCGACCGGCCGGACGAGGCGTTCCCGCTGCTGCTCCGGTACGCCGACGGCGACCGGGCCCGCGTCGCGCTGTACGCCGCCGGACGGGCCGCCCGCCACGTCCCGCCGGTCCGGCTGGCCGAGTTGCTGGGCGGGGTGCTCACCGGCGCCGCGAAGGTCACCAGCCGCAAGGAGGCCGCGCGGCTCCTGGCCCGCTACGCGCAGGTGGACGTGATGGTGGTGCTCGGGGAGGCGTACGCCGCTCGGGGCACGCACCGCGACGTGCGCGCGGCGATCGTCTCCGCCGCCCGGCAGCGGCTGGGCACCGAGGCGACCTGGGCCGTGCTGCGCGCGGCGGTGCACGCCGGCCGGGAGGAACGGCGGGCGGTGCTCGGCGCGTACCCGTCGGGGATCTCGGAGCGCCACCGCCGCGCCTACGCCGCGCTGGTGGTGCAGGCGTGCCGGGCCGACGACCGGGAGGTCCGGCGCGCCGCGTTCGCCGCGCTCGGCGAGTGGTCGCCGTGGCTGACCGACGTCACCGACCTGGTCGTGGACCGGCTCACCGACCCGGACGAGACGACGCCGGCCATCGGGGTGGCGAACCTGCTGCGGGCCGGTGGCGACACGGCGTTCCGGGCCGCGCTGGCCCGGCTGGTGGAGCGGGACGCGGCCGACGACGACCCGGGCGGCCCGGCCGCCGACCGGCCCGCCCGGCGGCGCGTCGAACTGCTCACGGAGGGCGCGGCCCTCTGGTCCGACAGCCGCCCCGCCGGCGCCGACCGGGCCGGGCTGGTCGAGGCGGCGCGGTGGCTCGCCGGCCAGGACGGCTTCCTGGGTACGGCCACCGGGCTGCTCGTCGAACTCGGCCGGCTCGACGAGCTGGACGAGGTCGCCGCACTCTGCGCCGGCCGGCCCGTGGTAGCGGTCCGCACCGCGCAACGCGTCGGCGATCGCCTGCTCACCATGCGGCGGCGGCCCGATCCGGCGGCCCTCGCCGAGACGGTGGACCACCTCGCCGGGCGCGGAGACCTGGCCGCTGGCCTGTTCGCGGTGGCGCTGGTCGCGCACGGGTCGGAGTTCGGCTGGAAGACGCCGTGGCGGGACCTGCTCGTCGGGTTGCGCCGTCATCCGGACGCCGACGTACGGGAGGCCGCGTACACGCTCGACATGAGCTGACCACGCCGGGCGTCGCCCTATGCTCGGAGCGTGACGCTTCAGCGGATGGATCACGTCAGCGTCGTGGTGGACGACCTGCCGGCCGCGATCGCCTTCTTCACCGAACTCGGGATGGAGGTGGAGGGCGAGATGCCGGTCGAGGGGCAGTGGGTGGACCGGGTCAACGGCATCGAAGGCGTGCGGGTCGACATCGCGATGATGCGGACGCCGGACGGCCACGGCAAGCTCGAACTGACGCGGTTCCGGGCGCCGGCACTCGTCGCCGCCGAACCGCCGGACGCGCCGCCGAACACGCTGGGCCTGCGGTCGGTCATGTTCGCCGTGGACGACGTCGACGACACGGTGGCCCGGCTGCGGGCCCACGGCGGTGAGCTGATCGGTGAGGTGGCGGAGTACGGGGACGTCTACCGGCTCTGCTACCTGCGCGGCCCGGCGGGCGTCATCGTGGCGCTGGCCGAGCAGCTCGGCTGACGCCTACCCGGCGTCGACGGCGGCCAGCACCGTCATCGCCTCGCGTTCACGGACGGCCAGGTCGGCGAGGACCACAGACGCGCGGGTCAGGTGGGTGGCGTCCCCGGTCCGCCCGGCGGTGGCGATGTGGTCGGCGACGGCGGTCCACAGCGGCGCGATGTCGGCGTACATCAGCTGTGCCCGGCGCAGGTGGGCGTCACCGGTGACGGTGGCGGCCTCGGCGAGGAAGTCCCGGTACATGGTGCGGAACAGCGCGCCGCCGGTGCCGCCGCGTTCCATCAGCGTCGCGGCGAGCGGAAGGTCGCGTGCCGGATCGGCGGCGCGGTCCAGCCAGCGGGTCACCCGGGCGGCGGCGGTGGCGATCCCCCGGTGGCCGAGGTTGGCGATCGGCGGGTCGAGGAACGCCCCGGCGTTGGCGCGTACCGCCGCGCGGACGGCGGCGTCCAGGTCCGGCGGGCCGCCGGGCGCGGTGAGCGTGTACGACAGGTGGCGCGCGGTCATCGGCCCGCGCGCGGCGCGGGCCCGGGCCAGGCTGTCCAGCGTGGTGGTCACCGCGCCGCCCTGCTGGGCGGTGTCGACCAGGTGGGCGTGTGAGTCGTCGTAGCCGTACACGGCGACTGTGTGCCCGCCGAAGTGGACCCGGGTGGTGAAGTAGTCCAGGTGGTACGAGTCCAGTTGCAGGCCGACCGGATGCCCGGCGTCCAGCGCCTCGGTGACGTTCCGCCACGCCCTGGCCGCCGACGTCGTCTCCCGGACGCGCAGGTCCAACCCGAGGCGGTCGGCTGCGGCGCGGGTCACGCACAGCGGCTTGGTGCGCCCGCCGAGGAACGGCACGTCCATGCCCTTGGCGTCCCAGTAGACGAAGCCGAGCCCCTCGCCGAGACCGAACAGCATCGGCTCGGACAGGTCCAGGCCCGCGTGCCGGGTCAGCACGCCGAGCGTGGTGGTCTCGCAGTGCACCCCGCCGGTCGGCGTCACGTCGTCGAGAATCACGTCGCCTCCTGTTCCGCCGTCACGGCGCTCGGATCGTGCGTCGCGGCGGCGCCCGGATCGTGCGCTCCATCGGCGGTGCCCGGGGCGTCCCCGGAGGGCGGGGTCAGCAGCGGGCGCAGCGGTCCGTCGCCGGGGATGCCGGGCATCCGGCGGGCCACCCCGGCGAGCAGGTCGGCGGCCTGGACGCGCGGGTCGTCGCGCGAATCGGTCATCACCAGCCCGGCCAGCGGTGACGGACCGGCAGGGTCGACCGCGGCCAGTGCCGCCTGGAGGCGGCGCAGCCGGTCCTGGGTGAGCGCGCTCTGCTCGTCGTGGATCACCAGCACCCGCCGCCGGCCGCCGCTCCAGTGCAGGACGGTCTCGGCCAGCGCCGGCAGCAGCGGCTCCAGCGGTGGCGGGATCGTCCGGTCGCCCGCGTACAACCTGGCCTGCACCTCAGCCACCCGGGCCGGATCGAGCGCGTCGAGGACCGCGCCGGCCGCCTCGTCGCCGACGTGACGCCGTAACGCGTCCCGCGCGGCGAAGAACCGTTGCACGCTCCGGTCGTCCGCCCGATCCCGCCGCTTGGTGCGCAGCATCTCGACGACGGCGGCGAGGAAGACCGCCCAGCCGGGTCCGGCCGCCCGCCCGGCCCGGTGCAGCGCCGCCGCGGCCTGACGCCCGGTCACCGGCGAGGCGGGTGCCCGCCGCGTACGACGGCTCGGCCAGCAGCAGGTCGACGACCCGGGTGGCGAGGAAGAACTCCTTGTCGACCAGGTGCACGTGCGCCCGGCCGCGCAGCGCGGACAGGAACCACTCCACCGCCTCGGCGGCCTCGCGGCGGCGCAGGAACTGCCGGGACTTGACCTCGTCGGGCGAGAACCGGAACCCGGACCGCAGCGTACGGATCAACGCAGCGGCCTCGTCACGGCTCAGGTCGACGCTGGCGTGGACGATCACCGGGGTGGCCGGATCGAGCAGGTTGGTCCCGGAGAAACCGGACTCGTCGCAGGCGATCTCCAGCACCGCGCCGGTCAGCGCCTCGCCGGGTGGCAGCCCACCCTGGAGCGGCAGCCTCGCACCCGTCGACCCGGCCATGCCGACCATGCTCGCCCACCCGGCCCGCGGCGGACCAGCGGTTAACCCGGATCGGGCCGGCGGCGGGCCGTGACCCGTCATTCCACCGGCCGGTAGATCGCCGCCAGGCGCGGCAGGCGGGCGCGCATCTGCTCGTCGTCGTCGAAGTCGAAGTCCTCACCGGCCGGGTCGGCCGGCGCCGGGCCGGGGGGAGCAGCGTGGTCGGCGGCGTCGAGCGCCTCCCAGAACGCGTCGGTGCCGGCGCCGGTCGCCTCGGCGTAGGCGTCGCCCGCCGCGCTCAGCACCGCCTCGCACTCGACCGCGTCGTCTTCCGGGTCGACGCCGGCCTCGGCGAGTGAGTCGGAATCGGCGACGGCCCGCTCCCAGACCGCCCGCCCCTGCGCGACCAGCCAGCCGCGGAAGTAGTCGAATCCGTCGTCCGAGCAGCCGCCGCGCATCAGGTAGGCGGCCGCCCACAGGTCCCAGCGCCACGCCTTTAGATTCACGTCGTCGTACGCCTGCTGGAAGCCCACGATCGCTGCCGGGCTCAGCACCGACAGCTCCGCGACGAGGTGCCGGGCCACCGCGTCGGCCCCCTCGGCGGTGACCGTCTCGCGGCCCGCGGCACGGCGCGCCCGCTCCACGATGTCCCAGAACGTCTCCCGATCCACGGCGGGACCGTACGCCGGCCCACCGACAAGCTGTCAGCGGCCGTGTCAGCGCCGTGTCAGGGCGGTGGCGGTACGGCCGCCCATGGTGGTCGCATGACGAGTTCAGCGATAACGGTCTCCGGGCTGCGCAAGGCGTACAAGGACAAGGTGGTGCTCGACGGCATCGATCTGGACGTCCCCGCCGGGACGATCTTCTCCCTGCTCGGCCCGAACGGAGCCGGCAAGACGACAGCGATCAACATCCTGACCACCCTGATCCGCGCCGACGCCGGGTCGGTGCGGGTGGCCGGGCACGACGTCGTCACCGAGGCCAAGGCGGTCCGCGCGGCGATCGGCGTGACCGGGCAGTTCGCGGCGGTGGACGAACTGCTGACCGGGCGGGAGAACCTGCAACTGATGGTCGACCTCGGCCCGCGCAACCGCGTGCCCGGCAAGCGGGTCGTCGCGGAGTTGCTGGAACGGTTCGACCTGGTCGAGGCCGCCGACAAGCCGGTGTCGACGTACTCCGGGGGCATGCGCCGCAAGCTGGACCTGGCGATGACGCTGGTCGGCGAGCCGCGGATCATCTTCCTGGACGAGCCGACGACCGGGCTGGACCCGCGCAGCCGCCGCACCATGTGGTCGATCATCAGGGATCTGGTGGCCGGCGGCGTGACGGTCTTCCTCACCACCCAGTACCTCGACGAGGCCGACCGTCTCGCCGACCGGATCGCGGTGCTCGACCAGGGCCGGCTGGTCGCCCAGGGCACGCCGGAGGAGCTGAAGCGCCGGATCCCCGGCACGCACGTGCGGTTGCGGTTCGGCACCGTCGCCGAACTCGACGCGGCGGCGCTGGTGCTGCCCGAGGCGGTACGCGACGAGGAGGCGCTGGCGCTGCGGGTGCCCGCCGACGGCGGAACCGCGGCGCTGCGCGCCCTGCTCGACCGGCTCGACGCGCACGCGATCAACGCCGACGACCTGTCCGTGCAGACCCCCGACCTCGACGACGTGTTCCTGGCCCTGACGGGCCGTACCCCGGAGGTGGCCGCCAGATGAGCAGAAACCACTCGGTCGTCATGCTGCGCCGCAACCTGACGCACCTGCGCCGCAACCCGACCTCGGTGTTCAACGCGGTGCTGATGCCGATCATCGTCATGCTGATGTTCGTGTACATGCTCGGCGACGCGTTCTCCGTCGGCGTCGACTACGTCGACTACGCGACGCCGGGCCTGATGCTGCTGGCGGTCTGCTACGGCCTCGGCGGCACCGCGACGTCGGTGAACTCCGACATGACCAAGGGCATCATCAACCGTTTCAAGGTCATGCACGTCTCCCGGGGCGCGGTGCTGACCGGCCACGTCGTCGCCACCGTGCTGACGAACGTCCTCGCGGTCGCGGCCCTGGTCGGGGTGGCGTTCCTGCTCGGCTTCCGCCCGGCCGCCGATCCCCTGCACTGGCTCGGCGTGGCCGGCGTGGTGGTGCTGCTCAGCGTCGCCGTCAGCTGGTTCACAGTCGCGCTGGGCCTGTTCGCGAAGTCGCCGGAGTCGGCGGGCATGGCCTCCGTGCCGCTGGTCCTGCTGCCGTTCTTCAGCAGCGCGATCGTGCCCGCGGACAAGATGGGGCCGGGACTGCGGCAGTTCGCCGAGTACCAGCCGTTCACGCCGATCATCGAGACCCTGCGCGGCCTGCTCGACGGCGCGCCGTCGGCCGGCGACGTGATCCCCGCGGTCGTCTGGTGCGCCGGCATCGCGGTGGTCGGCTACCTGTGGGCGCGGTCCACGTTCACGAAGCGAGCGTGATCTCGACCAGCCGCTCCCAGCCGGTCTCCCGGCCCTGTGCGACCGCCTCGGCGAACTCCGCGTCGCCGAGGCGGTCGCGCGCCGCCGCCTCGATCCGCGGCACGTCGGGGTGGGCGCGGTCGGGCAGCCCGCGTACCGCGGTGGCGGCGCCGAGCAGCCGCGCCGCGTGGTCCGGCCGGTCCAGCCGCACCGCCAGGTCCGCGACACCGACGAGCACCTGCGCGGTCAGCGGCGCGTAGCCACCCTCGCGCGCCGCCCGGCACGCCGCCGCCCGATGGGTACGAGCCTGCTCGACGTCCTCGGCCAGGTAACCCAGCAGATCCTGGGTGCCCGCCCGGACACTCGCCAGGTCCGCCTCGTCGCCGAGCAGCGCCGACACCGACCGCAGCTGCGCGTACGCCTCGTCCGCGTCACCGTCGTGGCGGGCCAGGTACGCCCGGACCAGCGCCAGTTCGGCCAGCGCGCCCGGCCAGGCGACCCCCGCGGCGAGCCGGTGCGCCTCGGCCAGCGCGGCGGCGCTCGCCGTCTCGTCGCCGCCCAGCCGGTACAGCCAGGCCAGCCGCGCCCGCATCCGGATCACGTCCTCGACGGCGCCGACTTCGGTGACCGCCGTGACCGCCTGCTCGTAGTAGTCGCAGGCGGCGGCGACGTCACCGCGTACGGCGATCAGCTCGGCCAGCTCGCTGAGTGCGAACGAGATCCCGAAGCGTTCACCGACCGCCCGGAACTCGGCGAGCGCCTGCCGCAGGCACGCCTCCGCCTGCGCCGCCTCGACGCCGAGGATGACCCGCAGCTTGCCCAGGTGCAGCCGGGCCAGCGCGCGTACCCACGGGTCCTCATGGTCGAGCAGCGACTCCCAGGCGGGCAGCAGCGCGTCCGGCTCCCGCAGCATGCGCTCCATCGGCACGACCAGGGCCAGCTCCGGGTGACCACCGTGGCCTTCGCCGCTCAACCGGTACGCCTTGTGGATCCACTCGGCCGCGTGCTGCGCGTCGCCCGGCCCGGAGCTGAGGAACAGCACCACGAGTCCGTACACCACGGCTCGGATGTCGTCGGGCACGTCGCCGGGCGCCTCGGTGGCCGCGATGATCAGTTCCATGCCCTCGGTCCGGTGGCCGCCGAGCCACCAGTACCAGCCGGCGCCGGCCGCGAGCCGCATCGCCTCGCGCCCCTCACCCGCGGCGAGCGCCCCCCGCACGGCTGCGGTGATGTTGTCGTGCTCGGCTTCCAGCCGGGCGAGCCAGGTGAGCTGGTCGGCGCGGCGCAGCCGCGGCTCGGCGGTCTCGGCCAGCTCGGTGAAGTACGCCAGGTGCGCGCGACGGGCGAGGTCCGCCTCCCCCGCCTCGGCGAGCCGCTGCGCGGCATACTCCTTGATCGTGCCGAGCATGCGGTAGTGCGGCGCGACGTCACCGGCGGCGACCAGCAGCGACTTGTCGGTCAGCGCGGTGAGCAGGTCGAGCACGTCGCCCGGCTCGACGGCGCCGCCGGCGCAGACCCGCTCGGCCGCGTCCAGGCTCGCCCCGCCGGAGAACACCGACAGCCGGCGCAGCACCGCGCGTTCGGCGTCGCTGAGCAGCTCCCAGCTCCAGTCGACCATCGCGCGCAGCGTCCGGTGCCGGGGCAGGGCGGTCCGGCTGCCGCCGGTGAGCAGCCGGAACCGGTCGTCGAGCCGGGTGGCGAGCTGATCGACGGACATGGTGCGCAGCCGCGCCGCGGCCAGTTCGATCGCCAGCGGCATGCCGTCGAGCGCCCGGCAGATCCGCGCCATCGTCGTCGCGGTACGGGCGTCGAAGGCGAGGTCCCGGCGTACCGCCGCGGCCCGGTCCCGCAGCAGGCGCACGGCGGGCGACGACTCGACCTCGGCGATCGGGGCGTCGCCGTCCGGCAGGCCCAGCGGCGCGACCGGCCACAGCGCCTCCCCGGTGATGCCGAGCGGTTCCCGGCTCGTGGCCAGGATCCGCAGCCGCCGGCACTCGCCGAGCAGCCGGTGCGCCAGCGCCGCCGCCTGGTCGACGACGTGTTCGCAGTTGTCCAGGATCAGCAGCATCTCCCGGTCCCGGATCGCCGCGACGAGCCGGTCGGCCGGTTCCGCGCTGCCCGCGTCGCCGAGCAGCGCGTCGCGCAGGCCGAGCCCGGAGATCGTCGCCTGCACCACGTCCCCGCCGGCGCTGACGGCGGCGAACTCCACCAGCCACACGCCGTCCGGCAGGTCGCCCGTCATCCGGCGCCCGGTCTCCGTGGCCAGCCTGGTCTTCCCGGAGCCGCCCGGGCCGGTGAGCGTGGTGAGCCGGTGCTCGGCCACCAGCGTGCCGACCGCGGTGAGGTCGGCGTCCCGGCCGACGAAGCTGGTCAGCTCGGCGCGCAGGTTGGTGCGGCGGGTGTCCTCCCGGCGGACCGTCTCGCCGCGCAGCAGGGCGACGTGCAGCGCCGACAGTTCCGGCGACGGGTCGGCGCCCAGCGCGTCGGCGAGCGCGTCGGCGGTGCGCTGGTAGACCAGCAGCGCCTCGGTGTCGCGGCCGGCCGCGACGAGCGCGCGCATCAGCGCCGTGGCGAGCCGCTCGCGCACGGGATGGGCGGCCACCAGGTCGGTCAGCTCCGGGATCAGGTCGGCCTCCCGGCCGAGCCCGATCTCGGCGTCGTACCGGTCCTCCGTCGCGGTCAGGCGCAGCCGTTCCAGCCGGGTGGCCGCCGCGTCGAGCGCCGGACTGTCGGGCAGGCCGATGTCGCGCAGCGCGTCGCCGCGCCACAGGCCCAGCGCCTCGCGCAGCAGCCGTACCCGCTGCGGCCCGTCGCCGTCGCGGGCCCGGCGGACGAGACGCTCGAACCGTACGGCGTCGACGGCGTCGGGCTCGACGGCGAGCCGGTAGCCGTCGGGCAGCCCGTCGACGGTGCCCGCCGGCAGCGCCTTGCGCAGCCGGGAGACCAGCCGTTGCAGCGCGTTCGCGGCGTCGGCGGGCGGCTGCTCGCCCCAGATCCAGTCGACGAGCGTCGCCTTCGGGACCACGCGACCGGGCTGGAGCGCGAGGGCGGCCAGCAGCCCGCGCAGCCGCGCGCCCGGCACGTCGGCCGGTACGCCACCGTCCGTGGTGACCTGGAACGGCCCGAGCAACCCGATCTGCACCCGCCGATCCTGCCACGCCCGGCGACCGGGTCCGGTCCGCCGCCCCCGCCGGTCAGGTGGCCAGGCGCAGGTGGCGGCGCTGCCGCAGCCGCACCGCGGCGGCCGCCACGACCAGCAGCGTGAGTGCGACAGCGAAGGCCAGCCCGTGGGTCAGGCCGCGGTTGAGGTAGCCGCCGTCGGTGTGGTCGACGGCGTACGTGGCGAGCTCGCGGCTGAACCAGAACGGCAACGCGCGGGTGGCGCTGCCCGCCGGGTCCATCACCATCTGGAGACCGACCACTGTGAGCAGCACCAGCGTGCCCTCCAGCTCGCGCGGCAGCACGGCGCTCAGCAGCAGGCCGAACGGCACCGACACGAACACGGTCAGCGCCATGATCAGGGCGATCGCGCCGTACCGGACGTCGCGCTGGTCGGCCAGGACGAGCAGGAAGTACGGAGTGGAGAGGAGCATGCCGACGGTCCACAGCGCGAGCAGCCGGCCGAGCACCAGGTGCCGGCTGCCGTAGCCGGAGAGCCGCAGGCGGGGTTCGATGCCGCGCGCCGCGCTGCCCGCGAACAGCGCGGCGGTGCTGAGCGCCCAGCCCAGGCCGAGGCAGACGAAGCGGATCGACTGTCCGAGGTGGTCGCCGCGGCGGCTCAGATAGAACGCCAGCGGCATCAGCAGCAGGATGACCAGCACGGTACGGCGGCGCAGCAGCTCGCGCAGGGCGGCCTCGGCCACCACCAGGGTCCGGCTCACGCGTCACGCTCCCCGGCCAGGTCGAGCACGACGTCGACGCGGTCGAGCTGGTTGAGCAGGTGGGTGACGACCACGACGGCCTTGCCGGCGTCGCGCCAGCGCCACACCTCGTGCCAGAAGTCGAGGTAGGTGCCCCTGTCGAACCCCTGGTAGGGCTCGTCGAGGAGCAGCACGTCCGGCTCGCCGAGCCGGGCCAGCACCAGGTTGAGCTTCTGCCGCGTGCCGCCGGAGAGGTGCCGGGCCTGGATGCGTCGCGGCGGTGTCCACTCCAGCCCGGCCGCCTCCGCGCGACCGGCCCGACGGGCCGCCGTCCGGCCCAGCCCCCGGCCGGCGCCGATCAGCACGAAGTGCTCGTCCGGGCTGAGGAACTCGGCGGTGCCGCCGTCCTGCGGGCAGTAGCCGAGCGTGCCGTGCACCTCGACGGTGCCCGCCTCCGGGCTCAGCAGGCCGGCGCAGATCCGCAGGAAGGTGCTCTTGCCGGCGCCGTTGGCGCCGACCACCGCCGCGATCTGGCCCGCCCGGACGGTGAGGTCGACCCGGTCCAGGACGGTCCGCCCCCGGTAGCGCTTGGTGATGCCGCGCGCGGCGAGCCGCACCGGTCCGGGCTGGCGACGTGGCGGTCGCACGTCGGGGCCACCGAGGCTGTCGACCACCGCCCGGGCGTACGTCTCCGGCGCGCCGAAGACCCGCAGCGGCGACTCCCCGCTGTCGAGCAGGTGGGTGGCCGCCTCGGCGACGACGTGACCGGTCAGGTCGGGCCCCACCCCGTGCCGGCGCAGCTCGCCGGTCAGGGCGGCGAGCCAGGGTTCGTGGTTCACCGCTTCGGCTCCTCGCGCAGTATCGTGCCCACGCTCGACGCGAAGGCGCTCCAGTCGATCGCGGCGGCCCGCAACGCCGCGCTGCCGGCCGGGCTGATCCGGTAGTACTTCCTCGCGGGCCCGGTCCCGCCCTCCCGCCAGTGCGCGGTGAGCAGGCCGGAGCGCTGCAACCGCAGCAGCACCGGATAGAGGGTGCCGCCCTGCACGGCGCCCAGCCCGTGGGCCCGCAGCGCCTGGGACAGCTCGTAGCCGTAGGACTCGCCCCGGCTCAGCAGCGCGAGCACGCAGAGGTCGAGCACCCCGCGCAGCCACTGCGCCCGCCGTTCCTGGTTCATCCCGCTCCGCACTGTCCCGATCGGACGACATCCGGCGATGACGGTAGCGCCGCTATCTAGGTAGCGCAACCACCTAGTGGGGCCTCCTCCGGTCCGGCGAGGCTGATAGGTTGCGCCCTCCGCACAGGTTCGACGGGGGAATGCGCATGTCCGACACGGGGGCCGGATCCGAGCAGGGACCGGCGGGGGACGCGGAACAGCGGGGAGAGACCGCCTGGATGCGGCCGGCCGGCGAGCCGCCCGGCGTTCCCGGGCCGCCACCACCGCCCGCCACCGGGCCGGGTCACGGGTCGCCCGTTCCGGGTTACGGGCCGCCCATCGCTGGTCCGCCGTACGGTCCGGCCACGCCGGCTGCGCCGTTCGGGCCGTACCCGCCACCCGGCCCGCCGTCGTCCGGCCGCAGCCGCGGTCTGGTCGTCGCCGTCGCGGTGCTGAGCGTGCTGCTGCTGGTGGCGTGCTCGGGCCTGATCGGCGGCGCGTTCCTGCTGGGTTCCTCGCCCCGCGAGACGGCCGGGCGGGAGCCCGCCGCGCCGCCGGTGGCGCCCTCGCGGTCGTCCGGCGCGACGCCCACGCCGGGTGCGACGGCGAGCGCGGAGCCGTCGGCGCGCGGGCCGCAGCCGAGCGACTTCCCGGCGGCGCAGATCTCCGATCTCAACGACGTGTGCGACGGGGTTCTCTACTTCCCGCAGTCGCCGAAGCGCACCGGAGCGGCGCCGCATCCGGTGGCACTGCTCGTCGGCACCGACCTGGGCACGGGCAACCGCCGCCACGACCAGGTCTACTACTACGACGAGGGCCTGTCGAAGCGGGTGGAGCGGACCTGGGCGTCGGAGGACCCGAAGACCGTGCAGATGGTCGCCTGCCTGGATCGCACGAGCACCGGCGCGACGATCCGCAAGTGCCGGTACGACGACCCGAAGCCGGACACGCTGACGCTGCTGAAGGCCACCTACCGCCTGCGGGTGTACGAGGTGGCGACCGGCCGCCGACTGCTGGACAAGACCATGGGCGGGGACGACCAGCAGTGCCCGTACGTGGTCCTGTACGGCTCGGACAAGAAGATCTACGCCGAGGTCAGCCACCGATCGCTGCTCGGGGCGCTGCGCAACCTGGTGAAGCGGTAGGCGGGCGACGCCGGCCGCGGTCCACCGGGACGATGTGGGGAAACCGGCCGCACGGCCCCTCGCGGACCGGCCGGGATGTTCGATACCATCGAACATCCCGGCGGACGTCCCGCCACCTCGACAGGAGGTCCCCGTGCGGCCCATGAACAGTCAGCCGCCGTCGGAGCAGGCCGGCTCCGGTGGCGCCGCGGACGAGAACACGCCCGCGGGCGTCGTCGGCGGCCGGATCCGGCGCTACCGCAAGGAGCGCGGGCTGACGCTGCGCGGCCTCGCCTCCCGCTCCGGGCTGTCCATCGGCTTCCTGTCCCAGGTCGAGCGGGGCATCTCCTCCATCGGGCTGACCGCCCTCGGCAGCGTCGCCAAGGCGCTCGACCGGTCGGTGGCCGACTTCTTCGACGCCGGCACCGCCGCGCCGGACAGCACCGTCTCCTCGCTTCCCCGGCACTTCACGCTGACCAGGGCGGAGACGGCCGCCACGCAGTACGTGTCCGGGCAGCAGACCTACCGCATGCTCTCCGACCGCGGGCCGGACCTGGTACTCGAACCGATGCTCGTGCACATCGCGCCGGGCGGGCGCCGGGAGAACGCGTACGGTCACCGGGGCGAGGAGTTCGCGTACGTCATCTCCGGCGAACTGCTCTACGAGGTCGAGGGCGTCGAGCACCGGCTGTTCCCGGGCGACAGCGTGCACCTGCGCTCGTCGGTGCCGCACCAGCTCTACAACGACACCGACGCGGTGACGACTGTGGTCTCGGTGGTCACGCCCCGCCTGTTCTGACCCGCGCCCCCGGGCACCACGAATCGCCCTCCGTGTTCACGTAGGTGAACCCGGAGGGCGATTCAGCGTCCGGCGTCAGCGGCCGAGGCGTGCGTCCACGGCGGTCATCGTGTCCTGCCAGACGGCCGAGGCCGGGTCGATGACGGCGAAGTGGTCCCCCGGCTGTTCGAGGTGGCGGATCTCGTCCCCGGCGGCTGCCGCCGCGGCGGCGTAGCGCCGGTTGGCGTCGACGAGGTCGAGGCTGTCCTCCGTTCCCTGCACGAGCAGTGTGGGCACCCCTGTCGGCAGCCGGAGCATCGGGTCGCTCTCGGCGTACCGGCGTGGTGCCGTCACCGGTGAGCCGCCCAGCGCCGCGGCGACCGCGCCGTCGCCGAGGTAGCGCCGCTCGCCCTCGGTGAGGTCGAGCACCCCGGCCAGCGACACCGCGAGCGCGACACGCGGCCCGCTCGTATGCGCGGCGAGGTCCGCCGCGGCGCGCAACGCGAGCTGCCCGCCGGCCGAGTGTCCCAGCACGACGATCCGGTCCAGGTCGACCAACCGGTCGCGGGCCGGTTCCCGCAACGCGAGGAGGCCCGCCTGCACGTCCTGTGTAGTCGCGTCCCAGCCGTGCCGGTCCGGGCGCCGGTACTCCAGGTTCCAGCTCGCGTACCCGCGCCCGGCCAGGTCGACGGCGAGCGCGTCCATCAGGTCCGCGCCCCAGATGGACCGCCAGAACCCGCCGTGCAGCAGCACCGCGACCGGCGCCGGCCCGGCGTCCGGGGTGGACGGCAGCCGCAGGTCGCCCCACTGGTCCGGGTCCGGGCCGTAGGCGATCCGGGTGGCCGGCGCGCGGAGGCGGTGCACGGCGTGCCGGATCGCCCAGGCCAGGCCCCACAGTCCCCGCCCGGCCAGGTGGACCGCCCCGGGCACCGGCGGCTCGACTGTGAGGTCGTACCAGACCGCGCCGGACGGCTGCGCGCCGATCAGGGCACGGGCCGCAGCCGTGGGGCCGGGGAGCACCACCACCGGCTGGTCGGTCGCGGCGAGCAGCACGCGCATCTCGTCGGCCGAGGCAGCGGTGACGACCCCGCCGGAGACGTCGAGTTCGGCGCAGGTGGCGGCGGTCAGCGACGCCAGCAGGGCCGCGTCGGCCACCAGGCCGGGGCCGACCAGGACGGTGAGCCGCACCTGACTCACCTGCGCAGCAACGGCAGGACGGCCGAGCCGAGCAGGTCGACGCCGCGCTCGTCGGTGAGGCCGTGCGGCGTGCCGAACTCGACCCGGCGCACGCCCGCGTCGATGAGCGCCTGGGCCTGCGCGGCGACCTGCTCCGGGGTGCCGGAGAAGGCGAACCGGTCGAGCACGTCGTCCGGGATCAGCCGGCCCGCCGCCTCGTCCTCGCCCGCGTCGACCAGCTCGCCGACGCGCTTGACCAGGTCGTCGGGCATCTCGACGGTCGGGTCCAGCTCGGCCACCACCGCCAGGTACATGGCCACCTCGGTGCGGGCCTTGGCGCGGGCCACCTCGCCGTCGGTGTCGACGACTGTGACAGCGCCGAGCACGATGCCGACGTCCGCGACGTCGCGCCCGGCCTTCTCCGCGCCGGTTCGCAGCCGTTCGCGGATCACCGGGACCATGTCCGGGTTGGCGCTGCCGCCCACCTTGATCTCGTCGGCGATCCGCCCGGCCAGCGCCGCGCCCTGCGGGCCCCACGCGCCGAGCAGCAGCGGCGGGTCGGGCCGCTGCACGTCGTAGCGCAGGGCGGTGCCGGGGGCGAGCGAGAAGACCTTTCCGGTGAAGCCGCTGCGGTCGCCGCGCAGCAGGCGGTAGACGACCTGGACGGCCTCCTCGATCGTGGTCAGCGGCCGCGGCTGCGGCAGGCCGACAGCGCCCAGCCAGGTCCCCCGGGCCAGGCCCAGGTAGGCCCGCCCGTGCGAGGCCAGGTCCAGGGCGGCGATCTGACCGGCGATCTCGTACGGCGCCATCGAGTACGGGTTCAGGCAGGCCGCGCCGAGGCGTACCCGTTCGGTCGCCTGTGCCATCTCCAGCAGCGGGAAGATCGGCGGCTGGTACATCAGGTCGCCGAAGACGGTGAGCACGTCGAAGCCGTGCGCCTCGGCGGCGCGGGCCAGCCGGGCGTAGGCGCCGGCCGGCTTGTCGCTCTGGAGGCCGAGTCCGATCTCGACGGTCATGTCAGGTCCGCCGAGTTCATCGTGCGCCGGCAGGTCCGTTCCACCTTCATGACGAGCCGCTCCTCCGGGTCGGGGCAGATGAAGTGGGAGTCCTGGGCCAGCCAGTCCCCCGGCGCCAGGTCACGCTGCTTGGCGGCGAGGAAGGGCAGCACCGAGGCGAGCGCGTACACGCAGAAGTGCTTTCCCTCGGGCAGCCGCAGGTGCGCGCTGTTTGTCAGTTCGAAGTGGTCGCCCACGGCCATGCCGCACACCGACCGGCCCTCGATCCGGTCGACTGTCACCTTCAGGTCGTAGATCTCCATGTCGCCGTCGGCGCTGTCGCTCACGGCCCCTCCCCCTTGTCGATCCGTACGATGATCTTGCCGGTGGTCCGGCGTTCGGCCAGTTCGGTGAGCGCCGCGGGCGCCTCGTCCAGCGAGACGACGCGGCTGACCGGCGGCCGGACCGCGCCGGAGGCGCACATGTCGAACAGCTCCTGGTAGGCGGCCTCGACGGCACTGGCCCGCCGCCACGGGTACTGCGAGCCCCAGGACAGGCCGACGAGCGTCGCGTTCGCCGCCATCAGCCGCAGCGGGTCGACAGGCGGCGGTGCGCCACCGGCGGCGCCCACCGCCACCAGGCGTCCCTCGAACGCGAGGCACTCCCAGGAGCGGGCGAACACGTCGCCGCCCACCGGGTCCACGACGACGTCCACGCCCCGCCCGCCGGTGGCCGCGAGCACGGCGGGCACGAAGTCGTCCGCCGTGTAGTCGATCGCCACCTGGGCGCCGTGGTCGCGGCAGATCGCGATCTTGGCCGGACCGCCGGCGGTGGCCAGGACCCGCGCGCCACGGGCGACGGCCAGCTGGATCGCGGCGATGCCCACCCCGCCGGCGCCCGCGTGCACCAGCACCGTCTGCCCGGCCGTGAGACCGGATCGTTCCAGCGCGAACCACGCCGTCTGGTAGGTGACCGGCAGCGCCGCCGCGGTGACCGGATCGACGGTGGACGGTCGCGGCACCACCACCGCGGCGTCCACAGTCACCGTGCTGCCGAGCGCGCCGCGCGGCAGCGCCGGGCAGGCGAGCACCTCCTGACCCAGCAGGTGCTCGGCCCCGGCGCCGGCGGCGACGACCCGGCCGGCCGTCTCCACGCCGGGTGTCATCGGCGGGTCCGGCCGCACCGGATACTCGCCCCGGCAGAGCATGACGTCCAGGAAGTTCAGCCCGACCGTACGGACGGCGAGCTGCACCTCACCGGGGCCGGGCGGCGGGTCGTCGGGCAGGTCGGCGACCGACAGCACGTCCGCCGGCTCACCGGTCCGCCCGGCGACCAGCCGCCGGATCACGCCGCGCCCACCGGTTCCCGGACCAGCTCGGCGTGGTGGTGCACGATCACCCAGCGGCCGTCGATCCGGCGCACCACGTCGGTGACCCGGGTGATCTCCGGCTCGTCGTCCGGGCCGAGCTGCGAGACCAGCTCGTACCGGGCCACGCCGAAGTCCTCCCACACGTCGATGCGCTTGTCCCGCGGGGCGAGCACCGCCAGCCGGGGCCGCTGCCCCGCGGCGTCGCGCCGGGCGCGGTACTCGTCCAGTTCGGCCCGGGTCCGCAGCGGCCCGGGCAGGTGCGTCTCCCAGGTGGTCACGTCGGGGTCCAGGTGCGTGTCGAACCGCTGCTGGTCCCCCGCGAGGAACGCGTCGTACATGTCGTCGATGCCGGCGGCGATCTCCGCCGCGCCTGCCTGCGCGAACGTCATCGCGTCTCCTCCTGGTTACGGTCGTCGCGGGCGATCTGCCCGCCCTTCATCACCCACCGCACGTCCCGGAACGCCGAGGTGTCGGCGAGCGGGTCGGCGTCGGTCGCGATCAGGTCGGCGAGCTTGCCGGCCTCGACCGTGCCGAGATCGGATTCGGCGCCGAGCCACCGGATCGGGCCGAGCGTGCCGGCGTGGATGGCCCGCGCGGCGCCGATCCGCTCGGACATGTACTCCAGCTCCCGGATCGAGGCGGTGGTGCCCTCGAACTCCCAGAACGGGGGGACGTCGCTGCCGAGCAGCACCTCCACGCCCGCGGCGATGGCCATCTCGAAGCTCTCCAGGTGCCGGGGGCCGGCGCCGAGCGACCGGCACTGCATCCACTCCGGCACGCCCAGCTCGTCGAAGAACTCCTTGCAGCGCGTCACCAGCAGCGTCGGCACGAGCGCCGTGCCACGCTCGGCCATCCGCGCCGCGACCTGCGGGGTGAGCTGGTAGCCGTGCTCCACACAGTCCAGTCCCAGCTCGACCGCCGCGCCGATCACCTCGGCCGGTCCGGCGTGCGCTGTCACCTTGCGGCCCCACGCGTGCGCGGTCTCGATCGCCGCCGTCATCTCGTCGGCGAAGAGCTGCGGCGTGTGGATGCTCTCGTGCTCACCGGCGATGCCGCCCGAGATCATCACCTTGATCAGGTCCGCGCCGGCCTTGATCTGGCTGCGCACGCCCTGTCGGAAGCCGACCGGGCCGTCGCACTCGAGCGTGTCGTTGCCCTCGTGGCCGTGCCCGCCGGTGCACACCAGCGCCCGTCCGGCGGTGTAGATGCGCGGACCCGGGACACGCCCGGCGTTGATCGCCCGCCGCAGCGCGAAGTCGGCGTGGTCCTTCTCCGCCACGCAGCGCACGGTGGTCACGCCGGTGTGCAGCGTGCGCCGTGCCCCGTCGGCCATGTAGTGGGCGAGGTCGTACGCGCCCATCCCCTTGACGTCGTCGCCGGCGGAGCCGGGCAGCGACAGCGAGAAGTGGGTGTGCATGTTGACCAGGCCGGGCGTCACGTACGCGCCGTCGAGGTCCACCTCGGTCAGCCGGCCGGCGGCCCGCGCCTGCTCGGCCACCTCGGCGTACGGCCCGACGGCGGCGATCCGGTCACCCCGGACCCACACCCCGGCGCCGGTCACGGGCGCCATGCCGTCCACCACGCGGGCGTCCAGCACTGTGCAGTTGCCGAGCAGCACGCTCGGCTGTTCGGGCGAATAGGCGGCACTCACGCGATCACTCCATAAACGTCTCGGGCGGCCCGCGCAGAGACGTAGCCCTCGGCCACGTCCCGTCGCACCGCCTCCGGATCCCGACTCCTCGGGTCACCGTGCCCGCCGCCACCGGCGGTCAGCAACGTCACCCGATCCCCCACCGCCACCGCGGTACGCCGTGTGCTCACCCGGTGCTCCCGGTCCGTGCCCGGGAAGACGACCACCTGGTTCGGCTCCGGCTGCTCGCCGCCGGCCAGCGCCCACGGCGCGCTCTTCGTCTTCTTGATCACCGACAGGAACTCACCCGGCGTCACGAACCGGATGTCCCGCCGCAGGCCGCACCCACCCCGGAACCGGCCGGCGCCACCGGAGTCGGTACGGATCTCCAGGCGCTCGAAGAACATCCCGGTCTTCGACTCCAGCACCTCAACCGGCGTGTTGCGCGCCTGGGTCTGGCACAGGTGGTTCGCCGGTCCGATGCCGTCGTGCCGGGGCGTGCCGCCCCAGCCGACCGGGTCGTTGTTGCTGACCGCGAACATGTCGCCGGTGTCCGGGTGCCGGCCGACCATCATGAACCCGGGCACGTCGCCCCCGGAGGAGGCGGCCAGCCGGTCCGGCATGCCCTGCGCCAGCGCCTTGAGGATCAGCTCCAGCGCGACGGTGCCGGTCCACTGGGTGAACGTGGCGGCCGGATACTGCGCGTGGAACAACGTACCGGGCTCGGCGCGTACCCGCAGGGGCGCGAAGTGCCCGGCGTTGGTCTGCTCGTGCGGCGTGGTGACGCCCTTGAACGCGACCCGGCAGGTGGCGATGGTCGCGCCCAGCGGCAGGTTCACCGGCCCGGGCACCGCCGGGGACGACCCGGCGAAGTCCACTGTGAACTCGCCGTCGGCGACGGTGACGGTGACCCGCATCCGGATCGGGTCGTCGCTGACCCCGTCGTCGTCGAGCCAGTCCTCGGCGGTCCAGCTGCCCTGCGGCAGCGCGGCCACCGCCTCCCCGGCGCGCCGCGCGGCGGCGTCGATCACCCGGTCGACGACCGCGTCGACCACCGCCGGACCGTAGTCGCGGTACAACTCGGTCACCCGCCGCTCACCGGTACGCAGCGCGGCGATCTGCGCGTTGAGGTCGCCGAGGACGAGTTCCGGCATCCGTGAGTTGAACCGGATCAGCTCGTGGATCTCCGGCACCGGCTCGCCCCGGGAGTACACCTTCGTGCCGGGGAAGATGATCCCCTCCTGGTGCATGTCCGTGGAGTCGAGCACGTAACCGGGATCCTTGGCGCCCAGGTCCATCCAGTGCGCCCGGATGCACAGGAAACCGATCAGCTCCTCGCTGTCCGGCAGCACCACCGGCGCGAACATCGTCGCGTCGTACGTGTGCGCCGCGTTCCAGTACGGGTAGTTGAGCAGCACCACGTCGCCGCGGTGCAGGTTCTCCACGCCGACGTACTCGACGCCCTTGCGCAGGGAGTAGTCGTTGGCGCCGAGGAAGCGGGACAATCCCGTCGACTCCGCGACCAGCCGCAGCCGCCGGTCGTAGACGGAGATGCCGAAGTCGTACACCTCGTAGATCACCGGGTTGAACGCGGTGCGCACCAGCGCGGCCCGCATCTCCTCGGCGGCCGAGACGAGATGGCTGCGGACGACCTCGACGGTTGCCCCGTCGACCGTCGGCTCACCCATCGACGTCCACTCCGTAGACGTCCCGGGCCGCCTCCGGGGAGACGTAGCCCTCGGCCACGTCGCGCCGGACCGCCTCGGGGTCGCGGCCGCGCGGGTCGCCGTGCCCGCCGCCACCGGCGGTCAGAAGGGTGACCCGGTCGCCCACAGCGACCGTCGTGCGCTTGGTGCTCACCCGGTGCTCGCGGTCGGTGCCCGGGAACACCACGATCTGGTTCGGCTCCGGCTGCAAGCCGCCGTCGAGCGCCCACGGCGCGCTCTTCGTCTTCTTGATGACGGTGAGGAACTCACCGGGCGTCACGAACCGGATGTCCCGCCGCAGGCCGCAACCACCACGGAACCGGCCGGCGCCACCGGAGTCCTCGCGGATCTCCCAGCGCTCGAAGAACATCCCGGTCTTGGCCTCCATGACCTCGATCGGGGTGCCCCGGCCGGTGCTGCCGGAGACGTGGGTGGCGGCGTCCATCCCGTCGTGCTGCGCGGTGCCGCCCCAGCCCACCAGGTCGTTGTTGCTGACCGCGAACATCTTCCCGGTGTCCGGGTGCAGGCCGACCATCATGAAGCCGGGCACGTCGCCGCCGGAGGAGGCGGGCAGCAGGTCCGGCATGCCCTGGGCCAGCGCCTTGAGGATCAGCTCCACCGCGACGATGCCGGTCCAGAGCGTGAACGTCGGCTGCGGGTAGACGGCGTGGAACAGCGTGCCCGGCTCGGCCCGCACCTCCAGCGGCGCCACGGTGCCGGCGTTCGACGGCTCGTCCCGGGAGGTGAGCGACTTCAGCACGACCTTGCAGATCGCCTCGGTCGCGCCGAACGGCATGTTGATCGGGCCGCGGGTGGCGGGCGCCGAACCGGCGAAGTCGACGACGAAGCGCCCGTCGGCGATGGTGACGGTAACGCGCATCTTCACCGGGTCGTCGCTGATGCCGTCGTCGTCCACCCAGTCCTCGGCGGTCCAGGTGCCCTGCGGCAGCGTGGCCAGCGCCGCGCGGGCGCGGGCCTCACCGTCGGTGATGATCCGGTCGATCGCCTGGTTCACGGTGTCCCGGCCGAACTTCTCGATGATCTCCAGCATCCGCCGCTCGCCGGTGCGCAGCGCGGCGATCTGCGCGTGCAGGTCACCCAGCACCGCGTCCGGCATCCGCGAGTTGAACCGGATCAGCTCGTGGATCTCGCGCACCGGCTCGCCCCGGGACACGACCTTGGTGCCCGGGAAGATGAGCCCCTCCTGATGCATGTCGGTCGAGTCAAGCACGTAGCCGGGGTCCTTGGCGCCCAGGTCCATCCAGTGCGCGCGGACGCAGAGGAAGCCGACCAGGTCGCCGTCCGCGTCGGGGTCCGCCTCGTCCGGCCGGAACACCGGCGCGAACAGCGTCGCGTCGAACGCGTGCGCCGCGTTCCAGTACGGGTAGTTGAGCAGCACCACGTCACCGCGGTGCAGGTTCTCCCGGCCCACGTACTCCACGCCCTTGCGCAGCGAGAAGTCGTTCGCGCCGAGGAAGAACGTCAGCCCGGTGGCCTCGGCGACCAGCCGCAGGTCGGCGTCGTACATCGACAGGCCGAAGTCGTGCACCTCGTAGATGACCGGGTTGAAGGAGGTACGGATGAGGGTGGCCCGCATCTCCTCCGCGGCCGACAGCAGATAGCTGCGGACGACCTCGACCTGGGCTCCGTCCAGCGTGGTCATGCGGCTTCCTCCAGGGTGACGAGCAGGTATCCGTGGTCGTCGACGGTGACCCGCTGGCCGCTGGGCACCACTGTGGTGGAGGTGCCCTCGTCGATCAGCGCCGGTCCGTCGAAGGTGTCGCCCGGCTCCAGGCGGGCCCGGTCGTAGACCGCGAACGGCACCACCGCCTGCTGCCCGAAGTCGTAGGCGTCGCGGTGCGCCAGCAGCGCCTGCGACGGGTCGCCGTCGCCGCGCGGCAGGGTCTCCAGCTCCGGCCGGTCGGTGCGCCCGATGCCGCGTACCCGCAGGTTGAGGATCTGGAGCGGGTTGCCCATGGTGTGGCCGTACCGGGTGCGGTGCGTCTCGTCGAACGCGGCGCGGATCGCGTCACGGTCCAGCTCACGCCCGACGGTGACCATCAGGCTGTGCTCCTGGCCGAGGTAGCGCAGCTCGAACTGCCGCTCCAGTACCGCCTCGCCGGCCGGCACGCCCTGCGCCACCAGCGACGCGACCGCCTCGGCCTCAACGGCCTTGAACAGCTGCTCCAGCTCCGACAGGTCGGCGTCGTCGAGCGTGGCCATCACGGTACGGCTGAAGTCGTTGACGATGTCGGCCGAGAGCATGCCCCAGGCGGAGAAGCCGGACGGCGCGAACGGCACGACCACCTCGCCGATGCCCATCTCCCGGGCCAGCAGCGGTGCCAGCAGCGGGCCGGCGCCACCGAACGCGAGCAGCGCGAACTGCCGGGGGTCGTGCCCCCGCTCGACGGTGATCTGCCGGACCGCGCCGACGGTGCGGGCCAGCAGCACGTCGAACACTCCCGCCGCCGCGTTCTCCACGCTCAGGCCGAGCGGGTCGGCGAGCTGCTCCTGGATCGCGGCGCGCGCCTCGGCGTCGCGCAGCCCCATGGTGCCGGCGAGGAAGCGGTCCGGGTCCATGTAGCCGAGCACCACCGCCGCGTCGGTGACAGTCGGCTTGGTGCCGCCACGGCCGTAGCAGACCGGGCCGGGGTCGGCGCCGGCGCTCTGCGGGCCGACCTTGAGCAGGCCGTGGTCGAGCCAGGCGATCGAGCCGCCGCCGGCGCCGATGGTACGGATGTCGTACGTCGGGATGAGCAGCGGGAAATGCTCCAGCTGGGCCTCGTACGCGGCGACCGGGTTGCCGCGCTCGATCACGCAGGCGTCCAGCGAGGTGCCGCCGATGTCGAACGTGAGCACGTTGTCGCGGCCCAGCTCGGAGGCGACGTAGGCGGCACCGACGATGCCGCCGGCCGGGCCGGACAGCACCGTGTGCGTGGGGGCGGTCTTGGCGACCGCGCTGGTCATCGAGCCGCCGCCGGAGCGCATGATCAGGAAGCGCCCGGAGAAGCCGCGCTCGGCCAGGCCGGCCTCCAGCTCGTCCACGTACCGCTCGAAGATCGGCCGGATGTACGCCTCCAGCACCGTGGTGCTGGTGCGCTCGTACTCCCGGTACTCGCGCACGATGTCGGTCGACAGCGACAGGCTGACCTCGGGGAACTCCTCGTGGATCAGGCGCGCGGCCTCCCGCTCGTGGCTCGGGTCGAGGAACGAGTGCAGGAAGCAGATGGCGATCGAGGTGACCTGCTGGTCCACCACGAGCGTGCGGGCGGCCTCCCGGACGCTGTCCGGGTCCAGCGGCTCCACCACGCGGCCCCGGTAGTCCAGCCGGCCCCGCACACCGGCGGTGAAGCGGCGCTGCACCAGGCTCTCCGGCCGCTGGTACTGGAAGTCGTACATGTGGTCGGACGGCACGTTGCCGCGGCCGATCAGGAAGACGTCCCGGAAGCCCTCGTTGGTGATGATGCCGGTACGGCCACCACGGCGTTCCAGCACCGCGTTGAGGCCGAGGGTGGTGCCGTGGATGAACAGCTCCACCTCGGACAGGTCGGTGCCGAGCGCGGTGATCGCGTTGAGGACACCGTCCGCAGGCCGGGCCGGGGTCGTGGCCGCCTTGCGGAACCGGACCCGGTTGGTGCGAGTGTCCAGCTCCATGGCGTCCACGAAGGTCCCGCCGATGTCGACGGCGAGCCGGATGGGGCGACGGGTCATGGCGTGACAGCCTGCCTTCCGATGAGGGCGGGAAGCTCGGGAACGCGCCAGCAGGCGGCCCGGCTCTCGCCGTACGACTGAAGCTCCTGCTGCTCCGCTCGGCACCGGTCGGTGACGAACGGGCACCGGGCGGCCAGTGGGCACCCGGTCGCGGCGTCGGCTTCCTCCAGGTCCTTGACCAGCTCGACGGCCTCGCCGTCGGACCCGGTCGTCCCG
This sequence comes from Micromonospora globosa, assembly GCF_000717585.1. Taxonomy (NCBI): domain Bacteria; kingdom Bacillati; phylum Actinomycetota; class Actinomycetes; order Micromonosporales; family Micromonosporaceae; genus Micromonospora; species Micromonospora globosa. Next base: position 59,026 of record NZ_JNZR01000009.1, read on the forward strand.
CCGAGGCGGGGGGCGCTGCCCAGCAGCGCGCGGGTGTACGGGTGCCGGGGCGTGTCGAAGACGACGTCCACCGGCCCCTCCTCGACGACCCGGCCGAGGTAGAGCACCACGACGCGGTCGGCGAACCCGCGCACGGTGGCCAGGTCGTGGGAGATGAACACCGAGGCGCGTTCCGCGTCGGCGGCCACGTCGGCGATCACGTCGAGGATCTGCGCCTGGACGGTGACGTCCAGCGCCGAGGTCGGCTCGTCGAAGACGATCAGGTCCGGCTCGCCGACCAGCGCGCGGGCGATGCCGATGCGTTGCGCCTGACCACCGGACAGCTCGTGCGGGTAGCGCTGGAGGATCGACCGGTCCAGCTCCATCCGGTCCAGCACGGCGGTGACGCGCTCCTCCCGCTGCGCCGGGGACAGGCCCGCGGCGCGCAGCGGCTCGGCGATGGAGTCGCCGACGGGACGGCGCGGGCTGAGCGAGCCGATCGGGTCCTGGAACACGAGCTGGGCCCGGGTCCGTGCCCGGCGCAGTGCCCGGCCCCGCGGACGGGGGCGGCCCGGCTGCTTGACCAGTGCCTGCCCGGCGACCGTGACGGTGCCGGACGTGGGCGCGACCAGGCCCATCACGAGCTTCGCGAGGGTGCTCTTGCCGCAGCCGCTCTCGCCCACCACACCGAGCGTCTCGCCCGGCCCGAGCCGCAGCGTGACGCCGCGCAGCGCGTGGTGCCCGCCGGAACCGAACCGGCTGCGGTAGACGACGTGCGCGTCCTCGATCTCCAGCACGGCGGGCTTCGCGTCCGCGCCGGCCGAGACCGCGCCGGACGCTGCCGGCGTGTGCGACACCTGCGGCACGTCGGCGTCCAGCGGCCGGGTCTGCGGGTGGAAGCAGGCGAGCGACCACTCGCCGCCACCGGGTACCGGCACTGTGGCCGGGCGCCGGGACGAGCAGGTGCCGTCGGCGTGCGCGCACCGGGCGACGAACGGGCAGTTGTGCGGCTCCTGCGTCAGCAGCGGCATGGCGCCGGGAGTGGCGACGACCGGCCGGCCGCCGACGTCCGGCACCGAACGCAGCAGCGCCCGGGTGTACGGGTGCGCGGGATCCCGCAGCACCTGCGCGGCCGGTCCGCTCTCCACCACGGTGCCGGCGTATAGCACCACCACCCGGTCGCAGACCTCCGCGATGGAGGCCAGGTCGTGCGAGATCAGCAGGACGCCCCGGCCGTCGGTGTCGGCGGCGTGCCGGAACTGACGCAGGATCTCCCGGGTCAGGGTCACGTCCAGGCCGGTGGTCGGCTCGTCGGCGATCAGCAGCTCCGGCGCGCAGCCGGTGGCCAGCGAGATCATCACCCGCTGGGCCATGCCGCCGGACAGCTCGTGGGCGTACGCGTCGAGCCGCCGCTGCGGGCTGCGGATGCCGACCGCCTCGAACAGCTCGCGCGCCGCCTCCCGGGCCCGGTCGCCGGACATGTCCTGGTGGGTGGCGAGCCGGTCGACGAGCTGCTTGCCGATGGTGCGGGTGGGGCTGAGCGCGCCGCGCGGGTTCTGGAAGCAGATCGCCACCCCGCGCCCGCGGTGGGCGGCGAGCGCGGTGTCGTCCATCCGCAGCACGTCCGAGTCGCCGAACAGCACCCGGCCGGTGGCGTGCGAGCCGCCGGGCAGCAGCCCGACGACGGCGCGGGCCACCATGCTCTTGCCGCCGCCGCTCTCGCCGACCAGGCCGACGACCTCGCCGGGCCGGACGGCGAAACTGACGCCGCTGAGCGCGGCGACCTGCCGGCCGGGCCGGCGGATCGTCACGGAGAGGTTCTCGATCGACAGCATGGTCACCGCCGCTTCGCGTTCGCGCGGTCCTGCAGGCCTTCGCCGAGCAGGCTGAACCCCAGGACGCAGACGAACAGGGCCAGGCCGGGCGGGACCGAGGTCCACCACCGGCCGCCGACCACGTCCGCGGCACCCAGGCTGATCATGGCGCCCCACTCCGCCTCGGGGATGCTCACGCCCAGGCCGAGGAAGGAGAGCCCGGCCAAAGTGAGCATGGCCCAGCCGCAGTTCAGCGGCGCGATCACCCGGACCGGGGTGAGGCTGTTGGGGAGCAGGTGCCGCCAGAGCACGCCGATCGGTGACGCTCCGGAGGTGATCGCGGCATCCACGAACGGCAGTTCCCGCAGCGACCGCACCTCGGCGCGGACCAGCCGGGCGTACGCCGGCGCGTTCACCGCCGCGATCGTGATGATCAGGTTGATCGTGCCGTTGCCGAGCAGCGCGGCCACCGCGAGCGCCAGGATGAACGTGGGGAACGACTGGAAGATGTCGACCACCCGCATCAGCACGTCGTCGAGCCAGCCGCCGAAGTAGCCGGCGACCAGGCCGAGCAGCGTGCCGACGACCACCGCGAGCGCCACGGCGGCCAGCGCGATGCCCAGGTCGAGCCGGGCGGCGTAGAGCACCCGGCTCCAGATGTCCATGCCGTTGCCGTCGGTGCCGAGCAGGTGGCTGCCGCCCGGCGCGACGAGCGTGTTCGCCGCGTCGATCTCGGTCTCGCCCCACTGGCTCAGCAGCGGCGCGAACACCGCCAGCAGCGCGACCACCGACAGGATGCTCGCCCCGGCGATGATCATGCGGCGGGCGAATCGGCTGTCCCGGTCGCCGCCGGGCACGACCACCGGCGCGGCGGCGGGACCGTCGGGGACGGTTCGCAGCTCGGCCATCAGAGCCTCACTCTCGGGTCGAGGATCGCGTGGACCACGTCGGCGATGAGGAACACCAGCACGTAGCACAGCGCGATGACCAGCACCGACGCCTGCACCACCGGGTAGTCCCGGTAGAGCAGGCCGCGCAGGGCCCACTGGCCGAAGCCCTGCCACGAGTACACGTACTCAACGAGCACGGTGGAGCCGATCGCCGTACCGAAGACCAGCGCGGCCAGCGACGGCAGCCGGACCAGCGTCGCCCGCAGCAGGTAGCCGTAGTGCAGCGTGCGGTCGCGCAGCCCGTGCGCCTTCGCCGCGGCGTACGACTCCGAGTGCAGCACCTCCAGCGCGGAGGCCCGGACGCTGCGCAGCAGCGGGGCGACCACGCCGACCACGAGGGTCAGCACCGGCAGCACCAGGTACGCCGCGGCCGAGGCGATCGCCGGCCCGTTGGCGGTGAGGACGGCGTCGACGAGGTCGGCGCCGGTGAGGGGGGTCAGGCCGGTGTCCGGGTCGACGCGTCCGTTGGGGGCCGGGAACCAGCCGAGGATGCTGTAGCCGACGAGCACCAGCACCAGGCCGAGCCAGAACTCCGGTACGGAGTTGCCGACCAGCGCGAAGATCCGGACGCTGTGGTCGCCGGCCCGGTTGGCCCGCTTGGCCGACCAGATGCCCAGCACCGTCGCCACCACGAGCGCGATGCTCACCGAGATGACGACGAGTTCCAGGGTCGGACCCACCCGCAGCGCCATCTCCGAGCCCACGGAGCTGCCGCTCTGGATCGACGTCCCGAAGTCACCGGTCAGCAGCCCGCCGAGGTAGTCGAGGAACTGCTGCCACAGGGACTGGTCCAGCCCGAAGCGGGCACGGGCCGCGGCGGCGTCCTCCTCTGTGGCGTTCTGCCCGAGGATGCTGCGGACCGGGTCGCCCGGCAGCACTCGGACCAGGAGGAAGGCCAGGACGACCACTCCGAGCAGAACGGGGATCAGCTGGAGTAGTCGCCTGACGACGAACCGGAAGATGCGCATGGGTGGGTGACGTCCCTAGGCCGAAGCGCTCAGGTAGCGCAGGCGGGCGAGGCCGTCCATCGGCTGCACCCAGCCGGCGACGGACTCCCGGACGGGCAGGTTGAAGTTGGGCTGGCAGATGACCACCCACGGCACGTCGGCGGCGAGGATCTCCTGGACCCGCTTCCACAGCGCGTTGCGGGCGGCCGTGTCGACAGTGGTGTGCGACTTCTCGTAGATCTGCTCGATCTCCGGGTTGCTGTAGTTCGAGTAGTTGAGGTTGGCGCCCTTGACGAAGCTCGTCGCCAGCATGTACTCGACGTCGTCCACCCAGAGCTGCCCGGAGGTGATCTGGAGCGGGATGTTCTTCTTCGTCCGCCGCTCGCCCAGGGTGGCCGGGTCCAGCGGGGTCAGCTTGAGCCGGATGCCCGCCTTCGCCGCCTCGCCCTGCACCTGGACGGCGATCTTCTGCTGCTCCTCGTTGTCGGCCTCGAAGACCAGCTCGGAGTCGAGCGACGCCCGGCCGGCGGCGGCCATGGCGGCCTTCGCCTTCTCCAGGTCGTAGGTGAACGGGTAGCCGCTCTCGTCGTAGCCGGGCATGTCCAGCGGGACCGGGCTCTTGGCCGCGCGGGCGTCGCCGCCGTACACGTTGTTGATGATCTGCTCGTAGGGCACCGCGTACGCGAGCGCCTTGCGGATGTTCACGTCGTTGAACGGCGCGGCGGTCACCGACATCTGGATGGCGACCTGGCGGTTGCTGGCCGCCGAGATGACCTTGATGCCGGCCGCCTTCTTGAGGTCCTGGATGTCGCGCTGGCTGATGCCCAGGGCGATGTCGATGTCACCGGCCTGGAGCTGGAGCCGCTGGTTGGAGGCGGCCGGCACCACGGAGATCCGGATGGTCGGCGTCTTGGCCGGGTCCGGGCCCGGGTAGCCGGTGTTCGCGCTGAGCTCGATCTCCTGGCCCTGGGTGGCCTTGGCGACGTTGAAGTAGCCGCCGGTCGGCGGGTTCTTCGCGAACCACTCCTTGGCCCAGGGGTCGCTGCCGCTGGCGTGCTTCTTGGCCTCGACGGAGTCGAAGACGTACAGCGAGATCGCCTGGATCTGCCGGGTCAGCGCGCTCGGGAACGCCTGGTGGAACTCCACCGTGTAGTCGTCGACGACCTTGACCTGGTCCGCGCTGGTCAGGCCGATGGTGCGGTAGACGCCGGCCACGTTGGCCTGGGCGGCGAACGCGCGGTCCTTCGACCACTTCACGTCGGCGGCCTTCATCTCGTTGCCGCTGGCGAACTTGACGCCGCGACGCAGCTTGAGCGTCCACACCTTCTGCTCGGCGTCCGGCTCGAACGACTCGGCGAACGTCGGGGTGATGTTCTGGGTGTCGAGGATCTGGCTGCCGCCGGCGTTGGTGACCCCGTAGTCGATCAGGTACGGGAAGACGTTCTTGTAGAGCATCAGCGCGGTCAGGTCGAAACCGACGAAGTCCTGGTCCCAGCTCGACAGATAGCTGGAGACGGCGATGCGCAGCGTCTTGGCGGAGGCGCCGCTGGACTTGCCGTCCGTGGACTTGCTGCCGCTGTCCGCGGCGCAGGCGCCGGTGGCGAACAGGAGCGCGACGCTGCCACCCAACTGCAGGACGCCGCGGCGGGAGAGCGCGGGCGAGGAGGCGCCCGGACGGGGTGAACGAGCCATGAGAAGCCCTCCTAGAAGCACGAGGCGAATGGCCCGAGCTGCGGACCTACCTGGTGTTCTACCGGATTAGGCACGAGTGAACAATAGGGTGAACGGTGTTCACTGAACACGCCCGCGCTGTGAAATTAGAGCGCTCCCGAAGTGCGGGATGACCCCGGTGTCAGCGTTCACATGAGTTCACCGAAACGTTACGTACGACGGATCGAACGGGGCCGGAAACGCCGATGACCCCGGGAGGGACACCCGGGGTCATCGTGCGCGCGGCGGTCCGCGCGGCTCAGGGGTGGCCGGTCTCCTCGGACGCGCCGGTGATCATCGAGACGATCTCGTTGCGGCTGGTCCCGGTGATGTCGCGGACGCCGACCTGGCGTCCCCGGCGCAGCACCGCCACCCGGTCGGCGATACGGAACACCTGGTCCAGGTTGTGGCTGACGACGAGCACGGCGGCACCACGTTCCCGCAGCTTCAGGATCAGCTGCTCCACCTTGGCGGTCTCGGCCACGCCCAGCGCCGCTGTCGGTTCGTCCATCAGTACCAGGCCGCTGGCCCAGTCGGTGGCGCGGCAGATCGCCACCGCCTGGCGCTGCCCGCCGGACAGGTCCCGGATCGTCGCCTTCGCGCTGGGGATGCGCACGTCCAGCGCGTCCACCAGCTCCTGCGTCTCCCGGGCCATCCGGCGCCGGTCGAGCAGGCGCAGCGGACCGCGGGTCAGCTCCCGGCCCAGGAACATGTTCATGTAGACCGGCTGCGAGTCGGCCAGGGCCAGGTCCTGGTAGACCACCTCGACTCCCTGCCGCCGGGCGTCGGAGGCGTCCCGGAACGTCACCGGGCGCCCGTGCATCTCCAGCTCACCCTCGGTGGGCTGGTAAACCCCCGAAATGATCTTCACAAGGGTGGACTTGCCGGCGCCGTTGTCGCCGACCAGCGCGGTGATCTGCCCGGCGGCCAGTTCCAGGTCGAAGCGCTCGATCGCGACCACGCCGCCGAACTGCTTGCGGATGCCGCTCAGCCGCAGCGGCGGGGCGCCCGCCCGGGTCGCGTCGTCCTTGTGGATGACAGTGCTCATCATGCCCTCCCTGCGCTGCGAGCCGCCTGGTTACCAGTGCCGGGCCCGTCGCCCGCCTCGATGTCGTCCAGCCCGATCGGCGCCGAACCGTCGGCGGCGTACACACCGGCCACGGCCGGGGCGCCCGACCGCACACCGGTGACACCGGCGGTCAGCGCCCGGGTGACGAACGCCTGCGGCCGGAACCCGAACAGGACCGTGTCTCCGGGTGCGACGCCCGGCGCGGCCGTCACGTCGGCCATCGCGTAGTAGTCGATCGCCTCGGGCGCGGGCATCTCGACGTCGACCAGGTACGCGTCGTCGAGACCACCGCCCCGGGGCACGATCAGCGCCCGGGTGCCGCCCAGGCCGAGCACCGGATCGACGTAGAGCCCACCGCCGAAGACGTACGCCCGCCCGTCCCACAGGTGGGACACCTCGCTGACGTAGAGCACGGCGGGCTCCTCGACCAGGTCGGTGACCGCGTGCCAGGGCGTCGTGCCGGTGAGCCCGTGGCCGGGTTCGACCTGCGTCACGCCCGCCTCGGCCAGCATGGCCAGGATCGCCGCCGACGTCGTACCCGGGGCGTTGATCTCGACGTGCGACCACCCGGCGGCGCGCAACGCCACGGCGGCGGCCCGCAGGGTGCCGAGGTTCGGGGTCGGCACGACCCGCCCGGCGGCCGGATCGAACAGCTGGGTCGGGAAGCTGGTGACCCCGGCGAACCGGGCGCCGTCGAGGGCGTCGAGCCGGTGGGCGACAGCGACGATCTCCTCGGCCGGCCAGCCGCCCTCGTGGCCCCGGTAGAACCGGTCGCCCGGCGCCGCGATCCGGGCGAGCAGCGCCTGCTCCCGCCCGGCCGCCGCGCTCGCGGCGGCCGCCTCCGCGGCCTTGGCGTCGTTGAAGACCGTCCAGTACGCGGGCGCGAGCGCGGCGGCGACCGCGGCCTCGTGCCGGGGGATCTGCACCAGATGACCGAGGTGACCGATGCCGAGCCCGCCGTGCCGGTCGGCGAGCGCGCACTGGAGGTCGACGCCGACCGCCTCGGTGATGCCCGCGTCGCGGACCGTCCGGCAGAAGTCGGGGTTGCGCCCGACCTGCTTGGTCATGGCGTAGACCGACAGCCCGTGCCGGCCGGCCTCGGCCCGGATGGCGGCGGCGTTCGCCGCTACCGTGTCGAGGTCCAGCGCGTAGCAGTTGGCGGGCAGGTCACCGCTGTCGTGCAGGTTCGCGGCGGCGGCGAGCAGGCCCGGATTGCGGCGTCGCAGCAGGTCCAGAAACATGCGGTTGCTTCCTTCCGGGTCAGCTTCGCCGCTCGCGCAGCGAGAGGGAGACGGCCACCAGGATGATCGCGCCGCGCGCCATCATCTGCTGGGACACGGACAGGCCGGCCAGGATCAGGCCGTTGTTGAGCATGCCCATCAGCAGGCTGCCCAGCACCGCGCCGATGATCGAGCCCTTGCCGCCGAAGAGGCTGGTGCCACCGACGATGACGGCGGCGATGACGGACATCAGGTCGGCCTCGCCGAGGGTGTACCGGGCGCCCTGGAGGCGGCCGGCGTAGAGCAGGCCGGCGAGCGCCGCACACATCGCGCTGCCCATCAACACCATGATCTTGACGCGGATCACCTTGATGCCGCTGACCCGGGCCGCCGCCACGTTGTCGCCGATGGCGAGCGTGTGCGCGCCGTACCGGGTCTGCCGCAGCACGAGGTAGCCGACCACCGCGGCCGCCACCGACCAGAGCACCAGGCCGGGGATGCCGAGGATCTCGCCCTGGCCGAAGAAGGACAGGAACGCGTCGTTGCTGACCGGCACCGACTGGAGGCCGGTGACCTCGCGGGCCAGACCGGCCACCGCGCCCATGGTGGCGAGCGTGACCAGGAAGCTGGGCAGCCGGACGAGCGTCACGAAGACGCCGTTGACCAGGCCGACCGCCGCGCCCGCGGCGAGGCCCGCCGCCACACCGAGCAGCATGCTGTCGGTCTCCCGCATCGTCACCGCGCCGACGAGCGCGGAGAGCGCGACGACCGAGCCGATGGACAGGTCGATCTCACCCGCGGCCAGTACGAAGACCAGCCCGACCGCCATGATCGTGATCGGCGCGGTCTGGATGACGATGTTGGTGAGGTTGCTCGTGGTCAGGAAGCCGTTGCCGCCCTGGGTGATGGCGAAGAACAGGAACACGACCGCGAAGCCGATGTAGACCACGTAGTCGCGCCAGTTGATCCGGCGCCAGGCCGGGACGGCGCTGGTCTTCACCGCCGCATCGGTGTGGGTCATCTATCGTCCCTCCGCTGTCTGGAAAGAGGTGTTCCGGTGGGCCGGTGCGTCGTCGCGGACGTCGGCCTCCCGGCGGGCGACCGCGACGGCGCCGAGCAGGCCGGCCCGGTCGCCGAGCCGGCTGGTCTTGATCAACGGGGCGTCCGCGCTGAGCGCGGCGACCCAGCGCCGGACCGGTTCGACGAGTTCGGCACGGGAGCCGATGCCGCCGCCCAGGACGACCGCCTCCGGGTCCAGGACGGCGGTGACCGCGACGACCGCCAGGGCGATCAGGCGGGCCTCCTCGTCGATGGCCGCGAGGGCGCCCGGGTCACCGGCCGCGGCCCGGTCGAAGACGTCGGGCACGCTCGCCTGCTCGCCGGACACCGCGCGGTAGCGGGCGGCGAGGGCCGCGCCCGCGACCGCCTCCTCCAGCGCGCCCTTCACCTGGTTGTCCTTGTCGAACGGGTCGGTGCCCAGGGGCAGGTAGGAGATCTCCCCGGCCGCGCCACGCGCGCCGCGGACCAGTTCGCCGTCGAGCACGATGCCCATACCGACGCCGGTGCCGACCGCCACGAACACGAAGTGCCGGTGGCTACGACCGCTGCCCAGCCACCGCTCCCCGGCGGCGGCCATGTTGACGTCGTTGTCCAGCACGACCGGGTGGCCCAGCCGGCGGGTCAGCTCGGCCCGCACGTCGAGGGCCTCCAGGTCGGAGACGTTGGGCGACAGCTCGATGGCGCCGGTGGCCGGGTCGGGTACGCCGGGCAGGCCGATCGCGCTGGCCCGCACGTCGGACCAGTCGACGCCGGCCCGGGCGGCCAGCTCGCGCAGCAGCGCGTCGATCTGCGCCGCCACCGCCGTGCCGCCCCGGGGGTCGGTCGGCTGCACCTGCTCGGCCAGGACGAGACCGTCGAGGTCGGCGAGCGCGGCCCGCAGCTTGGTGCCGCCGAGGTCGACGCCGGCGACGTAGCCGCACGGACGCGGATGCGCGGCCATCAGCCGACCGTCAGGAGCCGGGCCGGGTTGGCCGTCAGCATCTGGTCGATCGCCTCCGGCGGCACACCGAGCCGGGCGAGACCCGGCACGATCTCCCGGCCCAGGTACGAGTACCCGAGGCGGCCGTGCGTGCCCGGGTTCAGGTACGCCTCGGCGCCGGTCAGGTCCATCGAGAGCAGGATCCGGTCGGCGTACCCGTCCCGGACCAGCCCGGCGAGCATGTCCAGCCGGGCCCGGTCGGGCCGGTGGTACGCGCGCTTGGCGAACTCGCCCTCCGGCGGGTCGGCCGGCAGCGGGGCGAGTACGAAGTCCCAGAACTGCTTGCCGAGCGTGTCGAAGGCGATGTTGACGCCGGTGGCCAGCACGGCCCGCAGGTAGTCCGGGTCGGGGTTGATGTCCAGGTGGCCGATGACGACGCGGGAGAGGTCGGCCTTCTCCTCGCGCAGGATCTCGACCTGCTCCAGCGCCATCGTGCCGTGGGTGGTGTGGGTGTTCACCGCCAGGCCGGTGGCGACGTGGGCGCGGGCGGCGGCCCGCAGGCACTTCTCCTCGTGCGGGGTGATCTCGTTCAGGCCGGTGGCCTGCTCGCCGAAGATGCCGACCTTGATCCCGGTGTCCCCGACGCCGATCGTGGCGTCGGCGACGAAGCGCTCCCGCATCTCGTCCACGCTCGCGGACAGCGCCCAGCCCGGGGAGTACGGCTCCAGGTAGATCGCCGACCCGGCGACCACGTGCAGGCCGGTACGCAGTGCCACCTCACGCAGCAGCGTCACGTCGTGACCGACCACCTCGTACGGGGACAGGTCCACGATCGTGCCGAAGCCCAGCTCCGGCAGTCCGTTCACCGCGCCGGCGGCGAGGTCGGCGCGGTCGTCCCCGGCGCCACCGGACAGCCACGGCCCGGGCACCAGCGCGCCGAGGTGCTCGTGGCTCAGCACCCGGCCGAGCGACTCGGGAGGCACCGGCCCGAGGACTGTCTGGACGTACCCCATGTGCTTCTTCCTCTCGTCTCGCGGTGGTCGCGGTCCCGGCGGTGGGCCGGGCCGCGTCCGGCGAGGTCCGGGGCCCGTTCGGGGAGGCCCCGGACCTCGCGGCCCGGCGTCAGTTGCCGAGCACCTCGGCCGGGGGCTCCTGGCCGTAGTCGTCGCGCCAGGCGTCGGCGATGTTGTCCTTGGTGGCGGCCATCGGCGATCCGACGACCAGCTCCGGGGCCTTCTTGCCGAGCAGGCCGTACGCGGCCACGATGCCCAGGTTCTCGCCGAGGCGGGTCGAGCCGTTGGCGACGACACCGGCGACGTTGCCGCCCTTGACCATGTCGACGGCGAGGTTCGCCTCCAGGTCGTTCGTGACGATCTTGACGTCGGTACGGCCCTGCTGCCGGGTCGCGGCGAGCACGCCCTCGGCGGCGGTGGCCCAGGCGACGTAGACGCCCTTGAGGTCGGCGTGGCGGGTCAGCATCGCGGTGGCGATGTCCTCGGTGCGCGCCGGGTCGGAGAACCCGGCCTCCTCGACGATCTCGATGTCCGGGTAGAGGTAGCCCAGCCAGTCCTTGAACGCCTTGTCCCGCTGGTTGGTGAACCAGAAGTCGGCGTCGTGGTAGACGTAGCCGACCTTGCCCTTGCCGCCGAGCGCCTTGCCGAGCATCTCCGCGTTGGCCTTGCCGAACGCGGTCAGGTCGGCGGTGACGATGCCGACGATCTGCTCGCCGGACTTGTAGCCCTTCGGCGGGGTGGTCATCACGACGAGCTTGACGCCGGCGTCCACGGCGGGCTTGAAGGCCGCCGCCGCCGCGGTCGGGTCGACGGCGATGGTGACGATCAGGTCGGGCTTGAGCGCCAGCACTGTCTGCACGTTGTTGGCCTGCCGTGCCGCGTCGAACTCGGCGCTGGTGCTGGCCAGCACCTTGATGCCGAGCTGGTCGAACTCCTTGCGGACGCCGGACTCCACGGCCTTGGTCAGCGCGGAGCCCTCGTGCCAGACGAAGGCGGCGGAGTACTCGCCGTCCTTGACCTTCTGCCGCTCCTCGGGGGTGAGCGAGAGCTGGTCGGCGGCGGTCGGCGTCTCGCCGCCGGGGCCGACGAACGACAGGCTGGGTTCGGTACGCGGGCCGCTCGACGCGCCGCCGCTCCCGGAGGTCTCGTTCGAGCAGGCGCCGACCATGAGCGCCAGGGCGCAGAGCGCGCCGAGGGCGGCACCACGTCTACGGCTGAGAATCATTGCTCTTCCCTTCACAGCAACGGGGTCTGGAACCGGTGATTCCGGACTGACACGGGGGTCCGATGCGACCGGCACGGCGCGTGCGGGGGCACCCGCCGCCGTCCCTGGGGGCCGGCGACCTCTATTTCCGTTCAGGGTGAAAGTATTATCGCGTTCATCACAGGGAGTCAAGAGTGCTGGTCAGAGATTCGACCCACTCCGTCCGGCACTCCTCCACCGCGCTTCACCTCGGGTTTCGCGCTTGGGCCGGGCGGGAGCCGGAGACGGGGCGCGCCGGGGAAGTCCGCCGGGACGACATGGCCCGGGGTGGTTGCTCATCCACCGGCGCAGCTTTAGCATTCGGTCGGAAATAAAATCGGCGGAGGTGGGCGTGGAATCTCGGGCACCCCGGGCGGCGAACCGGTCCACGGTGCTGGCCCACGTGCTGACCCATGGTCCGGTGAGCCGTACGGCCATCGGCCAGGAGACCGACCTCTCCCCCGCCACCGTGTCGCGGATCGTGGAACAACTGCTCGACGAAGGGCTGCTGACCGAGACCGACGGCGCGCCGACCACCACCCGGGGCCGGCGGGCGACCCGGGTGGCGATCGCCGCCGGACGCGGCGTGGTCTGCGGGGTCGACGTCGGAGGCTCCAACGTCCGGCTGGTCGTCGCCGACCTCGCCGCCCGGCCGCTGACCGGCCGGACCGTGCCCACGCCCGCCGACTACGACGCCCCCCGGCTGGCCCAGTGGCTGGCCGACCTGATCGTCGCGACAGTCGGCGCCGACCGGGAACGGCTCGACTGCGTCGCGGTGGGCCTGCCCGGCGCCGTCCGGCAGGGCGACCGGGCGGTCTCCAACGCCCCGAACCTGCCCCAGGTGGAGGACCCGCTGTTCCTGCGGCTGCTGGAGAAGCACCTGGGCACCGCGGTCGAGGTGGACAACGACTCCAACTACGCGCTGCTCGGGGAGCTGCGCTTCGGCGCCGCCCGGGACGCGCAGACCGCGGTGATGCTCACCATCGGGGCGGGGCTCGGCGCCGGCGTCGCCATCGACCGCCGGCTGTTCCGGGGGCGCAGCGGCCTGGTCGGCGAGTTCGGCCACCTGCCCGCCGGTCCGCTCGGCGCACCGCTCGAACGGATCATCAGCGGCTCCGGCATCCTCGCCCGGGCCCGCGAGCTCGGCCTGTCGTTCGACAACGCGGCCGACGTGTTCCGCTCGGCCGACCCCCGCCTGGCGCCGGTCCGGCAGTACGTCGAGCAGGCGCTGCTGGTCATCCTCACCGCGGCGGTGGTCGCCTACGAACCGGAGGTGATCGTCCTCGGCGGCGGCATCTCCCACGCGCTCACACCCGACCTGGTCCGGCTGCGCGGCCGGCTGCACGAGATCGTGCCCGCTGCCGAGGCGACAGTGCACGGCGCGGAACTCGGCGACCTCTCCGGCGCGCTGGGCGCCGTGGTCGCGGCGCTGCACACCGCGTACCGGCGACTCGGGCTCGCGGAGGCCGACCTGGCCCGCGTACCCCAGCCGGACGCCCTCGCCGGCTGCGACCTGCGGGCCCTGGCCGACCACGCCTGAGCAGGCGGCGCCGCCCGCGCCGTACGCTCCTGTGAGCGCTCACCCGGCGGCCCACCCGGCACTCCTCCGGGCCCGGCCGGTTGAACATGTTATCGATAACCTGCTATGTTCCGGCACGGGAGCGAAGGGCACGCTCCCCGTCACCCCCGCAATCGGCAAGGCGACCCGAGGCACCTTCCTCGCCGCCCCGCCGGTCGGTGACCGGTCCGGGCCGCTCCGCCGATGCACGCCGACGCAGGCGGCCACGGACGACTTCGGCCCCGGCCGCACGCGCGGCTCCGCGCCCTCTTCGCAGGCGACGTCGGCATCGACGGACGGTCCGGCCTGCACCGCCACCCAGGGCAAGGAGTCAAGCAATGGCGAAACGAACACCGCTTCTCTCATCCATCGCCGCCGCGGCCGTGCTCCTCGCGGCGGTCGCCGGCGGCGCGCTCAACGGCGGCCTCGGCGAGACGGCACAGGCGTCGACGAACGGCACACTCGCCGCGACCGCCGGCTGCGGCAAGGCACCCACGCTGTCCAGCGGGACGCGCACCATCTCCAGCGGCGGACAGAACCGCAGCTACATCCTGCGCATCCCGGACGGGTACGACCGCAACCGCCCGTACCGGCTGATCTTCGGGTTCCACTGGCTCAACGGCTCGGCGAACAACGTCGCCTCGGCCGGCTACTACGGCCTGCTGCCGCTGTCGAACAACAGCACGATCTTCGTCGCGCCGCAGGGCATCGACAACGGCTGGGCCAACACCAACGGCCGCGACCTGACGCTGTTCGACGACATCTCCCGGCAGATCGAGAACGACCTCTGCGTCGACACCAGCCAGCGGTTCGCGCTCGGCTGGAGCTACGGCGGGGCGATGAGCTACGCGGTGGCCTGCGCCCGGCCCACTGTCGTCCGCGCGGTCACCGTCATCTCCGGCGCCAACCTCAGCGGCTGCAACGGCGGCACCCAGCCGGTCGCCTACTTCGGCATCCACGGCATCTACGACAGCGTGCTGAACATCTCCGCGGGCCGGTCGCTGCGGGACACGTTCGTCCGCAACAACGGCTGCACCGCGCAGAGCCCGCGCGAGCCGAGCCGGGGCAGCCTCACCCACATCACCACCACGTACTCCGGCTGCCGCGAGGGCTACCCGGTGCAGTGGGCCGCGTTCGACGGCGACCACACCCCCAGCCCGGTGGACGGGTCGTCCAGCCCGAACGACTCCCGGACCTGGACGTCGGGGGAGATCTGGCGGTTCTTCAGCCAGTTCGCGTCCACCACACCGCCGCCCACCACCGCGCCGCCGACCACCGCCCCGCCCACCACGCCTCCGCCCACCACGCCTCCGCCGACCACGCCCCCGCCGACCGGTGAGCCGGGCGCCTGCACCGCCACCTACCGGACCGTGAACACCTGGCCCGGCGGCTACCAGGCCGAGGTCACGGTGGCCAACAACGGCGCCGCCACGCTCAACGGCTGGACCGTACGCCTGACCCTGGCCTCCGGCCAGGCGATCAGCAGCCTCTGGAACGGCGTCAACACCGGCACCTCCGGCTCGGTGTCGGTCCGCAACGCGGCGTACAACGGGACGCTGGGCGCGAACGCCTCGACGACGTTCGGGTTCACCGCCACCGGGAACGGCGCCACGGCGCCCAGCGGCGTCAGCTGCACCAGCCCCTGACCGGGCCGGCCCGCCGATCCCCGCACGGGGAGCCGGGCCGAGGGGTGGCACCGCGGCACCCCCGGCCCGGCACCGGCGGGACGACCGACGCCCCGCCGGACGCCGGGATGTGCTCTAATTAACTCTGGTCGATGTTTGCGCTAACATTCACGACCCCGCAGGCCACCACCACCGGCACCCCTGGGGCCACCGCACCGCTGCTGTTAGCGTTTACACCGACGGCCATCCACAACTCGCGAGGCACCGTCCCGGACGGTCGGGGCGCCCGCGCGTACCCGAGGAGCCGTCATGGTGATCCCCCGTCCCCGGCCCGTCCGATCCGGGCCATCGCGTCTCGCCGCACCCGCCCTCGCTCTCGCCCTGGCCGCCACCGGCGGCGGCCTGACGCTCGCCGCGACCCCCGCGCAGGCGGCCACCTCGATCACCGTCAACGGCGCCTCCGGCGGCCAGACGTTCGACGGGGTCGGCGCGGTCAGCGGCGGCGGCGGCAACAGCCGGCTGCTGATCGACTATCCCGAGCCGCAACGCGGGCAGATCCTGGACTACCTGTTCAAGCCCGGCCACGGCGCCGCGTTGCAGATCCTCAAGGTCGAGATGGGCGGCGACACCAACTCCACCAGCGGCTCCGAGCCGAGCCACGAGCACGTCCGGGGCGATCTCAACTGCAACCGCGGCTACCAGTGGTGGATCATGGAGCAGGCCAAGGCCCGCAACCCCGCCATCAAGCTGGCGGCACTGCCCTGGGGCGCTCCCGGGTGGATCGGCAACGGCAACTTCATGTCCCAGGACATGATCAACTACTTCGTGGACTGGCTGGGCTGCGCGCGGCAGCACAACCTGACCATGGACTACATCACCGCCGCCCAGAACGAGAAGCGGACCGACGCGAACTGGACCATCAGCCTGCGTCAGGCGCTGAACGCCAACGGCTACAGCGGCGTGAAGATCATCTACGGGGACGACTACCCGGGCAGCTGGGGCCCGGCGAACGCCGTCGCCGGCAACACCACGCTGCGCAACAGCATCGACGTGCTCAGCGGCCACTACCCGTGCGGCTACCTCAGCGCGCAGACCACCTGCACCGTCTCGTCCACCGCCACCAGCACCGGCAAGACGCTGTGGAACAGCGAGGGCGGCTCGCAGGACTACAACGACGGCGCCAAGCCGCTGGCCCGCGGCATCAACCGCGGCTACATCGACGGCCGGATGGTCGCCTACCTCAACTGGGACCTGATCGCCGCGATCACACCGAACCTGCCCTGGTCCACGGTCGGGCTGATCCTGGCCAACCAGCCCTGGTCCGGCTGGTACTCGGTCGGCAAGAACACCTGGGCGCTGGCGCACACCACCCAGTTCACCGCGCCCGGCTGGCGCTACCTCGACTCGTCCTCGGGCTACCTGGGCGGCAACCGCAACAACGGCAGCTACGTGTCGCTGCGCTCCCCCACCGGCGGCGACTACAGCACCGTCATCGAGACCATGGACGCCACATCGGCGCAGCAGCTCACCGTGAACGTCACCGGCGGGCTCTCCACCGGTCAGGTGCACGTCTGGTCCACGAACCTGAACTCGACGAACCCGAACGACTTCTTCGTCCGCGGTGCGGACATCACCCCGTCGGGCGGATCGTTCTCGCTCACCGTCCAGCCCGGACACCTCTACACCGTCACCACGACCACCGGGCAGGGCAAGGGCACCGCCACCAGCCCGGCACAGGGCTCGCTCGGCCTGCCGTACCGCGACGACTTCGACGGCTACGCGGCCGGGCGGATACCGAAGTACCTCCAGGACATGCAGGGCGCGTTCGAGACCGTCGGCTGCGGCGGCGGCCGGGCCGGCATGTGCCTGCGGCAGATGTCCGCGCAGGCCCCGATCACCTGGAAGACGCTCGCCGACCCGGCCACCTACGGCGGGAACCTGAGCTGGGGCAACTACACCGTCTCCGCCGACGTCCTGCTCGAACAGTCCGGCTACGCCCAGATCCAGGGCCGCGTCGGCACCACGAACCTCGACCCGATCGGCCGGTACAACGGCTACTTCCTGCGGGTCACCGACTCCGGCTCGTGGTCGATCCTGCGCAACAACACCGCCGGGCAGCTCGCCACGCTGCGCAGCGGGAACGTCGCCGCGCTCGGCACCGACCGCTGGCACAGCCTCGCGCTGGGCTTCGCCGGCTCCACCATCACCGCCACCATCGACGGCACGACTGTCGGCACGGTCACCGACTCCACGTTCGGCACCGGCCAGGTCGGCTTCGGCACCAGCCAGGGCGAGACCGCCCAGTTCGACGACCTGTCGGTGGTCGCCGGCCCGGGCGGCAACCCCGGGGGTACGAGCGGCGCCCTGCTCAACCCCAACTCCAGCCGCTGCCTGGACGTGCCGAACCAGTCCCAGACCAACGGCACCCAGGTGACGTTGTGGGAGTGCAACGGCGGCGCGAACCAGCAGTGGACGGCGACCTCCGGCCGGCAGCTCCAGGTGTACGGCGGCAAGTGCCTCGACGCCGAGGGCCAGGGCACCTCGTCCGGCACCCGGGTCATCATCTGGGACTGCAACGGCGGCGCCAACCAGCAGTGGAACGTCAACACCGACGGCACGATCACCGGCGTCCAGTCCGGACTGTGCCTGAGCCCGAACGGCGGCGGGACCGGCAACGGCACCCCGATCGTCCTGTCCGCCTGCACCGGCGGCAGCAGCCAGAAGTGGAGCCGGGCGTGACGGCCCGACCTTCGCCGACCGTACCCATCCGCCGCGGCGCGGCCTACCGGGGAGACGACCTGTGACCTCAACGCTATGGAGACCCGACCGCCGGACCAGACGATGGCTCGCGCTGGCCGTGACGATGCTCGCCCTGCTGGGGCTGGCCCCGGTCATCGCCGGAGGGCTGACCCCGACCGTCGCCCGGGCGGACAACCCGATCGTGCAGACGATCTACACGGCCGACCCGGCCCCGCTGGTCCACGACGGCCGCGTCTACCTCTACACCGGCCACGACGAGGACAACTCGACCTGGTTCACCATGAAGGAGTGGCGGGTCTTCTCGTCCGACGACATGGTGAACTGGACCGACCACGGGTCGCCGCTCAGCCTCGCCACGTTCAGCTGGGCCAAGCAGGACGCGTGGGCCGGCCAGGCGGTCCAGCGCAACGGCAAGTTCTACTGGTACGTGCCGATGGTCGTCCGGGCGACCGGCCAGATGGGCATCGGGGTGGCGGTGGCGGACAGCCCCACCGGGCCGTTCCGTGACGCCATCGGGCGTCCGCTGGTGAGCAACGGCGAGATCGACCCGACGGTGTTCATCGACGACGACGGCCAGGCGTACCTGTACTGGGGCAACCCGCGACTGTGGTACGTGAAGCTGAACGCGGACATGACCTCGTACTCCGGCAGCCCCACCCAGATCCCGCTGACCACCGCGGGCTTCGGGGCGCGGACCGGTGACGCGAACCGGCCGACCCTCTACGAGGAGGGGCCGTGGGTGTACAAGCGCAACGGCCTCTACTACATGGCGTTCGCGGCCAAGTGCTGCTCGGAGTTCGTCGCCTACTCGACCGCGCCCGGGCCGCTGGGCCCGTGGACGTACCGCGGGACGATCATGCCGACCCAGGGCAGCAGCTTCACCAACCATCCCGGGATCATCGACTTCAAGGGCAACTCGTACTTCTTCTACCACAACGGCGCGTTGCCCGGCGGCGGCGGTTTCACCAGGTCGGTGGCGGTGGAGAAGTTCTCCTACGGCGCTGACGGCTCGATCCCCACGATCAACATGACCACCACCGGCGCCCCGCAGGTCGGCACCGTGAACCCGTACTCCCGGCAGGAGGCCGAGACGATGGCCTGGGGGCTGGGGGTCGAGACCGAGGCGTCCTCCCTGGGCGGGAGGAACGTCGGCTACATCGACAACGGGGACTACATCAAGGTCAAGGGCGTGGCCTTCGGCGCCGGCGCGACCAAGTTCACCGCCATGGTGGCCTCGGCCGGCAGCGGGGGGTCCATCGAGCTGCGCCTGGACAGCGTGACCGGCCCGCTGGTGGGCACCTGCCAGGTGACCCCCACCGGCGACTGGCAGACCTGGACCAACCCGAGCTGCCCGGTCAGCGGCGCCACCGGCACCCACGACCTCTACCTGCGGTTCACCGGCGGCAGCGGCTCGCTGTTCAACATCGACCACTGGTGGTTCACCTCCGGCCTCAGCGGCACCCCGCCGCCGGTCCCCCCGTCGACCCCGCCACCCTCCTCTCCCCCGCCGCCCAGCACGCCGCCGCCGACCGGCGACGCCTGCACCGCGACCTACCGCACCACCAACTCCTGGTCCGGCGGTTTCCAGGCCGAGGTGACGGTCACCGCGGGCGCCGCGGCGCTCAACGGCTGGTCGGTGCGGTGGAACCTCGCCGGTGGTCAGAGCATCAGCCAGGTCTGGAGCGGCACGCTGAGCACCAGCGGATCCACGGCGACCGTCCGCAACGCGGCGTACAACGGCTCCGTGCCCGCGTCCGGCTCGACCACGTTCGGCTTCATCGCCGACGGCTCACCGTCCACCCCGTCCCTGACCTGCACCAGCCCGTGAGAGGAGCGTTCATGCGTACCGGAGCGAGGAGATGGCTCACCGCGGGCGCCGCGCTGGCGCTGCTGGCCGCCGGCGTGCTGACGCCCGCCGGCCCGGCGGGCGCGGAGTCCAACGGCGGCACCCGGGTGATGCCGCTCGGTGACTCCATCACCGAGGGCACCCAGGTGCCGGGCGGTTACCGGATCGGCCTGTGGCAGCGGCTGGCCGGCGGCGGCTACCGGGTCGACCTGGTCGGCTCGCAGTTCAACGGGCCGGGCAACCTCGGCGACCACGACCACGAGGGCCACCCCGGCTGGCGCATCGACCAGATCGACGCCAACATCACCGGCTGGCTGAACGCCTACCAGCCGCGCACCGTGCTGCTGCACATCGGCACCAACGACATCCTGCAGAACTACAACGTCTCGACCGCGCCGAACCGGCTCTCCTCGCTCATCGACCGCATCACCACCACGGCGCCGAACGCGGACGTGTTCGTCGCGCAGATCATCCCGCTCGCCAACTCCGGCCAGGCGGCGGCGGTGCGCACGTTCAACGCCGCGCTGCCCGGCATCGTGCAGTCGAAGGTGAACGCCGGCAAGCGGGTCCACCTGGTCGACCAGCACTCGGCGCTGACCACCGCCGACCTGATCGACGGCATCCACCCGACCGCCACCGGCTACGACAAGATGGCAGCGGTCTGGTACCGCGCGTTGCAGTCGGTGTCAGGCAGCATCGGCACCCCCGGCAGCGGCGGCGGCACGTACCAGAACGTGCAGCTCGTCGGCGCCGGCTCGGGCCGGTGCCTGGACGTGCCGAACGGCAGCACCACGAACGGCACCGCGGTGCAGCTGTACGACTGCTGGGGCGGCACCATGCAGCGCTGGACCTACACCTCGGCCAAGCAGTTGCAGGTGCTTGGCAACAAGTGCCTCGACGCGAGTGGGCGGGGCACCGCGAACGGCACCAGCGTGATCATCTGGGACTGCAACGGCCAGCCCAACCAGCAGTGGAACCTCAACGCCAACGGCACGATCAGCGGCGTCCAGTCCGGGCGCTGCCTGGACGCGGCCGGCTACGGCACCGCCAACGGGACCAGGATCAACCTCTGGGACTGCCACGGCGGCACCAACCAGCAGTGGAGCGCACGCGCCTGACCGGCGTGCGACGGGCTCCCCGGCGGGCGCCGCCGGGGAGCCCGTCCGGGCGGCGCCGTCCGCATGACCAGCGGCGGACCCGGCGGGTACGTAGAGTGAGAGCCATGTCGAAGCCGCCGCTGCCCGAGCCCGCCGTCGCCATGCTGCGCAAGCCGAACCCGGCCGTCATCGCCACGCTGCGCGACGGCCAGCCGGTGTCCGCGGCCACCTGGTACCTGTGGGAGGACGGCCGCGTCCTGGTGAACATGGACGAGGGCCGCCGCCGGCTGGCGCACCTGCGCAGCGATCCCCGGGTCTCCCTGACCGTGCTGGACGAGGAGAACTGGTACACCCACGTCAGCCTCATCGGGCGCGTCGCCGAGTTGCGCGACGACGACGGCCTGGCGGACATCGACCGGATCTCGCAGCACTACACCGGGCGCCCCTACCCCCGGCGGGACCGCGCCCGGGTCAGCGCCTGGATCGAGATCGAGCGCTGGCACGGGTGGGGCGCGCACAAGGACAGCAGCCAGACCGGCTGACGCCGCCCCCACGATGTCCGACCCATGCGGAAGAGTGTCGGGCATGAGTGAGCCGTACGACCCGAAGGCAACGCTGCACCACTACCTGCGCGCGATCCGGGAGAATCTGATCTGGAAGCTCGACGGGCTGAGCGAACGTGAGGCCCGGCTTCCCCGCACCGCGACCGGCAACAACTTCCTGGGCCTGCTCAAGCACTGCCTGAACGTCGAGGCCGGCTACTTCGGGACCACGTTCGGCCGCCAGTTCCCCACCCCCGGGGAACTGGTTCCGGACGACGCGTTCGACGGCGACCCGCAGGCGGACTGGTACGCCCGGGCCGACGAGACAAAGGACGGGCTGATCGACCTGTACCGCCGCGTCGGGGCGTTCGCGGACGAGACGATCGAGACGCTGCCGCTGGACGCGCCGGGGCGGGTGCCGTGGTGGCAGCCGGGCCGGCAGGACGTGACACTGCACCATGTCATCGTGCACGTCTGCGTCGACCTGGCCCGGCACGCCGGGCACGCCGACGTCATGCGCGAGCAGCACGACGCGGCGATCGGGCTGGGGCGGGACAACCGGAACGTTCCCGAGGGCTACGACTGGCCGGCGTACGTCAGTAAGCTGTCGGCGCTCGCCGACCGGTTCGAGTAGCCGGCCCTTCCGGTATTCCGGCCGGAAGTTTCAACCACATTTCGGACAGCGGATCGACAGGACCAGCAGCATCGTGAAGCATCTATCCCATGAAGATCCGGCCCGCCGTCGCCCCGCCGGCCGCTGAGGACACCGGTCCCGCGCGGCCTCCCGCCGAGCCGCCCTCGGACGACCGCCCCTCGGACGACCGCCCCTCCGACGGCAGACGCCGGTGGCGGCCGAACCCGGAGTGGACGCTGGCGATCCTGGGCAGCCTGCTGCTGGCGGTGGTGCTGACCTGGCCGACGATGCGGCACCCGGCGACCACGATCCCCGGCGACCTCGGCGACCCGACGTTGCAGGCGTGGCAGGTCGCCTGGTCGGGGCACGCCCTGCTCAGCGACCCGGCCAACCTCTGGAACTCGAACACGTTCTACCCGGAGCGCTACACCTACGCCTACAGCGACACGCTGCTCGGGTACGCCCCGTTCGGGATGCTCGGCTCCGGCTTCGAGGCCGCTGTGATCCGCTACAACGTGCTCTACGTGCTGCTGCACGCGCTGGCGTTCCTCGGGGCGTACGCGCTGGCCCGGCAGCTCGGCGCCAACCGCTGGGGCGGTGCGGTCGCCGGGATCGCGTGGGCGTACGCGCCCTGGCGGCTGGCGCACTCCGGCCACCTGAACATCCTGTCCAGCGGCGGGATCGCGCTGGCGCTGGCGATGCTGGCGCGCGGCCACGGCTGGTCGCTGCGTCACGGATACCGGCCGGAGCGCCGCCGGCCCGGCTGGGCGGTGGCCGGGTGGCTCGTCGCGGCCTGGCAGGTGACGCTCGGCTTCGGCATCGGGCTGCCGCTCGTCTACTTCCTGCTGGCCGCCGTGCTGGTGGCGGCCGGCTGCTACGGCTGGTCCTGGTGGCGCAAGCGCGAGCGCCCCCCGTTCGGCCGGCGGCTGCTCGTCGCGGACCTGGCCGGCGGCGCCGTGTTCGGCACCGTGACGCTGCTGCTCGGTCTGGTCTACCTGCGCGTGGTCGACCTCAACCCGCAGGCCGTCCGCTCGCTGGACTGGACCAAGATGTTCTCCCCGCCGCTGATCGGGTTCGTCACCGCGCCGGGCGACTCGTGGCTGTGGGGGGAACGGCACGCCGCCGCCCGCGAGCAGCTGTCCTGGCCGCCGGAGATGGCGCTGCTACCCGGCATGACGCTGATCGGGCTGGCCGCGGCGGGGCTGTTCGTCTCGGCGTTCCCGGTGCGGCACCGGATCGCGCTGGGGCTCGGCGTGGCCGGCACCGTGCTGCTGGGCCTGGGCGCCACGCTCGGCGGGGACGGCGACCCCGGCTACCTGACGTTGTCCAACCTCCTGCCGGGCTGGGACGCGTTGCGTACCCCGGGCCGGATGATGCACTGGACCAGCCTGCTGCTCGCCGTGCTGGCGGCCGGGCTGGTGACGGCGCTGGCCGAGTCGTGGCGCCGGCCCGCGGCCGCACGCGTGTCCCGGGCCGCGGCGGCGCTGGTCCTGCTGGTGCCGCTCGCCCTGGTCACGCTGGAGGGCGTCAACCGCACGCCGCACCCGACCGTGCCGACGCCACCGGCCGCGATGCGGACCGCGCCGGAACCGATGCTGGTGCTGCCGGCCGGCGGGGTGGGCGATCTGAACTACATGCTGTGGTCCACCGACGGGTTCCCCCGGATCACCAACGGGCTCGGCGGCTTCGAGCCGGTCACCCAGGCCCAGACGCGGGTCGCCGTGGCGACGTTCCCCGACGCGGGCAGCGTGGCCTACCTGCGCGGGATCGGCGTGCGGTCGGTCGTCGCGGTGCCGAGCCGCGCGGCGGGGACGCCGTGGGAGGGCATCGAGAACCGGCCGGTCGACGGGCTGGGCATCACCCGGGAGGATGTCGATGGCACGCTTGTCTACCGCCTCTGACGGCATGGGCGCCGGATGCGTGTGTCCGGGCCGGGCGGGGTGAGCACCGTGCGGTTGTCGGTGGTGGTGCCCTGCTTCAACGAGGAAGCGTCGGTGGAGCGGCTGCACGAGATGCTCAGCGCCGCGCTCGCCGAGCTGACCGACGTGGACGTCGAGGTGGTGTACGTCGACGACGGCAGCGAGGACGGCACGCTGGCGGCGCTGCGCCGGCTCGCCGCGGCCGACCCGGCCGTCTGCTACACGTCGCTGAGCCGCAACTTCGGCAAGGAGGCGGCCATGCTCGCCGGCCTGCGCCGGGCCACCGGCGACGCGGTCGTCATCATGGACGCCGACCTGCAGCACCCGCCGCGGTTGCTGCCCGAGATGGTGATGCTCTACCGCCAGGGGTTCGACCAGGTGATCGCCCGCCGGGACCGCCGCGGTGACCGGTTCATCCGGATGGTCGCCTCGCGCTCCTTCTACCGCCTGGTCAACTGGTGGATAGACGTCCGCCTGCTCGACGGCGCCGGTGACTTCCGGCTGCTGTCCCGGCTCGCGGTGAACGCGATCCTGGCGATGCCGGAGTACAACCGCTTCTCCAAGGGCCTGTTCTCCTGGATCGGCTTCCGCACCGCCGTGGTGGCGCACCGCAACGAGACCCGGCAGGCCGGGCAGAGCCGCTGGACGTTCGGCAAGCTGTTCAACTACGCGTTCGACGGCCTGCTGTCGTTCAACAACCGGCCGCTGCGCCTGGCGATCTACGGCGGACTGTTCCTCACGCTCATCGCGGTGGGCTACATGGCCTGGGTGGTCGCCGACGCCGTGGAGAAGGGCATCGACGTGCCCGGCTACACCACCATCATCGTCAGCGTGATCGGGCTCGGCGGCATCCAGATGATGATTCTCGGGGTGATCGGCGAGTACATCGGCCGGATCTACTACGAGACGAAGCGCCGTCCGCACTATCTGGTGCAGGAGACCGAACGCGTCGTCGACACCCCCGGCCGGGCGTCCCGGATTCCGGAGCAGCGTACGGCCACCGGCGAATCGATGGCCGGCGAAACCGGCTGAGCAACCCCGATCGGTGGGCGCCGATAGGCGCAGAATCGTTCTCTTTTCGCAGGTGGCGGGCGGTTGCTATGGTCGCCCGCGACGCCGGAGACCGGCGCCGAGGAAAGGGTTGCGATGGGGCTGATGGACAAGCTCCGGGGCGAACTCATCGACATCATCGAGTGGCTGGACGACAGCCGCGACACGATGGTCTGGCGATTCCCCCGGTATCAGAACGAGATCAAGATGGGCGCCAAACTGGTCGTCCGGGAGTCCCAGACGGCGGTGTTCGTCAACGAGGGGAAGATCGCCGACGTCTTCGAACCCGGGACGTACACGCTGGAGACCCGCAACCTGCCGATCCTGTCCACGCTGAAGGGCTGGAAGTACGGCTTCAACTCGCCGTTCAAGGCCGAGGTGTACTTCGTCAACACCCGGCAGTTCACCGACATGAAGTGGGGCACCCAGAACCCGGTCATCCTGCGCGACGCCGAGTTCGGCGTCGTCCGGGTAAGGGCGTTCGGCGCCTTCGCGGCCCGCGTGGTGGACGCGTCGCGGCTGCTGCGGGAACTGGTCGGCACCGATCCGCAGTTCCGCACCGAGGAGGTGCAGGAATACCTGCGGCAGCTCATGGTGGGACGCCTCGGCGGCGCGCTCGCCACGGCCGGCGTGCCGCTGCTGGACCTCGCCGCGCACCAGGACGCGATCGGCCGGCGGCTGGCCGCCGTGCTGACCGAGGAACTGGCCGAGGTCGGAATCGCGATCCCCAAGTTCGTCATCGAGAACGTGTCGGTGCCGCCGGAGGTCGAGCAGGCGCTGGACAAGCGGACCAGCATGGGCGCGGTCGGCGACCTGGACCGGTACACCCGTTTCCAGGCCGCGAACGCGATGGAGGCCGCGGCGAACAACCCGGGTGGCGAGGCGGGCGCGGGCATCGGCCTGGGCCTCGGCATGGCGATGGGCCAGCAGATGGCCCGGTCGATGGGCGGTGGCGCGGCCACGCACCCGGCCCAGCCCGCCGCCACGCAGCCGGCCGCCGCCGAGCCGCCGCCGCTGCCGGGCCAGGCCCAGTGGTACGTCGGCGTCGGCGGCCAGCGGCAGGGCCCGTACGACCTCGGCGTGCTGGCCGAGCAGGCGAACGCGGGCGCGCTCGGGGCGGACACGCTCGTCTGGCGTACCGGGATGGCGCAGTGGCAGCCCGCCGGGCAGGTGCCCGAGCTGGCGTCGGTGCTCGCCAGCGTCCCGCCGCCGCTGCCGCCGCAATGAGCGACACGGCTGTCTCGCCGCCCTCCTACCAGTGCGGGGGGTGCGGCGCCCGGGTGGAGTTCGCGCCCGGCACGACCGCGCTGAGCTGCCCGTACTGCGGGCACCGGCAGGAGATCGCCGGCGCCGGCCGGGAGGTGCGTGAGCACGCGTACGCGGAACTGGCGTCGCTGCCCCGCAAGCCGGTGGCGAGCGTCGGGGCGCACACGTTCGTCTGCCCGGGCTGCGGCGCCCGGACGGAGAGCGACGCGCTGGCGCAGCGCTGCCAGTTCTGCGCGGCTCCCCTGGTGGCCGACGCCGGGGCGGGCGAGCTGATCGCGCCGGAGGCGGTGCTGCCGTTCGCCGTGGACCGCAACGGTGTGCGGACGGCCCTGGGCCAGTGGTGCCGCAGCCGCTGGTTCGCGCCCGGGAGCCTGAAGAAGATCAGCGAGGCGGAGACGCTCAAGGGCACGTACCTGCCGCACTGGACGTTCGACGCGCGGACCGTGTCGGACTACCAGGGTCAGCGGGGCGAGCACTACTACGTCACCGAGACGTACACGGTGACAGTCGACGGCAGGCAGGAGACGCGGACCCGGCAGGTGCGGCACACCCGGTGGCATCCGGCCGCCGGCACCGTACGCCGGGACTTCGACGACGTGCTGGTGCCGGCCACCACCCACCTGCCCACCGAGCAGTTGGACAAGCTGGCGCCGTGGCCGCTGACCGAGGCGGCCGCGTACCACGGCGACTACCTGGCCGGATATCAGGCGCTGCGGTACGACACCGAGCCCGAGGCGGGCCTGACCGAGGCGAAGGCGCGGATGGCGCCGGTCATCGAGGGGGACTGCCGGTCGGACATCGGCGGTGACGAGCAGCGGGTGTCCGCCGTGGACACCACGTACTCCGACGTGTCGTACAAGCTGATCCTGCTGCCGGTGTGGATCGCCGCGTACCTGCACGCGGGCCGGTCGTACCAGGTTCTGGTGAACGCGCGGACCGGTGAGGTCATCGGCGAACGTCCCTACAGCACGGCGAAGATCGTGGCGGCGGTGCTGGCCGCGCTGGCGCTCGTCGCGCTCGTGGTGGCGTACGCGATGAGCCGCTGACGCGCACGGGCCACCGGTGTGCCGCACCGGTGGCCCGTGCGCATCGCGCGAGGTGACTGCCCGAGCGGCCGATGTGCCGCCGCGCGGGTCCACAGCAGAGTGAGGGCATCACCACCATCGGCCGGGCGGCGACGGAGGGAAGCCCCGATGGACTCACTGCGGAAGACCTCGCTGGTCGCTGGCGGCGCCTATCTGCTCACCTTCGTCTCGATCCCCACCGTGGCCCTGTACGCCCCGGTCCGCGAGTCGGACTACGTCCTCGGCACCACCTCGCAGGCTCCGGTCGTCCTCGGCGGCGTCCTGGAGATGATCGTCGCGCTCGCCTGCATCGGCACCTCCGTCGCGCTGTACCCGGTGCTCGCGCGCCAGGGTCCGGCCCGGGCGCTGGGCTTCGTCGGCGCCCGGGTACTCGAAGCCGCAGGCATCCTCGTCGGCGTCGCGAGCATCCTGACGCTCGTCGCGCTGCGGCAGTCCGACGCCGGGCCGGACGCGCTCGTCACCGGCCGCGCGCTCGTCGCGTTCTACGACTCGGTCTTCCTGCTCAGCCAGGGTTTCCTGCCCGCCGTGAACGCGCTGCTGCTGGGCACCCTGCTCTACCAGTCCCGCCTCGTGCCGCGCGTGCTGCCGGTGCTCGGGCTCGTCGGCGCGCCACTGCTCGTCGCCTCCGACCTGGGCACCCTGTTCGGCGCGTGGGACCGGCTGTCAGCGGTGGCGGCGGTCGCCGCGCTCCCCATCGCGGTGTGGGAGTTCTCGCTCGGCGTCTACCTGGTCGTCAAGGGCTTCCGGCCCTCCCCCGTGACGGACGGCGCGGTCGAGCCCCGTCCGGTCCAGGACGCCGCCGTCTGAGCCGGGTCAGGCCCGCGCGCCGCCGTCGACCCGCAGCACCGTACCGGTGACGAAGGAGGCGCGGTCGCTGAGCAGCCAGGCGGCGGCCTGGGCGATCTCGTCCGGTTCGGCGGCCCGGCGCAACGGGCTGGCGGCCGCGAGCCGGTCGATGATGCCGGGCGACTCCGCGTCCCAGGAGCGCATCATCTCGGTGAGCGTGCTGCCCGGGGCGATCGCGTTGACGCGGATGCCCTCCGGCCCGTAGGTGATCGCCGCGGACTCGGTGAGGCTGTTCACCGCGCGCTTCATCGCCCCGTACGCGGGCAGTGCGGGGTTGCCCATCAGGCTGCCGACGCTGGAGTTGTTGACGATCGCGCCGGTGCCCGCCGTGGCCCGGATCGCGGCGACCTCGGCGACCAGGGCGAGCCACGGTCCCTTGAGGTTGACGGTGTAGACGTGGTCGAAGTCGTCTTCGCGTACCCGGTCCATCGGTCCGGGCGGCACGATCGTCGCGCCGTTGTTGAAGGCGACGTCGAGGCGGCCGTACACCTCGACCGTGCGGTCGACGGCGGCGCGCACGCTGGCCGCGTCGGCCAGGTCGCAGACCACGTACTCGGCGGTGCCGCCGGCGGCCCGGACCTGCTCGGTGACCGCCTTCAACTGTTCCTCGGTCCGGGCGGCGAGCAGCACCCGGGCGCCCTCGGCGGCGAACAGCCGGGCCGCCGCGGCGCCGATGCCGCGCCCGGCGCCGGTGATGAAGGCGACCTTGCCGGCCAGCAGGCCGACGGTCGGGTGGACGATCGTGTCGGTTCGTGTGGTGTCCATGCCGGCAAGCCTGCGTCCGGTCGCGGAGCCCATCCAGGTACCGCCGGTACCTGGATACGCGCCGCCGCACGAGGGCACACTGGGGTCGTGGACCGACGTGAGCTGGCAGTGTTCCTGCGCAGCAGGCGGGAGCGGATCACCCCGGCCGACGTGGGCCTGCCCGCCGGACGGCGTCGCCGCACCCCGGGACTGCGCCGCGAGGAGGCGGCGCGGCTGGCGTTCATCTCCACCGAGTACTACACCCGGCTGGAGCAGGGCCGGGGTCCGCGTCCGTCGCGGGAGGTGCTGGCCGGGCTGGCCCGCGCGCTGCGGCTGTCCGACGCCGAACGCGACCACCTCCACCACCTGGCCGGGGCGCCGCCCGCGCCGCCGTCCGGGCCACCCCGGGAGGTGCGGCAGAGCGTGCTGGACCTGCTGCACCGGCTGCCGCAGGCGGCGGCGTTCGTGACCTCGGCGGCGTTCGAGGTGATCGCCTGGAACGACCTCGCGGCGGCGCTCATGGAGGACTTCTCCGCAGTGCCCCGGCGGGACCGCAACCTGGTCCGCCGGGCGTTCCTCGGCCCGCACCTGCACGGCGCGGGGCTGTACGACGTGTCGGACGTGGGCGAGTTCGCCCGCCACTCGGTCGGGCGGTTGCGTGCCGCGGCGGCCCGCTATCCGGACGACCCGGAGATGGCCGCGCTGATCGCGGAGCTGCTCGCCGGGAGCGAGGAGTTCGCCCGCCTGTGGGCCTCCCACGAGGTGGGCGGCGCGCGGACGCTGTGCAAGACGTTCCGGCACCCGCTGGTCGGGCCGGTGACTGTCAACTGCGACGTCCTCGACATCACCGACCGCGACCAGCAGGTGGTCATCTACACCGCCACACCTGGCTCACCGTCGGAGGAGGCGCTGCGGCTGCTCTCCGTGATCGGCACCCAGCGGATGACTGTCGAGCGCTGAGCCGGCGCTCTCGGTGGAACGCCATGGGTGTCCGCGCTCCCGTTCGGCACCCATGACGTTCCACTCGCGGTGGGTCAGCAGCCGATCCGGGTGAAGCCCATCGCCACGTCGTCGTACCAGAGGGTGTCGGCGCCGCCACCGTAGCTCTCCCAGCCCAGCTTCAGGTCGGTGAGCTGCGGTCGCCAGGTGCGGCTGTACCACTGGCCGTCGATGTCGTGCGTCGGCACGCCGTCGGCGGTCAGCCCGGCCACGGCGACACCGTCCAGCCAGGTACGCAACTGGCCGGCGGAGCCGTCCACCATGAACTCCAGGCAGGCCCAGCGGTTGGTGGGCAGCGGCACGCTCTGCGCCACCCCGGCCGGGCTCTGCTCGGGCAGCGTGGCGTCGTCGGAGGCACGGTTCCACTGGAGCGCGCCGTTCTGGCCGCCCAGCCGCAGGTCGCGGTTGCCGTCGGCGGCGTCGGACATGGTGATCATCGTGGTGTGGTCGGTGGGCTGGGCGGTGGTGTGCCGGACCCAGATCCGGGCGTACCTGACGCTGCCCAGGCCGCTGAGGTTCTTCGTGGTCCGGACGAACACGTGATTGCAGTACCCGGCGGCACCGTTGATGCGTATCGCGCGGCTGCCGCTGTGCGTGGTGGTCGTGTCGATGGAGGCCGTGCCGGCGCCGGAACAGTCCGGGCTCACCACGCTCCAGTCACCCGACGGCGTCGAGCCGGTCTGGTTCTCGAAGCCGTCGCACAGCACCGCCCCCGCACACCCGCTGGGCGGCGGCGTGGTCGGCGGCGGCGTCGTGGGAGGTGGCGTCGTGGGCGGCGGGGTGGTCGGTGGAGCAGTCGTGGGTGGGGCGGTGGTCGGCACCGCCGTGGTGGGCGGCGGCGTGGTCGGGCCGGTGCCGTTGCACGGTACGCCGTTCAGGCTGAACCCGGTCGGCGCGCCGCCGGCGGTGCTGTACGTGCCCTGCACGCCGAACTCGGTCGAGCCGCCGGCCGGGATGCTGCCGTTGTACGACATGTTGCGGGCGGTCACCGTCGACCCGGACTGGCTCACAGTGGCGTTCCAGCCGTTCGTGACGCGCTCGTCCCCGGCGTACGTCCAGGTGACCGTCCAACTGGAGACGGCGGTGTCACCCGGTGACACCTTGATGTTCGCGGTGAACCCGCCGGGCCACTGGTTGGGTGTGTAGTCGACCCGGCAGCCCTGTGCGGCTGCGGCCGGGCCGGTGAGCAGGGCCGTACCGGCCGCGGTGACGGCGGCCAGCGCGGCGACGGCCGCCACGAGCGGGGCGGGGCGGGCACGGAGAATCGTCATGGGAAGTCCTTCGGCGTCGGACAGGGCGCAGCGGCGCGCGTCGTCGTCGGACGCGGCGGTGCGCGAGGATGCGGCGCGGCGGTGCGCCACGGTGAGTGGTCGATGCGTACGACCGATGTGCCCGGCTCGAAAGGCGGCCCGGTCAGCCGCCGGGGTCCGGTCTGCGGACCTCGGCGGCGCCCGAGCCCAATCTATTTACCGTCGCCTATCCAATCAAGGTCTCCGCCCGCGCGGATGCCCGTCATCCCGGATCGGCGCCCACGCCGCTCAGCAGCGGTTGCCAGCCGTCGCGGTAGCGCACACCGCCGGGTCGCAGCCGGACCCGGTCGTGCGGCGTACCGGGGACCGGCTCGATCCGGATCACCTGTGGCCGGTCCACCACGACGCAGACCTCCTCCCCCGGCCACCACCAGCCGCAGGAGCGGGCCAGGTCGGCCCAGGTGTCCAGGTGTCCGGCCTCGTCCGGCCCGTACCGGGCGAGGCCGAGCCGGCGCAGCACGTCGTAGTAGGCGATCCAGGACGCGTCCTGCTGCCCGTACCAGCACACGGGCACCGGGCCGTCGCCCGCGAGCGCCGCACGCACCGGCAGGTAGAACCCGTGCGCGAGGCTGCGGTGCAGCGCCGCGCGTACCCCCTGGTGCAGGACGACGGCGAGCGGTACGCCGCCGTCGAACGCCCGCTGCGGCGCCAGCTCGGGCCACGGCTCCTTGGCCTTGCCCCTGCGTGCTGGTGACAGCTCGGGATCGGTGTGCACGACGCCCGCGCTGAGCGCGCCCCGGAGCTGGGAGACGACCATGGCGATGTCGCTCGCCAGCAGCGGTGTCCGGGGCGGCCGTACCGCCCGGATGCGCTCGTGGAGCCGGTCGAGGGTGGGCCAGCCGCTGACCAGAGGCAGTGCCTTCGCCGGCGAGTCGACCCATTCGAAGCGGGGTCGCGGCCGCGACGCCCTCGCGTAGACGGCGGTCAGGCAGCGCTCGGCGGTGGGCTTGTCGGCCGGCTGTGTGGACAGGGCGTGGTCGAGCCATTCCTGGCGGATCCGGACCGCCTGCTGCCACAGGTCGTGCGGGGTCTTCGCGGCGTCGTCGCGCCGCGTGGGGGCGCTCATCGCGCCGGGGCGTCGCCGCCCTTCCGGTAGGAGATCATGGAACGACTCTGACCCATGTCGCGGCACCGCTCAAGCGAATTCCGTACCGTGGCCGCATCCGCAGTGCCCGGCCAGGAGAGAAGGGAACACCGCTGCCCGTGGACAGTGACCGCTTGACCCGACCCCCTGTCATCACCGCGCAGATGCTCATCCGCCGGCCCGCCGCCGAGGTCTTCGAGGCGTTCGCCGACCCGGCGGTTACCACGAGGTTCTGGTTCACCAGGAGCAGCGGCCGGCTGGAACCCGGCGCCGTCGTCACCTGGGACTGGGAGATGTACGGCGTCTCCACCGTCGTCACCGTCAAGGACGTGGAGGAGAACCGCCGCATCCTGGCCGAGTGGGATCCGGAGTCCCCCACCCAGGTCGAGTGGCGGTTCCTGCCGGGTGAGGACGACACCACGCTGGTCCGGATCACCGAGACCGGCTTCGCCGGCACCGCCGACCAGGCAGTGAGCAGGGCGATCGACTCGATGGGCGGGTTCACCATGGTCCTCTGCGCCTGCAAGGCGCTGCTGGAGCAGGGTGTGCTGCTGAACGCTGTCGGCGACGCCCACCCGGCCGGATTCGAGGACTGACCGCGGCTGCGGTGGGCGGGCCGGGGCCCACCCACCGCAGGCCGGTCTAGCTGCCGAGCGTGGCCTTCGCCGCGTCGATGGCGTCGAGCAGCCGTTCCTGGTGCTCGAAGCCGTCGTCGTCGGCCACAGGGCTCGCCCCGCATTCACGCTGCCGCGCGTGCAGCAGCGTCTCGTCCACCGGAGTCACCGGGAAGGCCAGCGGGTCGAGGTCGGGTGCCCCGTCCGCGTCCTCGACGACGAGCCACTTGTTCGCCTCGTCGTAGCGGACCACACCGGCGGCGATTCCCCTGGTCCACTGGTCGAAGAGGACGGCCAGGCTGGGGGCGGCCCGGACCGACTCCCAGGCGTCCTCCCCGACCGGGTAGCGCCAGATCTCCCCCTCGTGCTCGCCCGCGAGGACGAACGTGTAGAGCAGGAAGTCGAAGTGGAACAGCGGTAGTTGCTGCCGCCAGGGGAACGGCGTGCCGATCGACAGCCCCAGGTAGTCGAGCGCGTCCCCACCGTCCGGCCACGGCATCCGCCATCCGCCGTTCGGGAGCAACCGCGCGTCCGGCCAGCGCTGCGACTGCAACCAGGCCAGCTGATCCGCGACGTGGTCCACGTCGAAGATCCGGCGCACCCGGTCCGGCGGCGGCCCGGCCGGCGACTCGCCCGAATCGGGCCAGTCGAGGCCGGCGGCAGTCGCCGCGACGCGGTACTCCCGCACCGCTTCGCGCAGTACGCGCATGTCGTCGAGCATCAGGAGGCTCCTCGGCTCACGGTGCCACGGGCGTCATGCACAGGCTAGCCCCGCCGCCGCTGAGCTTGAAGGCGAAGCTCGGGCCGCCGGCCTCGACCCACGGCTTCACCGGCAGCACGACGAACTTGGTCTTGTCGCTCACCTTGCACTTGCCGTAGAACGCGTTGATGTCGTTGGCCTGCGGAAGCGACTCGGCTGTCGACACCAGCTTCAGGCTGGCGACCTGGCCGGTCAGGTCGACCGCCTGGTCGGTCGACCAGAACGGGAACTCGTCGCAGGTCTGCCCGGGAACCCGTACGTCGCACGCGTTCGGTTTGAACGCCGCGGTGCCGAACCAGCCGCGGCTGTGGCCCTTGGCGCGCGCCGCCTGCCCGCCGACGCTTCGCGCCGGGTAGAACC
Source organism: Micromonospora globosa (assembly GCF_000717585.1). Lineage (NCBI taxonomy): Bacteria > Bacillati > Actinomycetota > Actinomycetes > Micromonosporales > Micromonosporaceae > Micromonospora > Micromonospora globosa. The sequence continues at coordinate 93,048 of NZ_JNZR01000009.1, forward strand.
ACACCGCCCGGGTCGGCGGCTGCGGATATCCGCCGTCGCCCATGGCGGCCACGATGTGCTTGCCGGTCTCGGTCATGTCGGCGCCCTTGTAGTTCTTGGCCCCGGGTACGTAGACGATGATGTCGTCGTCGCATCCGGCCTTGCCCTGGGTGCCGCGCTGCGCCGTACATGCCTGGTCGATGATCCGCTTGAGGCGCGCGTCCTCCGTGGAGTCCCAGGCGAAGGGCAGGTTGCGCTGGTTCGCCACCAGCTTCGTCGTCTTGATGACCTCGGCGTAGACCTTCAGGCTGTTGTACCACTCGCCCTCGTCCAGGCCCCAGTTGTCGAACTGCTCGAAGTCGACGTCGTGCGAGATCGGGTACTCGATGAGCCCGTTGACGCCGATGGTGCCGGGGAAGAGGATGGCGAGCAGCGTGCCCAGCGCGGCCCCGAGGCCGAGGCCGCCGAGGCCGACGACCCACCACGAGATGCTGGCGGCAGCTACCGGGGCGACCGCGGCCGCCGCGGCCGTCTCCGCGACGGGAGCGATGAGCGTCGCGCAGGCGCCACTGCTCAGACACCAGGCGATCGGCACCACAGCCGCCTGCAACAGCAGCGGCCGGGGCTGCGTGTCGTCGATCGACGAGATGACCGGACCGCGGCCGGAGGGAGCGATGGCGAACAGCGTGCGGGTGAGGTCGTCTGCACAGTCGACGAGCTTCTCGCCGGACGGTGGCAGGACGGCGTCGAGGCAGCTGGTGTCGGCTGCCCGGTAACAGCCGAGGAAGATCTGCGTGGCGCCGGAGGGCACCGGCACACTCGCACGCGAGCTGGCCGCGATGTAGATGTCACCACCGGCGCCCGCGCATTGCGACGCTTCACTGGCGGTGGTCTGCGTGACCGCCGGCGACAGCTCGTCCACGTGGATCATCGTGGTGAAGTCGCCGGCGAGTTCCCGCACCACAGTGCCGTCGGCGCTCAGCGCCTCCACCCGGAAGGCGTACGGCGTGTACTCCTCGAGCGGCTCGATCGGGAGCTTGATGACGCTGTCCGCCGTACACGGGCTGGCCACGTTGCCGTTGCCGTCCTCGCAGAGCTGGTCTCGCTCGAAGTGGTCGTAGATCTCGCCGTCGAGGTAGGCGCGGTAGCTCGCCTCGGTGGCCGGGTTCGGGTGCCAGCTGGCCATGGCGCCGCCCTCGTCCGGGTCCAGGGTCAGGCCGGCGTCCACGTCGGGCGGCGGCGGCAGGGCGTCGGTCGTGAACGACGTCGTGGCGGGCGTCTTCGACCGGTTGCCGGCCAGGTCGACGGCGACCACGGAGACCGTGTGGTTGCTGGACGGCTGGAGTCCGGTGATCGAGTACGAGCGGGTGCCGACCGTGGTCCGGTGCGGGGTGCCCCCGTCGACGGTGACCTCGTATCCGGCGAGACCGTAGTTGTCGGTCGCGGCACCCCAGGTCACCTTGGCGCCGGTGGCCGTGATCGTGCCGACCGCCAGGTTCGGAACGTTGCTCGGCGGGATCAGGTCCAGCACGGTGATGTCGCGCAGGATCCGTGCGTAGCGGCCGGGTTCGCGCTGGGCACGGGTGCAGACCTTCACCGGACCCAGTCGCGGTGGGCGCATGCTGGCGGTCCAGGAGGCCGACCAGTCCGTGACGCCCTCCGGCGGCGGGCCGTAGGTGAAGCTGGTCGAGGTGGTCTTCTCGACCGAGACGTCCACCATCGTGGCCTGCTTGTGCACGTAGCCGCTGACGGCGATCCTGCCGTTCGCGTCGACCGCGACCTCCGACCCGGCTGCCGGTCCTTCGAGGCGGATGGACGCGTGGTTGACGTCGTCCGGCACGGACGGGTCGGCGCATGCCGGCAGTTGCGCCTCGGTGACGACCTGGGCGGATGCCGGCTGGCTGATCATGCTGAGCGGGAGGAGGATCGCGACGGCGAATGCCGTCATGCGTATGGACCGACTGAAATAGCGATGACGTCTGTAGCCTGACATGCCGCCCCGTCTCACTGAGATTGGTCGATGACGAGCGGAGCCTGTCACGGCGATCTATATTCGAGATACTTTGTCGTCTACGCTCGCCGGACGACCCGAGCGGTCGGCAGAATCGATCACCCGGATCGGGACGACAACGTGAGGAACGGGTTCCCCCGGACGAGCCGCGACGCCGGCCCGGAGGGCACTGTCGACAATTCGGCGGCGTAATCCCTGACCAGCGCCGGCAGCCGGTAGCGGGCAGCACCGTCCCGGGCGACCAGGTGCGCATCGACCAGGCCTTCCATGGCCCGCCTGATCCGTTCGGTGGACTCGCCGAGTTGCGCCGCGGCACGGTCCACCGCCGCCGGAGCCTCCGGGCAGGCGGCGAGAAGCTCGAACAGCCGGCCGGCCACCTCGTCCTCCGAGGCGACGACCGCGACGGCGGCGGCCAGGCTCGCTCGCACGGACAGGTCGTCGTAACTCAGCAGATCCAGCGTGCTCCCTCCCGCTGTGAGTTCGCCGACCAGCGCGGCCACCGGCATCCCCGGCCACGTCGCCAGTCTCGAGCCGGCGACCCGCAGCGCCAGCACCGATCCGGCACACAGGCCGATCAGCTCGGCTGTCGCGCCCGGATCCGCGGCCAGCCGTTCCGGACCGGCGAGCGCGGCCAGCAGTTCCCGGGCGCCGGGTTCGGCCAACGGCGACAGGGCGACCCGCCGTACACCGTCGAGGTTGCCCAGAGCGCGCCGGGCCACGGCGATCAGGGCAGGACCGGGACTGGCGGGCAGTAGGGGCCGCACCTGGGCCGCGCTGGTGACGCCGTCGAGGACCAGCAGCAGCCGGCGTCCGGCGGTGAGCGAGCGCAGGCGCCCGGCGCGCTCGTCGGCGCTGTCGGGCATGTCGCCCGGCGCGACGCCGAGCGCGCGCAGCACCCGGGCCAGCAACTCCGCCGGGGTGACCGAGGCCCGGTACGCGACGTCGACGAAGATCTGCCCGTCGGTGAACTCACCGGCCACCGCGTGGGCCGCGTGTACGGCGAGCCCGGTCTTGCCGCTTCCCGGCGGGCCCGTGACGACCACGACAGCGGGTGCGCGGCCCGTCGCTCCCGTGCTGACCTCCCCCGCTTCCCTGGTGCGCCCGACGAAGGTGACCAGATCCGGTGGCAGCTCCCGGGGCACCGTCCGGCTGGTCTCGGCGGCGGGAGCCGGATCGGCGGTCGACGGTGCCGCGATCACCGGCGGCGGCCGGGTGTACGAGACGTCCGGCGCCCGTTCCAGGATCGCCCGGTGCAGGGCGGCCAGTTCCTCGCCCGGCTCGATGCCGAGGTGCTGGTCCAGCCGGGCGCGCGCGTCCCGGTAGGCGGCCAGTGCGGCCGGCACCTCACCGCAGCGGTACAGCGCGAGCATCAGCTGCCCCCACGCCCGTTCCCGCAACGGGTACGCGGCCAGATGCTCACGCAGCCCGGGTAGCAGCTCGGCATGCCGGCCGACCGCCAGGCGGGCATCGGTCAGCACCTCGAACACCTGAAGCCGCTGCTCCTCCAGGCTCGCCCAGCGGTTGTCGAGCGTGGTGCCGGTCGGCAGCCCTTCGCCCGCCGCGCCGCGCCACAACGCGAGCGCGGCGTCGAGCGCGGGAACGGCGTCGAGCGCATACCCCCTGACCAGTGCCGTACGGCCGTTCTCCGCCAGCCGGTGGAACTCCGTGACATCCAGCTCGTCGGGCTGCATCCGCAGCTCGTACGCGTTCGGACGCGTCACCAGCCGGTCGCCCACCATCCGGCGCAGCGCCGCCGCGTGCGAACGCAGGTTGGCCGTCGCCGAAGGCGGGGGGACGTCGGACCAGACCATGGCGGCCAGCCGGTCCAGGGACACCGACCGGTTCGCCGCCAGCGCGAGCCCGGCGAGCACGGCCCGCCGCTTTCCCGGTCCCGGCGCGACGCGCCGGCCGCCGACCCGCAGCTCGACAGGGCCCAGAAGCCGAATGTCCAATTGCATCCCGTCGCTCCCCCGTCGAACTCCGAGGCCGCCCACAGTAGGCGGCCCCGCAGATCAGGACAAGGCATTTCGATAAGGGCCAAATGTGACGGGAATCAATGCAAGTAGCGGTGTGTCGACGTAACGGAAACACCGCAGAAAACGCCCGACTAGATCATGACGGCGACGAGCCACCGGCTCGTCGAGCGGTCAGGCGCCGGCCATCGGTGCCGGCGCGAACATGGGCGGCGCCGGATCGGCTGCCCGGATCGCGGCCACGAGCTGTGCCAGTTGCGGGTAGCCCCCGGCCGCGCGGAGAAGGTGATCCGCCTCGGCGTGGTTCCCGAGATACGACTCGGCGGCCGCACGCAGAAGAAGCGCGACGGCGCAGAGGTCGCGCGGCTCGGCGCCGGGACGGACGTCGAGAAGCAGCGATCGCGCATCCTCGGGCCGCTGGTCGAGCAGGTGAGCCAGGCTCATCACGATCCGGGCGGACAACGCTCGCGGCTGCGTCCGGACGGCGATCCGGGCGAGTTCCGAGATCTCCCGCACCTCCCGGCGTTCCACCGGCGCGCCGGTCACCACCGCGGCGTACAGGTACCACATTCCGAACTGGAGGCTCAGCATCTGGCCGATCGCCGCGGCGGCCGCGGGATCGGTGCCGCCCGCGCGAGCCAGCGCCGCGAGCCGCTCGGCCTCCTCGACCAGATCCGCCGACTGCGTGTGTCCCGCGCTCAATCTCTGCTGGTAGGCAGCGAGGGCCAGGAGCGGATCGCTGCCGTCGCGGGCCTGAATCCCGACCCGGTGGACGTCACCACCCGCTCGGGCGACCGCCCGCAGCGCCCTGACCACCTCCTCCTGGTAGTAGCCGGCCCGCAGCCCTTCACGGGCGGCTGCCGGAGACCGGAGCCAGCGGAGCAGGTTGTGGCCGTCGCTGTGGGTCGAACGCCCCGGAACGAGGTTGGTCAGGCCGAGCAGCGCCCCGACGAACGCGGCGCCGAGCAGCGTCAACCGCGTCAACGCCGTACCGGTGGACGCCGACGCGACGACGAGTGCCGTCGCGGCGCACAGGTTGGCCAGCGGGCCACCGAGATAGAACAGCACCATCCGCAGCGGTAAGGCCGTCATCGACGGCGACGGCCGGACCGACACCTCGTTGCGCCAGCCGTTGAAGGGCGCGATACGGACCGCGATGACCGGCAGGCGCAGCAGCTTCGCCACGACGAGGTGACCGCACTCGTGCAGGACGAGGTGCAGCCACAACGACACGCAGGTGAGGCCGGCGGCGACGATCGCATCCATCACCGACTCGGTGACGAGCAGCGCGAACGCCGTCGCCTCCACCGCCAGGAGGAGTGACACGGCGACCAGCCGACGGCGGACCTTCACCAGGAGATGGTACGGCCGGACAGACGGCGGCAGTGGGACACGCGCGCGCTCACGCCCGGCACAACCACGACCCGGCGGTACGGCCGTAAAGCCCCGACCCGGGCCGGATCAACTGTTGACGCCGGATGACACGCTTGCGCCGATGGATGCGTTCGTCTCACAGTTGCCCGCGCTGCTCGGTGTCGTCGTCGGCGCCCTCGGTACGGGTCTGGTGACCTTTTTGTCCACCAGGAGTCAGTGGAAGCGTGGTCAATCCGTACGGTGGGACGAACGACGACTGGAGGCGTACGGCGAGTTCGCGCAGGTCCTCAAGGAGATCCAGGCGATCTCACTGCGGGTCCTGGCCGCGGCGGACGGCGACAAGTACCGCTCAGGGCTGGACAAGGCCGCGGCACTGCCCCGGCTCGCCGACGCGGACATCAGGCACACCCTCGCGTGGGAACGCCTGTTGCTGCTCGGGGATGCCGCCACAGTCGCCGCCGCGCAGGACTGGCGCGAGGCGGTCTGGCAGCTGGAGCACCGGGCCCGCGAGGTCGGGGAGACCACCGAGCCGCTGACCGACGTCTACCAGCAGGCCAACGCGTGCCGTGATCGCTTCTATGACGCGGCTCGGCGCGGCCTGGGCGTGAGCGGCGGATCAGTCGCCCAGTCCGACCGCCTGCAGCAGCGCCTCGCATCCCCTGAGAACCACCAGCCCGCGTCCTCCGGCAGCTGATTCTGGACTTCGTACCCTCTCCGGCGCGATGAGTTCACGCGCCCCGGCCGGTCTGACCTGGTGTATCCGATCGGATGCGGGAAACCGGCAGACCACCAGGAGGGACGAGAACCATGACCGTCGTCGACACCACTCCCCCGCCCGTCGCGCGCGGGTTGCACCGGACGCTGTGGGCACTGCAAGTCTTCCTCGGGGTCTTCCTCATCGTCGCCTCCGCCGGCCCCAAGCTGTTCGGCGAGACGAACGCGGTCCAGACCTTCGAGGACATGGGCGCCGCGCCCTGGTTCCGTTATCTCGTCGGCCTGCTGGAACTGGCCGGTGGCATCGGGCTGCTCGTGCCTCGGCTGGCCGGCCTGGCCGCCGTCGGGCTCGCGCTGCTCATGGTCGGCGCCGCCGTCACCCAGGCGTTCATCCTGCACGGCGGCGCGCTGGTGCTCACGCCCGTGGTGCTGTTCGCGCTGTTCGTGTTCATCGCGCGGGGCCGCCGCCACTCGATCCGCCGGCTCCTCGAGCGCTGAGCGGGGGTGCGCCGGCCGGCCCGTCAGGGCGTCCAGCGCACCCCCGGGTTCACCCGCCCGGACCAGTCGAAGACGGCCATGTTGTCCCACTGGTTCCCGGTGCCGTTGATGTTCGCCGGATCCCAGCCGTTGCCGCTGACGGCGTACCAGGTCGGTTCCCAGTAGAAGACACCGATCGCGCCGGCGTTGCGGGCGGTGTTCTGGACCCAGTCGAACTCCTGGGCCTGCCCGGCCCAGGTCGCGCCGATGCCGTCGCAGGTCGCGTCGCCGATGGCGTTCGGCTCGCCGTCCGCGTTGTCCCGGGTGAAGGGGTACGCGGTCTCCACGATCACCACCGGCTTCCCGTAGCGGTTCCGCAGGTCGACGATGTTGTTGTAGAGGTTCGCCAGGCTGCCGTGCCACATGCAGTAGTACGACAGGGCGGTCATGTCCCACTGCACGCCCTGGGCACGGATGCCGTCGTAGAACCACCGCGCGTTGGCGTTGCTGTCGGCGTTCGCGGTGTGGATCATCACGGGGATGCCGCCGCCGCAGGCCTTCACCGCGTTGTAGCCCTGCTTCAGCAGGCCGGCCAGCGGGGCGAAGTCGTTGTTGACGACCTTTCCCTCGTTCCACAGTATCCCGACGTTGATCTCGTTGCCGATCTGCACGCTGTCCGGCAGGGTGCCCTGCCCGCGCAGGGCGGCGCAGACGTCGTAGGTGAACGCGTACACGTCGTTGCGCAACTGGCTCAGGCTGTGCCCGGCCCAGGCCGCGGGCTTGTACTGCTTGCCGGGGTCGGCCCAGGTGTCGGAGTAGTGGAAGTCGATCAGCACCTTGAGGCCCTTGGCCTTCGCCACGCGCGCCTGGGCCAGCACCCTGCTCTTGTTGTTGTAGCCGCTGGCCGGGTTGTTCCACACGCGCAGCCGGACGTAGTTGAGGCCGACGGACCTGAGGATGTCCAGCGGGTCGCGCGCCACCCCGCCTGCGTCGTAGTACTTCGCGCCCAGATCCAGGCTGCGCTGCAACGAGGAGACGTCGGCGCCCCGCATGCTGAGCGTGTTCGCGGCGGCGACGGGCGCGGGCGTACCCCCGAATGTGGTGGTGACGGCGAGGGCGACGGCCGTGACGGCCCCGGCGAGGGCGCGGCGGCGGTGGAGTGTGCTCACGAGACTTCCTCTCAGCCGACAGTGCAGGGGGCGCCGTTGAGCGAGAAACCGGTCGGCGGCGCGTCGCTCGCACTCCACCGCCCCTGGAAGCCGAAGGTCGCGGAGCCGTTCGGCGCGATGACGCGGTTCCAGTCGGCGTTGCGGGCGGTCACGGCGGCGCCGGTCTGGCCGACTGTGGCGTTCCACGCGGTGGTGACGTGCTGGTCCCCCGGGAAGCTGAAGGTGACGATCCAGCCGTCGACCGACGTCGTCCCGGTGTTCTGGACCGTCACCGCGGCCACGAAACCGCCGGGCCACTCGGACTGGTTCCGGTAGGTCACCCGGCAGGTCGAGGGCGGCGGGGGCGGCGGCGTGGACGTCGTCGGCAGTGTGACCGTGTTGGACGCGATCGACACGTTGCCGGCCGCGTCCCGGGCCCGCACGTAGTACAGGTTGCGCAGCGGCGTCGACGGGGGCAGCGGCGCCGTGTACGTGGTGCCCGGCACGGTGGCGACTCGGGTCGAGGTGAACCAGCCGTCGAACCGGTAGACGTCGTACCCGAGCACGCCGGCGTCGTCGGTCGACGGCGACCAGGACAGCGTGGCGGTCGAGGCGGTCACCTCGCCGACTGTGAGGTTCTGCGGCGCGCTCGGCGGGGTGGTGTCCGGGCCGGTGTCGGTCACCGGGGTGACCACCGTCAGCGCGTCGGTGGACGGCGATCGGCGCCCGGACCCGTCCCGGGCCGACACCCGGAACGAGTACTGCCGGCCCGGCTGGATGTAGCCGGTGATCGTGGTGGTGGTGACGTCGCCGAGGCTGATGCCGTAGACCACGTCGTCGAACGCCTGGTAGTAGGTGACGTCGTACCCGGCGACGGGGCAGCAGCCGGGCCTGGCGGCCGTCCAGGTGAGGGTGACCGACGTGGTCCGTACCTGGGTGGCGGTCAGGTTCGTGGGCGCGCTCGGCGGGAACGGCGTGGTGCTGGGCGTGCTGGGCGTCGAGGTGGGCGGCGCCGCCGTCCCGGTCGGCTCCGCGGCGGGCACCGCTGCGCCGCCGGGCGCCGGGGCGACAGCGGGGTACGCGGTGCCGGCGTCCGCCGACGGCGCGACGGTCAGAGCGGCACCGAGCACTGCCGTGGACAGCACGACCGCGGCCGTCAGACCCGGCCGCAGACGGCGGAACAGCAAGGACGAGAAGACGGCAGCCATAGGTCGACAATGCCCGCCATACATCGATGATCGCCAACGTGTCCCACACCTCGGCCGGTGCCACGGCCCCGCAGGCCGCCGCGAGGCGCGACCTCCGCTTCATTCGTCGTTTTGCGCCGCTTATGTCAGCAATCGGTCACAATCGGATAGACAGGGTGAGCCGCTGCGGAACGGCCACCGCACGCACGAAAGGCTGGACGGGAAGCGGCGATGGCCACCTTCGAGTACCGCTGCGCGCAGGACGGCAGCTTCGATGTCGCGATGCCGGTCGGCACCGCGGGCCCGTCGACGAACTGCCCCCGATGCGGGTTCCCGGCGACACGGGTGTTCTCCGCGCCCCGGCTCACCCGCATACCGGCGGCGCTGCGCGAGGCCGTGGACCGGACCGAGCGCAGCGCGGAACAGCCGGAGGTGGTCGGGCGCGTGCCCGGCCGTCGCCCGGCGCGTCACTCGACGAACCCGGCCCACGCCCGCCTGCCCCGATGGTGACCACGAGAAGGGCTCAACGCCGTGCCTGAACTACTGTTCCCCCTCGACTCCACGAAGAGGTTCACCGACCAGGAGAAGGTCGGGCACAACCGCTGGCATCCCGACGTCCCGCCCGTGGCGACGGTACGGCCCGGACAGTCGTTCCGTGTCCACTGCCGCGAGTGGTTCGACGGCGCGATCCACAACGACGACTCCGCCGAGGACATCCGGGACGCTCCGCTGACCCGGGTCCACGCTCTCAGCGGCCCGTTCGCAGTCGAGGGCGCCGAGCCGGGCGACCTGCTCATGGTCGACATCCTCGACATGGGCCCGATCCCGCAGGAGTCCGGTCCGCTGGCCGGCCAGGGCTGGGGTTACACGGGCATCTTCCCCACCGGCAACGGCGGCGGCTTCCTGACCGAGCAATTCCCCGACGCCTACAAGGCGGTCTGGGACTTCACCGGCCACAAGGCCACCTCACGGCACATCCCCGGGGTCTCGTTCACCGGAATCTCCCACCCGGGGCTGATGGGCACCGCCCCGTCCGCGTCGCTGCTGGCGACCTGGAACCAGCGGGAGGGGGCGCTGATCGCCACCGCGCCCGACCGGGTGCCGCCCCTGGCCCTGCCCCCCGAGCCGCAGGACGCGATCCTCGGCAGCCTCACCGGCGCCGACTTCGACCGGGTCGCTGCGGAGGCGGCGCGGACCGCTCCGCCCCGGGAGAACGGCGGGAACCAGGACATCAAGAACTTCACCGTCGGCAGCCGGGTCTTCTACCCGGTGTACGTGACGGGAGCCAACCTGTCCCTCGGCGACCTGCACTTCTCGCAGGGCGACGGGGAGATCACCTTCTGCGGCGCCATCGAGATGGGCGGCTTCGTCGACCTGCACGTAGACCTGATCAAGAACGGCATGCAGACGTACGGCGTCGCCGAGAACACGATCTTCATTCCGGGCGACACCCCGCCGCAGTTCTCCCAGTGGCTGGCCTTCTCCGGGCTCTCGGTCACCCTCGACGGCGAACAGCGGTACCTCGACTCGCAGCTCGCCTACCAGCGCGCCTGCCTGCACGCCATCGACTACCTGACCCGCTTCGGCTACCAGCCGGAACAGGCGTACCTGCTGCTCGGTGCCGCACCCATCGAGGGCCGGCTCTCCGGCGTGGTGGACATCCCCAACTCCTGCGCGACCGTCTACCTGCCCACCGAGATCTTCGACTTCGACATCCGCCCCTCGGCTTCCGGTCCGACCCGGATCGATCCGGGCAAGGGCGCCCCGAAGGCCACCATGCCGTAGGCAGGTGCCCCTGAGGGCCGGCGGATCGGCGACGGGCGGCCGCGCTACGGTTCCCGGACGAGGATCGCGCCCGGCGCGACGAGGAGATGGGACACCTCATGCAGAAGTCATCCCTGACCGCACTGGCCCGCGAGCAGCTGAAGCTCGCGCACGGCTCCTCCAGCGGCCGCAGCAGCTCCACCGTCTACGGCGGTCACGAGCACAGGCTCCGACAGACGCTGATCGCGCTGACCGCCGGGCAGATGCTCAGCGAGCACGAGAATCCCGGCGAGGCCACCGTCCACGTCCTGCACGGCCGGGTCCGGCTCGGCGCCGGCGAGACGTCCTGGGACGGCGCACCCGGCGATCTGCTGATCGTGCCGGACCGCCGGCACACGCTGGAGGCGCTCGAAGACTCAGCGGTGCTGCTCACCGTCGCCAAGCGCTGACGACCGCACGCGTCCTCATCGGGCTTCGATGACGGAGTGGCCCCTGCCGGGCGGTCCGGCCGGGGCCGGGCCGCCCGTCCGCCGGTCAGGCGCGGGTGCGCTGCCGCAACCGGGTCGAGACGATCGCGCCGACCGCCATGAGGACCGCAACGGTCAGGGACGGCAGGGCGTCCGGCCGGCGCAGCAGTTCTTCCGTCAACCCGGCGTTGTCCAGCTGGTGGAGCGTGCCCAGCAGGAGGGTCGGGACGACCGCGATCAGCAGTCGCTGGTCGGCGGTCGCCACCCACAGGAAGGCGGCCACCCCGGCGATCACCATGGCGGCGGCGACGATCCGCGGGACCGCGTCGACCATGCGGAGGCCACCCGCGGGGATCAGATGCAGGGCGAGGATTCCGGCGGTGACCAGGACGGCGTTGGCGCGAGGTGCCGGCGGCACGTCCGCCGGCCGCCGCAGGCCCAGCACGATCAGCGGCGTGGCGACAACCGGCGCCCACCACTGCGGCAGGCCGTTGAGGAACAGGTACGGGGAGATCAGGCTCGGCACCACCGCCCCGGCAACAGCCAGGACGGCGGCGGTGCGGGCACGGCCGGCGACGAGCGCCACCAGCGCCGCGATCAGCACGACCTCGTGGACGCCCTGATTGCGCAGGACGGTCACCGGGTCCGAGAGTCCGCCGTACCGGAACGCCTCGACGATGTCGTCCAGGCCGATGAGGACACCCAGCGCCAGCACCGCCAGGGCGCCGAGGTGGATGCCCTGCCAGAACAGCACGGCAGTGGGACGGGCCGCGGCGCTGCCGCCGTACACCCGCAGGCCGCCCCGGAGGAGCGAGACCGCCTCCCGGGCGCTGGGCCAGCGACGGGTGGTGGGTTCGTCCCCGATCAACGTGTCGATCAGTTCGTCGGCGCGTTCCCGGCGGTAGCCGGCCGGGTAGGCCCGCAGCAGCATGCGGTAACGCCTCTCCAGGACATCGGAACTCATGCTGGTCTGATCCTCACGGTAGAAGGTTGACGGGCACTTGCCTGCGATGCGACCCGGCGCGGCAGGCGGTCCATGACCACCCGGGCGGCCTGGGCGAGCCGGTCGGCCTCCTCGGTGAGTACGCGGCAGCCCTCGTCGGTGAGCCGGTAGTAGCGACGGGCACGCCCGTTGACGATCTCCTCACCGTCGGCGGCGACGAGTTCCTCGCCGAGCAGCCGGTCGATCACCGAGTACAGCGATCCGGCAGCGAGGGTCACCCGCCCGTCGGACAGCTCGGTCACCCTCTTGATCACGGCGTAACCGTGGAGCGGCCCACTGAGCAGGGCAGCGAGGACGAAGTACGACGGTTCCCGTAGCGCGGGACGCGAAGCAGATCCCATGAGCCGAATATACAACCAACTTGAGTATCAGTCCAAGGTGACTGTTCACAGTGGCCATTGCCCAAATCATCTTAATGATTAAGGTAATCGGATGAGCGCATCGACCGACTTCTCAGTAGCGATCGCCGGCGCCGGCCTCTCCGGCCTCTGCCTGGCCCAGTACCTGACGCGCGCCGGCATCGACGTGCACGTCTACGAGCGGGATCCCGGTCCCTTCGTCCGGCGGCAGGGCTACCGGATCATCCTCGACCGGTACGGGCTGGCGGCGCTGCGCGAGAGCCTGCCCCGCCCTCTGTACCGCCTGGCGCTGGCCACCGGCGACGAGCCCGGCGGGCACCTGCGCTTCACCGACAGACGGCTGCGGGACGCCTTCACGATCACCTTCAAGGACGACCCGCACGAGACCCGCCAGGTGGACCGGCTGACCCTGCGGTCGATCCTGCAGTCCGGGCTGGACGGGCGCATCCACTACGGCAGGGCCGCCGTCGCGGTGGACAACGGCGGTCCGGCCGGGCTGCGGCTGCGGTTCTCCGACGGCAGCGCCGCCGCGGCGACAGTCGTGGTGGGCGCGGAGGGCGTCGGCTCGGCGCTGCGCGCGCAGCTCATGCCGGACGCCGACCCGGCGGACACCCCGATGGCGGGCATCTACGGCCGGTCGCCGTTGTGGCGCGACGGCGCAAGCGTCATCCCGGACGCGCTGCGTACCAGCGGAGTCCTGTCCATCGCCGACCGGCCCGGCAGCGCCTTCTTCTTCACCTCAATGCGGTTCGGCGAGAGCCCGCGGGAGGCGTTCTCGCGCCTGGCTCCGGGCAGCTACGCCCCCACCGGCGACGACTACGTCATGTGGGCACTGCTGCTCCGGCGGGACGAGCTGCCTCAAGGCGTCCGCGGGGACCTGCGGGCGCTGTGGCACGTGGCGGCCCGGATGAGCATCGACTTCCACCCGCTCGTCCGGCGGCTGGTCGACACGGCGGAACTGGACGCCACTGTGCTCAACCTGTTCGCCACCGGCCGGCGCCCGCACCGGTGGGCGGTGCCCCGGGCGACGATGATGGGCGATGCCGTACACGTCATGCCGCCGTTCGGCGCTCATGGCGGCAACACCGCGCTGCGCGACGCCGCACTGCTCGGCCACCGGCTGGTCGAGGCCCGGCGGAACGGCACATCCGTGGAGGAGGCGATCGCCGGATACCAGGACGAGATGGTGCCGTACGCCTTCCACGCCGTCGACAACGCCGCGAGGCTGATGCACCGTCTCACCGGTGGCGCCGCCGCACCGCACTGGGTGCTCACCCGCGTGCTACCTCGGCTGCACCGGGTCACAGTGCCGGAGGCATGATTGCCCGCGTGTCCCACGATTCGGCCCGCGCCTCCGCGATCGCCGACCTCATGCGCGCCGGGCGGGAGACGTCGCGGCTGTCCATGGTGTTCCGGTACGCCGTCGCGGAGCGGCTGGGCCTCGCCGTGAGCGACCTGGAGTGCCTCGACTACCTGGCGGACATCGGCTCCGCCACCGCGGGGCAGATCGCCGAGCGGACCAACCTCACCACCGGTGCGGTCACCAGCATGCTCCGCCGGCTCCAGCAGGCCGGCTACGTGACGACCGAGCGCGACCCGGCAGACCGGCGGCGGGTCGTCGTCACCATACGGCCGGAGCGGATCGCCGACCTGGAGCGGCCGTACGAGCGTTTCGCCGAGCGAGCGGAACGGCTCGTCGAGGGCTACAGCGCCGAGGAGGTCAGGCTGCTGGTCCGGCACCACGACCGCCTCCAGGCGATGTACCTCGCCGAGTTGGACCACCTCCGCGACGGCGACACCGCCCAGCGGTCCACCTGAACCGGCGTCTCCTGTCGCTATCCCACGGTCGCCAGGAAGTCCGAGTAGAACAGGCCCAGGCCGGCCGCGACGCAGACACCGGCCACGATCCAGAAGCGGACCACGATGGTGGACTCGCTCCAGCCGGCCAGCTCGAAGTGGTGGTGCATCGGCACCATCCGGAAGACCCGCTTGCCGGTGGTCCGGAACGAGACGATCTGGATCACCCAGGTCGTGGTGATGATGACGAAGAGCCCACCGATCAGGATCGAGAGCAGCGTCGTACGGGTCACCACCGCCAGCCCGCCGATCAGGCCACCCAGCCCGAGCGCGCCCACGTCACCCATGAAGATCCGCGCCGGGGACGTGTTCCACCACAGGAAGCCCACACAGGCACCGGCCGCGGCTGCCGCGATCATGGCGATCTCCAGCGGATCGCGGACCTGGTAGCAGTACTCGTTCACGCGGGCGTACCCGTCGTCGGCGCACCAGTGCCGGTACTGCCAGAAGCCGATCAGCGAGTACGCGCCGAGCACCAGGATCGACGCGCCGGTGGCCAGGCCGTCGAGGCCGTCGGTGAGGTTCACACCGTTGGACATCGCCGTGATCACGAAGATGAAGACCATGACCGCGCCGACCTTGCCGACGTCCAGCCAACTGATGTCGCGGATGAGCGAGATGTGCTCGCTGGCCACGGTCTGGCCGTTGGTGCTGGGCACGTACAGCGCGGCCACGCCGAACCCGCCGCCGACGAGCGCCTGGCCGAGCAGCTTGCCCTTGGCGGACAGCCCGTCGGAGTTGCGCCGGCGCACCTTGAGGAAGTCGTCGAAGAATCCGACCGCGCCGCAGAAGACGAACAACCCGAGCAGCACCAGGGCCGTCATGGTGGGCCCCTCCTGCGCGATCTGCCGTTCGGGCAGGGTGGTCAGGGCGAGATGCCCGGCGACGTACGCGAGGACCGTCGCCACGATGAAGACGACGCCGCCCATCGTGGGCGTACCCTTCTTTCCCTCGTTGCTGGCGAGCCCGATCGACCGGATCGGCTGACCGGCCTTCAGCGCGCTGAAGACGCGAATCGCCACCGGCGTGCCGAACAGGGAGATCACGAACGCGACAGCGGCCGCGACGATGACCGCCCTCACGGACGGCCCTTCACGAAGTCATCGATCACGACACGTGAGCTTGCCATCCGGAGGCGGACGGAGCAGCCCCTGAGCTTCACCACGCCGAAGCTGGCCCGCACGCCGTAGCGTCGACGGCATGAGAACGATTGTGGTGTCGCTCGCGGTGGCCGCGGTGGTGTTGCTCGCGCTCGTCGTCTTCGTCGCCCGGCGCGACCGGTCGAGGCGCCCGTCGGACGAGGACTCGGCTGCGGTCCGCCGGGCCGCCGCCGACCAGCACCGGCACGACGCGCAGCGGCAGGCCACATCGGGTCTCGCGGAGCGGCACCGCAACCCGCCGAGCACGTAGGCGCGACCGGCGCATGCGGTTGCGCGTACAGCCGCTGCTTCTGCCCGCCGGAGAGCCGCCGGAACTGCGCGCCGAGCAGCTCCCGCAGCTTCCCGTTGTCGCGTTGCGGGTCGATGCCGACGATCTCGCCCTGCTCGACGGCGAAGCTGACGCCGTCCACAGCGGTGTGCTCGCCGTAGCGCTTGACGAGGCTGCCCACCTCGATGACTGCCATGGCAGAAGCGTGCCGTCCGAGGTGGTTGATGCCGGGGTCAGCCGAGCCTCGGCGTACTGCCGGCGTGGACGGGTCGACTTACTCGATGGCGGCCAGGCGGGCCGTGGCGCAGGATCACCTGGTGGTCCCACCTGACATGGTTCTCTCCGATCTCCGCGAGGCGTGGCGCCGGGTGCTGGCCGGCAGGCTCCTGGGCCTGTACCTGCACGGCTCGCTGGTGGCAGGCGACTTCGCCGTGAACCGCAGCGACCTCGACCTGCTCGCGGTGCTCACCGACGATCCGGACGAGAAGCTCCTCGACGTACTCGCCGAACTGCATTCCGACCTCGACCGGCGGCACCCGCAGTGGGCCGGCCGGATCGAGGTGGAGTACGTGTCACTGGACGCGGTGCGCGCCGATCCCGGCCGGGACCACGTGATCGCCCGGATCAGTCCCGGGGAGTCGTTGCACCTGTTGCCCGCCACCACCCACCGCGTCGTGACCTGGTCCGCCGTGCACGACCACTGCCGTACGCTGCTGGGACCGCCGGCCGGTGAGCTGCTCCCCGCCGTCGACCCCGGCCTCGTCCGCGCGGCCCTGCTGGACCACGTCCGCGACTGGCCGGCCTGGGTGCTCGAGATGACCCCACCTGGAGCCCAGTCGTACGCGGTGCTCACGCTCTGCCGGGCGTTCCAGCGCCTCCGCAACGGCCGGCAACTGTCCAAGCGGCAGGCCGCCGAGCAGACGATCACCGCCTGCCCTCGATGGGCGGACCTCATCGCCTGGGCGCGCGACTGGTGGTACGACTCCGGCCAGGACACCGATCCCGGCCGGTTCGACGAGGTCCGGGCATTCGTGACCGAACTCAGCGCCGCCATCCTGGCCCCGACCGATGGTGGGCAGTGGCGCGAGCTGGACTGCGACGCCGCGACGAAGCAGGCGAGCTAGACGGCCTCCACGGCGATCAGGGCCATCCCGGCCAGGAACGCCGACCTAACCGCTGCCGGCAAAGGGTGAGACCTTCCGTCGAGGGTCGTGGACTCGTGGCAGGGCGCCGCTAGTCGAGCCGGGCCAGTTCCTCGGGGGACAGGCGCAGCGCCCCGGCGGCCAGGTTCTCGACCAGATGGTCGGGGTCGCCCGTACCGGGGATGGCCAGCATGTGCGGCCCGCGGCTGAGGGTCCACGCGATGCGCACCTGCGCCGGCGTCGCCCCGTGCGCCCGGGCGACGGCCGCCACCGCCTCGTTGCCGGCCACGCCACCTGCCTCACGTCCGTCGCCGGCGATCGCGAAGAACGGCACGAAGGCGACGCCCTGCTCCCCGCAGGTGCGCACGAGCTGGTCGTGCACACGTCGGGTGTCGACGCCGTACGGGTTCTGCACGCAGACCACCGGGGCGATCGCCTGTGCCTGCGCGAGGTGCTGCGGACGGATGTTCGACAGGCCGAGATGCCGGATGAGCCCGGCGTCCCGCAGGTCGGCCAGCGCGCCGAAGTGCTCCGCGACCGACTCCAGCCCGTTCTGGCGCAGGTTGACGACGTCCAGGTGGTCACGGCCCAGCTGGCGCAGGTTCTCCTCGACCTGTCCGCGCAGTTGGTCGGGCCGGGCCAGCGGCAGCCACTCGCCGGAGGGGTCGCGGCCCGGCCCGACCTTCGTGGTGATGACCAGTTCGCCGGCGTACGGCGAGAGCGCCGTATTGATCAGCTCGTTGGCCGACCGCAGTGGCGAGAAGTAGAACGCCGCCGTGTCGATGTGGTTGACGCCGAGCTCGACCGCCCGGCGCAGCACGCCGATGACGCGTTCGCGGTCGCTCGCCACACCGCGGTTGCCGGTCAGGCGCATCGCGCCGAATCCGATCCGGTTGACGGTCAGGTCGCCGAGCGTCCAGGTGCCTGCGGACGCCGCAGTAATCATGTTGGGCACCGGGCGAACCTAGCCATCCCCGCTGACCTGCACAGGCGGTCATCCGCCCGATACCGGTTCCCGGAGATCGCTGTTAGGTTATCTACAGTGAACGACGATGATTTTCCCACGGGGAACGGCGGCGCGGATCTCGCCGGGGTCGAGGGCTTACGCGCCGCTGAACGGCGTCTTCAACGTGCCCAGCTGTCCTCCGACGTCGCGGAGTTGGATCGGCTGATCGACGACCGCCTCGTGTTCACCGGGCCTGACGGCCGTCTCTACTCCAAGCAGGACGACCTGCACGCGCACCGATCCGGCCAGCAGACGATGACCCGGGTCGACGAGGAGGACCTGGCCGTGCTCGCCGTCGGCGGCACCGGGGTGACGTGGTTCCTCGGCACGCTGGAAGGCACCCTTGCCGGCGAGCCGTTCGTCGCCCGGGTCCGCTACACGCGCACATGGATCCTCGACGAGGACGAGGGGTGGCGCCTGCTCGCGGCACACGTCGGTCCGGCCGGCTGAGACACCCTCGCGCACGGTCCCGTGGTGCCGGGCTGCCGTCAGATCGCGGCGAGCGCCTTGGTGATGTTCCACTCGGCCAGGTCCAGCATCCACTTCCGATCCGGAAAGTCGGTGTCCGCGATCCGCAGTGGCCCTTCGATCAAGGACAACGTCTGCGCGTATCGGTAGAGCGCCAGCCGGTGGGGGTCGAGAGCGACCGGGCGCAGCGCCGGGTATGTCTCGCCGAAACGCATTTGCAGCCAGGCGTGGTCCCATTCGACGTCGAAGTACGTCAGCCCCTCAAAATCGATCATGACGGCCTCACCGGCCGGTGTGACGAGCACGTGATCCGGGCCGAGTTCACCGTGCACCAGCCCGTACTCCTCGCGTGGGGTGACCGCGCTCCTGAGGTGGCGTACGTGGGCGGCGACCCGGTGGTGGGCATCGGCCAGCCGGGCGTCGCGGGCCGCTGCCGCGTCGAGGTGGCCGAGCGCGCGGTCGACGATCACGTCCTCGGTGCGTCGCGCCTGTGATGCCTCACCTCGGGCGATGGCCGCGACCTTTCCGTAGTGCGGCCCGAAGGCCGTGTGCATGCGGCGCAGGGCGTCACCGAGCGCGGACAGCGGCGTGACGGCAGCGGCCGGATCGTGTTCCACCAACGCCTCCAGCCGCAGCGCGCCCGCGTCCTCGACAAGCGCGATGTCGGCGTCGAGGTGACGGCCGTCCCGGTCGATCATCAACAGATGCGGGACACGCACTCCTGCCCCGGTGAGCGCCGCGTGGGCGGCGGCGAAGAGATCCGCGCCCGACGCATCAGTGAACGGGTCGTCCGGGACCGCCGGCGACGGCGGCCAGTAGTTCTCGCCCGCGGCCCACACGTACAGCATCACGGTTGTCCGGTCGTCCAGCCGAAGCCGGTAGACGCCCTTCTTGGTGCCGCCCGTCAGCCGGTCCAGGGCAGCGAGCCGCCGGTCCGAGCCGAACTGGTCCGACACCAGGTCGTGCAGGTCATCCGGTTGCAGGAATGTCCGCGTCATGGCCGCCTCTCGTCGGACCGAAGCGGCCAGGCTGCCAGGCCGGGCACCGGCGCACAACCGGGTTGACGCACCGGACCCGCCCCGCCGCCGGTCCTACTCCTTCAGGCCGATGTTGTCGATCGGCGGAGCGCTGAGCAGCCGCCGGACGGGCCACACGGTGCTCACCAACGCCAGCAGTGCCGTACCGCCGAGCACCGCCGCCCACCCGAGCGGCGGCACGTACGGGATCGGGCTGCCGGTCAGTCCGTTGACGATCGCGCTCAGCGTCAGCATCGCGATCGTCGCGCCGATCAGCACCGCCGTGCCGAGCAACCCGGCCTGTTCGGCCTGGACCATCCCGCGGATCTGACGGCGGGTGACCCCGACCAGTTGCAGCAACGCCAGCTCGCGGCGGCGGGCCAGCGCCGCCATCACCATCGTGGTGGCCGCCGCCAGCGCCGCGTACCCGACCATCACGCCGATCAGCAGCCGGTTCAGCCAGGCGCCGAGCGCCAGATCGGTGCCGAGCAGGCGCGTACGGGTGGCGGCGTCGAGAACCTCGGCGCCGGGCCGCGCCGCCGCCCACGCAGCCAACGCGGTGCCGGCGTCCGGGCCGCCGCGGACCAGGACCTCGTCGACGGTGTTCCCCGCCGTGTGCCCGGCGACCGTCCCGGCAGCCAGGGTGACGTCGCCGAAGCCGAGGCCACGGTCGTAGATCGCGACGACGTCCAACGTGACAGGGGTGCCGTCGCCCAGCCAGAGTTCCGCCTTGTCGCCGACGTCCCAGCCGGACGACGACGCCTGCGTCGTGGACAGGGCGACGGTGCCGGCGCGCAGGTCGGCCAGGGTGCCCTTGCGCACGGCGAGGTCCATCGTCGACGTGACGCCCGCCGGGTCGACGGACTGCGCGCCGACCGGCTCGATGCCGCCGAGCGCCCGCACCACGACCTGGGTGCGGCGTACCCCGGTGGCCGCCTGCACCCCGTTCAGCTCGCGGATCTCCCCCGCCGCGTCCGCGGGCAGTCCGCCCGGAGCGACGAGCACCCGCTCGGCGAGTGTTCCCGCGCTGCTCTGCGTGGTGGTCTGCCGTTCCAGGTTGTTCTGCAGGAACCAGACCGAACCGCCGAACCCGACGGACAGCACGAGGGCGGTCAGGACCGTCGCCATGCCCTGCGCGTTGGCCCGCAGGTTGGCCGCGGCCAGGTATCCACCGGCCCGCCAGATCCGCGGCAGCACCGGGGTGAGCAGGCGTGCCGCGTACGCGTTGATCATCGGTGCGAGCAGCGCCACCGCGATGACGAACAGGTAGAGCATGCCGACCGCGCCGGCCAGCGCCCCGGCCGACCCGGCGGCGCCGAGCGTGAACGCTCCGGAGCTGCCGGCCGCCATCAGCGTCAGCACGCCGGCGATCAGCCGTACCGGGCCGCTGCGCCGGGGTTCGACAGCGATCTCGCCGAGCGCCTCGATCGGTTTGATGGCGGTGACCCGGCGTGCGGCGATCAGCGCGGCGACCACCGCCACGAGGACCGCCGTACCGATGGCGGCGGGCACCGCGAACAGACCGCCCACCATCGGGAAGCCGGCCGGCACGAACCCCCGCCCGACCAGTTCGCCGTGCACCCAGCGGGCCGCCAGCAGGCCGGCCGGGCCGCCGATCGCGGAGCCGGCCAGGGCGAGCAGCGTGGCCTCGGCGACCAGCATGCGGCGCACCTGCCCCGGCGTGGCGGCGACCGCGCGCAGCAACGCCAGGTCACGCCGACGGTGCCGGACGGACAGCCCGATGGTGCCGGCCACCACGAACACGATCAGCAGGACGACGTACCCCCCGAAGGCCGACCCGGCCTCGACCAGCAACCTCTGTGCGGCCTGGTTCTCCGGCTGCTCGGCCTTCCCGCGGTCCTTTCCGGCGTACGCCGTGGCACCGGCCGCCGACGCGATCTCCCGCACCGCGCCGAGGTCGGCGCCGGGCGCCGTCCGTACGCCGATCGCGTCCACCCGGCCCGGGTGCGCGGACAAGCGGGCGGCCTGCGCGTCGGTGAAGAACACCGCCGCCGAACCGGTCTCGGCGGTTCCGCTCACCCGGTACGACCGGCTGATCCCGCCGACGACCAGCGCGATGCGGTCGCCGGGCGTCACGCCGAGCCGGGTGTCGGCCACCACCTCGTCGTCGTTCCGTGGCGCGGCACCGGCGGCGAGGGAACGGCCGGTGAAGGCGTAGGTGTCCCAGCCGTGTCCCACGGCCGCGGGTGAGCCGATCAGCACCGCGTGGTCGCCGGTGACTGCCGTGACGCCCGGCACCCGGCGGATCCGGTCCACGAGGTCGGCGTCCACGGTGCCGCCCTCGGGCAGCGTCACGGTGCTCGTGGTGGTGTCACCGTCGAACTCGCGGAACGTGTGGCTGATCGTGCGGTTGGCGACGACCACGTCGGCGCTCGCCCAGAGCCGCGGCTCCGGGCGGAACCGCAGCCCTGACTCGACGAGCGTGCCCATCGCCACCAGGATCAGCACGCCGGCGATCAGGGCCAGCAGGGTCGCGGCGGCGGGGCCGGTGCGGTGCCGCAGCAGGCGGGCGGCGAGGCCGGTCATCGGAGGACCCGCCCGTCCAGCGAGGCCAGGTGCTCGGCGATACGGACGGCTCCGAGCTGCGGGAGGTCGGCGACCATCGCACCGTCGGCCAGCACGAGCACCCGATCCGCGTACGACGCGGCGATCGGGTCGTGAGTCACCATCACCACCGTCTGCCCGTGCTCGTCCACGACCGCGCGCAACAGCGTCAGCACCTCCGCCGCGGTCCGCGAGTCGAGGGCGCCGGTGGGCTCGTCCGAGAAGATCACCTCGGGGCGGGTGGCCAGCGCACGGGCGATCGCCACCCGCTGCTGCTGGCCGCCGGACAGCGCCGCCGGCCGGTGGTGCAGCCGGTCGGCGAGGCCGACCCGCTCGACCACGTGGGTCAGCCAGGCCCGGTCCGGGCGGACGCCGGCCAGACGCAGGGGCAGCACGATGTTCTCCTCGACGGTGAGCGCGCCGATCAGGTTGAACGCCTGGAAGACGAACCCGATCCGGGTACGACGCAGCTCGGTCAGGCGCGTCTCGGACAGCCCGGACAGGTCGGTGCCGCCGAGGATCACCCGACCGCTCGTGGGGCGGTCGAGCCCGGCCGCGATCTGCAACAGCGTGCTCTTGCCGGAGCCCGAGGGGCCCATCACCGCGGTGAAGGTCCCCCGGCCGAAGCCGGCATCGACGCCCGCGAGCGCGGTCACCTGGTTGCGGCCGGTGCCGTACACGCGGGTGAGTTGTTCGACACGTACCGCCGGTTCGATGGTGCGTCCCGGATGGTCCGGCATTCTGGTGGCCTCTCTCCGTGTCATCGGCAGGAACTGCGCGCACCAGAAACGCTATTGACCTGGAGGAACGGCGACCATCCAGCGGGCTGCCCGATCCGGGTACAGCAGGCGCTACCACCGGCCCGGGCGCCCGCCTGCCGGCACGTCGTCCGTTCCACCTTCCCGCCCGCCACCCGAGCGATTGAGCAGGTCACAGCCGGGGTAGTGGGCCTCCTCGCGGAAGATCGATCGGCGGCCGGTCCCGGCCTGCCCGGCGAGAGGGGTACCACCGGTGCGGACCTGGGTACGCGACGCCGTCGCGCGGTTGCGCGGTGACGGGATGACAGTGGTCGAGCTGACCGCCGCCGCTGTGGTCGCGTGGATCGTGGCGGCGGTGGTGATCCGGCACCCGGACCCGTTCTTCGCGCCGACCGCCGCGCTCGTCGTGCTCGGCGAGTCCCGCGGGCGACGGCTGCGGCAGACCGTCGAGATCCTGTTCGCCGTGGCGGCAGCCGTGCTCGTCGCGGAGCTGCTGGTGTACGCGCTGGGCCCGGGCACCGAGACGGTCCTGCTGGTGCTGCTGCTGACCACCACGACGCTCGTGGTGATCGGGGCCCGCCGTGCCCTGGTCGTGCAGGCCACCGTCTCGGCCATGTACCTGGTCGTGGTCTCCGCGCCGAACGGGACGCTGATGCCGTTCCGCTTCGTCGACGCGCTCATCGGCGGCGCCGTGGCGCTTGCCGCCAGCCAGCTGATGGCCGCCCGTGACCCGCTGGCACCACTGGTGGCCCAGGCCCGGCGCAGCTACACCGACCTGGCCGACCTGCTCGACCAGGTCAACGCGGCGCTGCGGGGCTGCGACGAGGACGCCGCCCGCGCCGCGCTGGACCGGGCGCGGCAGGTGGACGACTGCGTCGCCGAGATGCAGGCCGCCGTGCTCGCCACCGGTGAGACGCTGCGGCTGGGACTGCGCCGCCGGCACCTGGGCAAGCTCGTCGAGGTGGAGGCCACGCTGCGGCAGCTCGACTACGCCGCCCGCAACATCCGGGTGCTGGCCCGGGCCGGCGTGACCCTGACCCGCCGGCACACCGCCACCCCGCCGGAGCTGGCCGCCGCGATCGGCGCGCTGACCTCCGCCGTACGGTCGGCTGGTGAGGCCATGGCCCACGACCTCACCGGCGCCGACGCCGACCGGCACGCGCAGCGGGCCGACGCGGCGGCGCTGGAGGCGGTCCGGATCGCCGCGGGCCTGCTGCGGACCGATCCGCCACTGCCGGTCACCATGATCGTCGGGCAGATCCGGGCGACCGCGATCGACCTGCTGCGCGGTGTCGGCCACGACGACGTGGCGGTGCTGGACCGGGTGGACGAGGCGCTCGGCCTGAGCCGGGGGTGACACGTCCGCCGCTGGTCCGCTCAGCGGTGGTGGATCGGGGTGTCGAGGTCCGTCAGCCGCCGGCCGGACCCTCCCGCGGCCAGGGCGACGAACTCGGCGGCGATCGCCACGGCGGTCTCCTCCGGCGTCCGCGCCCCCAGGTCGAGTCCGATCGGTGAGGAGAGCCGGGCGAGGGCGGCCTCGTCCACACCCGCCTCGCGCAGGCGGCGCAGCCGGTCGGCGTGGGTGCGGCGGCTGCCCATCGCGCCGATGTAGCGGGCCGGCGTGCGCAGGGCGACCTCGAGCAGCGGGACGTCGAACTTCGGGTCGTGGGTGAGGACGCAGAGCACCGTCCGCTCGTCGACTGCTGTCGACTCCAGGTACGTGTGCGGCCACTGGACGACGAGGTCGTCGGCATCGGGGAAGCGCTTGCGGGTGGCGAACACCGGACGGGCGTCGCACACCGTGACGTGATAGCCGAGGAAGCGGCCGATCCGGGCCACCGCGACGGCGAAGTCGATCGCGCCGAAGACGATCATCCGTGGTGGCGGCAGGTACGACTGGACGAAGACGGACACCTCGTCGTGCCGCTGCTGCCCGCGCGTACCGAGTCGAACGGTTCCGGTGGTGCCGAGGGCGAGCATGCCCTCGGCCTGCCGCGCCACCGCGCGGTCCAGGTCGGCGTCGCCGAGGGTGCCGGCCACCCGGTCGGGCCAGACCACCATCTGGGCCGTCCCGGCCGACGCCGTCGCCACCGGCGCACCCGCGCGGATCGCGGCGAGCACCGCGTCCGGCTCGGTCAGGACGACGTCCGGCTGGACCAGGACCTCGATGGTGCCTCCGCAGGTCAGGCCCACCTCGAAGGCGTCGTCGTCGCCGACACCGTACGTCTCGGTGCATGCCTGGCCGGTGCGTATGGCCTCCTGGCAGAGCTCGTACACCGCGCCCTCGACGCAACCTCCCGAGATGCTGCCGACGACCTCACCGTCGGCGCAGACCGCCATGGCCGCGCCCGGCGGTCTGGGCGCCGACTTCCAGGTCCGCACGACTGTCGCGACGGCGAACCGGACGCCGGCGGCACGCCACGCGGTCAAGCCGTCGACGATGTCTCGCATCGCCGCACGATCCGTGAGCAGCAGCGGCACCGTCAACGCCGACCTAAGGACTTGCTTAGGTCGGCGTTGACTTCCGCGGGCACCGGCACCACATTGACGACTTCCGGAGGTGCGATATGCAGGTGCCGGCCCCGTTCGAGTACGAACGAGCAACCAGTGTGGACCATGCCATCAGCCTGATGGAACGGCTGGGCAGCACGTCCCGGCTGATCGCCGGCGGGCACAGCCTGCTGCCGATGATGAAGCTGCGGCTGGCCAGTTTCGACTATCTCATCGACATCAACGATCTCCACGACGAGCTCGGCTACATCGAGGCGGGCCCGGACGAGCTACGCATCGGTGCGCTGACCCGGCATCGGGAACTGCTCGAGTCCGCCACCCTGACGGCGGCCTTCCCGATCTTCGCCGACGCCGAACGGGTGATCGCCGATCCGGTGGTGCGCAACCGGGGCACACTGGGCGGCTCCCTGTGCCAGGCGGACCCGTCGGAGGACCTGTCCGCGGTCTGCACCGCCCTGGACGCGAGCTGCGTGATCCGCGGGCCGGGCGGCGCCGAACGGGTGGTGTCCATGGAGGAGTTCCACGTCGGGCCGTACGAGACGGCCGTCGGCGACGGGGAGATCCTGGTCGAGATCCGGCTGCCGGTGCGGCCCGGTTGCGGCAGCGCCTACGAGAAGGTGGAGCGCCGGGCCGGCGACTGGGCGGTGGTCTCGGCCGGTGCCGCGGTCTGGCTCGACGGCGACGTGATCTCCGACGCCCGGGTCGGACTGGCCGCTGTGGGCCCGAACACCACCGGTATCCCGGAGATCTCCGCGGCGCTGCGCGGGCAGGAGCCCGGCGAGAGCCTCTTCGCGCAGGCCGGCGCGATCGCCGCGCGCAGCTGCGATCCGGCCACCGACCAGCGGGGCAGCGCGGACTACAAGCGGCACCTGGCCGACGAGCTGACCAGACGGACCCTGCGCCGGGCCGTGGAACGGGCGAGGAGCTGAGCATGCAGGTCACCATGACCGTCAACGACGTCGAGGTCACCCGGGAGATCGAGGGCCGCCTGCTGCTTGTGCACTTCCTGCGCGACGTGCTGGGCCTGACCGGAACGCACGCGGGGTGCGACACCAGCAACTGCGGCACCTGCGTCGTCTGGCTCGACGGCGAACCGGTGAAGTCGTGCACCGTGCTGGCCGCGATGGCCGGCGGACACCAGGTGCGTACCGTCGAGGGCCTGGCGAAGGGCGCGGAGCTCGACCCGGTCCAGCAGGGCTTCATCCAGTGCCACGGCCTGCAGTGCGGCTTCTGCACGCCCGGCATGATGATGACGGCTCGCGCGCTGCTGAACCGCAACCCGGACCCGACCGAGGCGGAGATCCGCGAAGCGATCTCCGGTCAGATCTGCCGCTGTACGGGCTACGCCACCATCGTGCGCTCGGTGCGCTGGGCCGCCGTGCACGAGGCGAACGCGGCCGCCGCGGTCACCGAGACCACCGAATCACGCGAAGCCGGCGAGATCGACAACGCCGGCCGGCCCGCCGGGAGCGTCGTATGACGACTGTGCACGAGCGCGTGGACACCTTCCACGACAACGACCAGAAGCCGGTGGGCTACGGCCGCATGCTGCGGAAGGAGGATCCGCGGTTCGTACGCGGCCGGGGCCGGTTCGTCGACGACGTCCGGCTGCCCGGCATGCTGCATTTGGCCATCCTCCGCTCGCCGGTGGCCCACGCGCGGATCCTGAGCATCGACACGAGCGCCGCCGAGGCCTCACCCGGCGTCAAGGCTGTCGTGACCGGGGCGATGCTGGCCGAGCAGGGGCTGGCCTGGATGCCGACGCTCTCCAACGACGTGCAGGCCGTGCTCGCCACCGACAAGGTGCGCTTCCAGGGCCAGGAGGTGGCGTTCGTCGTCGCCGAGGACAAGTACGCGGCGCGGGACGCGCTGGAGCTGATCGACGTCGAGTACGACGTCCTCGATCCGGTCGTCGACGCCCGCCGCGCGCTCGAACCGGGCGCCCCGGTGATCCGCGACGATCTCGAAGGCAAGACCGACAATCACTGCTTCGACTGGGAGACCGGTGACGAGGCGGCCACCGCGGCCGTGTTCGCCCGGGCGGACGTCGTGGTGAGCCAGGACCTGGTCTATCCGCGGGTGCACCCCGCGCCGATGGAGACCTGTGGGGCGCTCGCCGACTTCGACGCCGTCGACGGCAAGCTGCGCCTCTGGTCCACCACGCAGGCGCCACACGCGCATCGCACCCTCTACGCCCTGGTGGCGGGTATCCCCGAGCACAAGATCCAGGTGATCTCGCCGGACATCGGCGGCGGCTTCGGCAACAAGGTGCCGATCTATCCGGGATACGTCTGCGCGATCGTCGCGTCGATCGTCACCGGGAAGCCGGTGAAGTGGATGGAGGACCGCTTCGAGAACCTGATCAGCACCGGCTTCGCCCGCGACTACATCATGCGTGGTGAGATCGCGGCGACACGTGACGGCCGGATCCTGGCCATCCGCACCAACGTCCTCGCCGACCACGGCGCCTTCAACGGCACCGCCGCGCCGGTGAAGTACCCGGCCGGCTTCTTCGGGGTGTTCACCGGCAGCTACGACATCGAGGCCGCGTACTGCAAGATGACGGCGGTCTTCACGAACAAGGCGCCGGGCGGTGTGGCGTACGCCTGTTCGTTCCGCATCACCGAGGCCGTCTACCTCGTCGAGCGGATCGTCGACTGCCTCGCCGACGAGCTGGGCATGGACCCGGCCGAGTTGCGGCTGAAGAACTTCATCCGCCCGGAGCAGTTCCCCTACACGACGAAGACCGGCTGGGTGTACGACTCCGGCGACTACGAGCCGACCATGCGGCTGGCGATGGAGATGGCCGGCTACGCCGACCTGCGGCGCGAGCAGCAGGAGAAGCGGGCCCGGGGCGAGTTGATGGGCATCGGCGTCGCGTTCTTCACCGAGGCCGTCGGCGCCGGCCCGCGCAAGAACATGGACATCCTCGGCCTGGGCATGGCCGACGGCTGTGAGCTGCGTGTGCACCCGACCGGCAAGGCAGTGGTGCGGCTCAGCGTGCAGTCCCAGGGCCAGGGACACGAGACGACGTTCGCGCAGATCGTCGCCGAGGAGATCGGCATCCCGCCGGACGACATCGACGTGGTGCACGGCGACACCGACAACACGCCGTTCGGTCTCGGCACGTACGGCAGCCGGTCCACCCCCGTCTCCGGTGCCGCGGCGGCCCTGGTCGCCCGCAAGGTCCGCGACAAGGCCCGGATCATCGCCTCCGGCATGCTGGAGGTCTCGGTCGCCGACCTGGAGTGGGACAAGGGTTCCTTCCGGGTCAAGGGTGACCCGGGCAGGAACGTGACCATCCAGGACATCGCGATGCGCGCGCACGGCGCCGGCGACCTGCCCGAGGGCGTCGAGGGCGGGTTGGAGGCGCAGATCTGCTACAACCCGTCGAACCTGACGTATCCGCACGGGGCGTACATCTGCGTGGTGGACATCGACCCCGGCACCGCGCAGGTCAAGGTGCGGCGGTTCATCGCCGTCGACGACTGCGGCACCCGGATCAACCCGATGATCATCGAGGGGCAGGTGCACGGCGGTCTGGCCGACGGAGTCGGCATGGCCCTGATGGAGATGATCGCGTTCGACGAGGACGGCAACTGCCTCGGCGCGTCGCTCATGGACTACCTGATCCCCACCGCGCTCGAAGTGCCCGACTGGGAGACCGGCTTCACCGTCACCCCGTCCCCGCACCACCCGATCGGCGCGAAGGGCGTGGGCGAGTCGGCCACCGTCGGCTCCCCGCCGGCGATCGTCAACGCGGTCGTCGACGCCCTCGAACCCTTCGGCGTACGGCATGCCGACATGCCGTTGACGCCGTCGCGCGTCTGGGACGCGATGCGCGGCAACGCCCGCCCGCCGATCTAGGGAGGTGGCCATGACGACTATCGCCCGCCGTACGCGTGATCTGACCGTCTCGCGCGCGCCGTTCGTGCACGCCACGGTGGTCCGGGCGCAGGATCCGACGTCGGCCCGGCCCGGCGACGACGCGGTGATCCTGCCGGACGGCACCATCGAGGGTTTCGTCGGCGGGATGTGCGCCGAGAGCTCGGTGCGGGCGGCCGCCCTGGACGCCCTCCGGGACGGTAAGGCGCTGCTGCTGCGGGTCCTGCCGGACGGCGCGCCCGCCTTCCCCGATACGCCGGGGGCACGGGTCGTGGTCAACCCGTGCCACTCGGGCGGGGCGCTCGAGATCTTCCTGCGCCCGGTGCTGCCCGTACCCGTGCTGGGTCTGGTGGGCGACACGCCGATCAGCGCGGCGGTGGCCACCCTGGCTGCCTTCCTCGACTTCGAGGTGGCCACGTCCGGTGACCACTCGGGCGCGACGGCGGTCGTGGTGGCCGGCCTCGGCAAGGGCGAACAGGACGCCGTCCGCGCCGCGCTGGACGCCGGAGTGGGCCACATCGCGCTGGTCGCCAGCCGGACCCGCGGCGCGGCGGTGCTCGACGAACTGGCGCTGTCCGACGCGGAGCGCGCCCGGGTCCGGACCCCGGCCGGACTGGAGATCGGGGCACGCTCACCGCAGGAGATCGCGCTGTCGATCATGGCCGAGGTGGTGCGGGCGCTCCGGGTGGACGGCCTCGCCTCCTCCCCCGCACCACCCGCGGCGCTCCCCCAGCAGGCAGTCGACCCGGTGTGCGGGATGACAGTCCTGGTCGGGCCGGACACCCCGCACGTGCGGATCGACGGCACCGACCACTGGTTCTGCTGCCCCGGCTGCCGCGACCGGCACGTGGCGGCGTAGCCGTGTTCGTGACCGGCCTGGTTCTGGCCGCCGGGGCGTCGGTGCGCCTCGGCGAGGCCAAACAACTGCTGCCGTACCGCGGGCGGACGCTGCTCGACGCCACCCTCGACCTGGCCCGCTCGTGTGCCTTCGACCAGTTGCTGGTGACCCTCGGCGGCGCCGCCGACCTGGTCCGCGAGCGGGTGGACCTGGCCGGGGTCCAGGTCGTCGAGAACGCCGAGTTCAGCACGGGCTGCGGATCGTCGGTCCGCGCCGCGACGCAGGTGGTGGACCCGCGCGCCGACGGGCTCGTGCTCCTGCTCGGCGACCAGCCCGGCGTACGGGCCGCCGACGTACGCCGGGTCGCGGCGGCGACCACCCCGCTCGCGGTGTGCCGATACGCCGACGGCCTGGGGCACCCGTTCTGGTTCGCTCGTGACGTCCTGCCGGAGCTGCGTGTCCTGCACGGTGACAAGGCGGTGTGGAAGCTGCTGCACTCCGGCCGGCACCCGGTCACGGAGGTACCGGTGGACGGGCCGGTGCCGATCGACGTGGACACCCGCGCGGACTACCGGCGGCTGCTCTCGGGCGAGGCGCGGTGAAGGATCCGCAGGCCGTGCGGCGCCGGCTCGACGCCGTCGACTACCTGGCCGACGACGGCATGGCGATGGCCGTCTTCCTCGCGCTGGAGCTGGGCAAGCCGCTGCTGCTCGAGGGCGAGCCCGGCGTCGGCAAGACCGCGGCGGCGAAGGCGCTGGCGCGGGCGATGGACACGACACTGATCCGGTTGCAGTGCTACGAGGGCCTGACCCCCGGCGAGGCGCTGTACGAATGGAACTACCAGCGGCAGTTGCTCGCCATCCGGCTGGCCGAGGCCCGGCACGCCTCGCTCACCGACGCCGACCTGTTCGCCGCGGAGTTCCTCCAGGAACGGCCGATCCTGCGGGCGGTACGCCACCCGGGGCCGGTCCCGCCGGTGCTGCTGATCGACGAGATCGACCGGGCCGACGACGAGTTCGAGGCGCTGCTGTTCGAGTTCCTCGGCGAGTCCGGGATCACCATCCCCGAGCTGGGTACGTTCACCGCGACCACGCCGCCGGTCGTGGTGCTCACCTCCAACCGCAGCCGCGACCTGCACGACGCACTGCGCCGCCGCTGCCTGTACCACTGGATCGACTTCCCGCAGATGGACCGCGCCACCGAGATCGTCCGGCGGGCCGTGCCGGGCGCCACCGAAGGGCTGATCCGCACGGCGACCGCCTTCGTCGGCGACGTACGCGCCCTCGGCCTGGACAAGGCACCCGGCATGGCCGAGGCCATCGACTGGGTCGCCGCGCTGTCAGTGCTCGGCGCCGCCGACCTCTCCGCCGACGACGTCGTCCGGACCATCGGCACCATCGCCAAGACCCCCGACGACCGCGCCGCCGTCGCCGCCGCGCTCGGCGCACACCAGGAGAGGCCGGCATGAAGATCACCAACGAGTTCACAGTCGACGTTCCGATCGCGCGGGCGTGGGCGATCCTCACCGACCTGGAGGGCATCGCGCCGTGCCTGCCGGGCGCCCGGCTGACCGGCGTCGACGGCGACGTCCACCAGGGCACGGTGAAGGTCAAGGTCGGTCCGGTCGTCTCCGAGTTCGCCGGCACCGCACGTTTCGTCGAGAAGGACGACAGTCGCTATCGGGGGGTGATCGACGCGAAGGGCCGCGACCGGCGGTCGGCGGCCAACGCGTCCGCTCTGGTCACCGCCCAACTTCGGCCGGACGATCAGCGCACCGTCGTCAGCGTGGACACCGATCTGAAGATCTCCGGGCGGCTGGCCCAGTTCGGCAGCGGCATGATCAAGGAGGTGTCGGGCAAGCTGCTCGCCCAGTTCGTCGCCAACCTCGAGGCGAGGCTGGCGGCCGAGAGGACCGGCGACAGCACGGCCGGTGACCCGCACGAGGCCACCGCGCCTGACGCACCCGAGCCCGCACCCGCAGTCGCCGCCGCGACCGGCCCCGACGCCTCCGCGGCTCGCACCCTCGCGGCCGAGGCGGCAGCGCCCGACACCGCCTCGCCCTCGTCCGCCACGCCGCCCGGGTCCGCCGTGGCCGGCACCCCCGTGGCCGCCTCGGCGTCCACCGGTCGACCGGATGCCGGCAGCAGCGCCGAACCGGAGACGCTGGACCTGCTCGGCATTGCCGGTGGTGCCGTCGTCAAGCGCCTCGTGCCGGTGCTCGTCGGGATCGTCGTCGTCGGTGCGGTGATCGCCTGGTGGGTCGCACGCCGGTGAGGCACGGTCTGCTGCGCGGCGTCGACCGCGCGGCGTTCGCGACGGCGTTCGCCGACCGGTTGCGGCGGGCCGGCGTACCCGCCGGGCTCACCGAGGCCGGTGACTTCGTCCGGGCGCTCGGCGTGTGGACACCCGGGGAGACGACCGTGCTCTACTGGGCCGCCCGGATCAGCTTCGTGCGGCGGCACGCCGACCTCGCCGCCTTCGACAGCGTCTTCGCCGCTGTGTTCGCCGACGCGCCGCCGCTGCCGCTCACCCGGTCGGCGGCCCCGCCGGGCGCTCAGGACGACGTACACCTGCCGGTGCCCGCCGACACCGACGCCACCGGCGACGGTGGTGGGCTGCCGTGGGCGACGTTGCCGGCGCCCGTCGCCGAGGCGGAGCCCTCCGATGCCGGGGTGCGGCTGCCCGAGCGACGGCCCAGCGCCCTCGCCGGACTCGCCGACCGGCCGTTCGAGGACCTCGACGACGCCCAGCTCGCACTGCTCGGCGAGGCCCTGCGCGAGGCCGTCGCGCGCTGGCCGTCCCGGCGCACCAGGCGGCACGCCGTAGGCCCGGCCGGGCGGCGGGTCGCGCTGCGTCCGACGATCGCCCGCGCCCGCCGCACCGCGTGGGAGCCCGTCGAGGTCGTCCGCGAGCGGCCGCTACGCCGGCCGCGCCGGGTCGTGCTGCTGTGCGACGTCAGCGAGTCGATGCGGGCACAGGCCCACGCGTACCTGCACCTGCTGCGGGCCTTCGCGATGACCACCGACGCGGAGGTGTTCGCCTTCGCCACGACGCTCACCCGGCTCACCGTCGCGCTGCGGCACACGTCGGCGTCCGCGGCGATCGCGCACGCCGGCGCCGCCGTGACCGACCGTTTCGGGGGTACGCGCATCGCGACGAACCTGCGGGGCCTGCTCGCGTCCCCGCACGGCGACGCGGTTCGCGGGGCGGTGGTGCTGATCGGCTCGGACGGCTGGGACAGCGACCCGCCGGCCGAGCTCGCCGCCGTGATGGCACGGCTGAGCCGCCGCGCCCACCGGATCGTCTGGCTGAACCCGCGGGCCGGCGCCCCCGGCTTCGCTCCCCTGGTGGCGGGCATGGCCGCGGCCCTGCCCTACTGTGACCGGCTCCTGCCGGCCGCGACGTTCCGGGATCTGCTGGACGCCGCCGGTCAACTCCAGAGCGTCACGTGCACCGAGGGCCGGAAATGGTTCACCGCGACGCCCACGCCGCGCATCATCGCCTGAATCGCCCGGGGCGTCGACGCGAAGCGGCACAGCTCGGCTGCCACGGACGGAGTGCCGGGGGTGACGAGTACCAGCGAATGCCACACCGCCTCGGCCGTGGCGTGCGGCCCGGACAACGCCACGAGTTGACCGCCGCGGACGTCCGGCGCGACGGTGAACGACAGCGCGGGCGCGATCCCCCGGCCGCGCTGGGCCTCACCCAACGCCGCCGCGTGGCTCTGGAAGATCTGCTGCCGCTCCTCGGGTACGCCGAGCCGGCGCAGCATCGCCGGGACAGCGCCCAGCGTGTTGGTGGCCGAAGGCCCGAGCAGCCAGGTCTGGTCGCGCAACTGCCCCGGTGACGCCGGCACACCGGCCAGCGGATGATCCGGGCCGACGACGGTCACGAGGCGGTAGTTCATCATGGGCCGGCAGGAGATCGCCGGTTCGGCCACCGGCGGCAGCGGCCCCATCGCGATGTCCGCGGCCCGGGTCAGCAGCAGCGACTCGAAGGAGCCGGGGTCGCAGACGCTCAGCTCGATGTCGAGGTCGGCGGCGCGTCTGGCGAACAGCTCGATCAGTCTCGGCGCGGCGAACTCGGCGAACTCGCTGGACGCGGCGACCCGCAGCATCCGGCGGCCGTGTGCCGCCGAACTGACCTCCAGGACCGTACGGTCCTGCAGGCCCAGCATCTCGGCCGCGCGGCTGGCGAGCCGCAGCCCGCCGGGGGTGAAGGCCAGCCCCGCCGCCGTCCGGGTGAACAACTGGTCTCCGAACTCCCGCCGTAGCTGGCCGATGAGCAGCGAGACCGCCGACTCGGAGACCTCCAGCTGCGCGGCTGCCTGCTTGACGGATCCCAGGCGGACGACAGCGACGTAGGCCCGTAGCTGCGTCGGAGTCATCGGCGTCGACCCGCCCTTCTGCGGCGCCGTGGACTGCTGCGGGCAGCCCGCGGTGTACCCCGATCATTCCCCGCCGATTGCGCCGCCGCCAGGGACAGCGCACCTCGGGGCGATCCGGCCGGTACGCGGGGTGAGCGCCCGCGACTCAGAAGCGGCTGACAGTACGCTACGTCGCGAAGTAGGCGGCACTCTCCGCGTCGGCCGGGTAGTAGGACTCGATCGCGATTTCGTCGATCGTGATGTCCATCGGGGTGCCGAATGTGGTGATGGTCGAGAACAGCCGCAGCTCTCGTCCGCCGACGCGAAGGATCATCGGCATCACGACGTCCGCTTCGATCCGTTGACTCGACGTGTTCTCCGGCTCGGGCGCCAGCAGTTCTTCGTAGAGTGCGGTGAGTTCAGGGTCGGGAGCATTTGCGAGCTGGCGTGAGATCCGGGTGCGGAACACCGCGCGCACGTCGGCCAGGTTGACGACCATGCGCGCGAGACCGCGCGGATCCAGTCCCAGCCGTACCAGGTTGACCGGCGGTCGCAGCAGGTCAGGAGCCACCTGTGCGAAGAACGGGTCGACAGCGCGGTTGGTCGTCACGATGTTCCACCGGCGATCGAAGACCACCGCCGGGTAGGGCTCGTGGGCGCGGAGCACCCTCCGGACAGCGTCGCGGACGGCTGACAGTGCGTTGTGGTCGAGCGGACTCTCGGCGTACCGAGGTGCGAAACCCCCGGCGAGCAGCAGCCGGTTGCGATCACGCAGCGGCACGTGGAGCTGATCCGCGAGTCGAAGGATCATGTCGGAGCTCGGCTTGGACTTACCGGTCTCGACCAGACTGACGTGACGAGCCGAGACGTCCGCAGCGATCGCGAGATCCAGTTGGCTGAGTCCCCGACGCTGCCGCCACTGCCGCAAGAGTTCCCCGACGGTGTGCACGATCATGGAGCGTACTCATCGTCGAGTCGGACGCCATGAAATCCGAGTTCATCGACAATCGAAGCGGTCACGCAAACACTGCATCCATGACCACGGAGAACCAGAGCATCGTCCGACGGGCGCTGGCAGGACTGATCGAGACGGGTGACGTCGATGCGCTCGCCCCGTTCCTGAGTGATGATTTCGTCCACCACAGGCCGGGTACGACCACGTCGACCAAGGTGGAATGGCTCGCCGCCGTCCGCGCCGCGCTGGTACCGCTTGCCGACATGCAGGTCGAGATCCATCAGGTGCTGGCCGACGGCGATCACGTCGTGATGTACTCGCGGCGCTGGCTTCCCGACGCAGGACCGGAGATCGCGGTCGTCGACATCTGGCGGATCGACGACGGGCTGATCGCCGAGGCGTGGGAGATCATCGAGCCGGTGGCCCATGTGACCGCCAACCTCGCGTGGTGGAGACCTGCTCAGCACCTGCCACGCGCATGAGCGCACACGGCCAGCCGCATACCGAGCCGCGGGTCGGCAGCATCACAGGGATTGAACGATCTGGATCGGGTTGCCGTCGGGGTCGGCGGTCCACGCGATCAGTAACCGGCCGAGCCATACGTGTGGAGGTGCGAGAGCGGGTGCTCCGCCTGCGACCAGGCCCTCGTAGGCCGCGGTGGTGTCATCCGTCCAGAGGATGACCGCGACGCGCTGGCCTTCGGTACCCGGAAGGTCTCCCTGAATCCCAGCCGGTTGTAGAAGGCGACTGCCCGAGTGAGATCGTCGCTGAAGAGAACCAGCTGGGGACTGCGGAAGGTCCACATGCCGCGAGCCTATCGGCGACGCGCCGGGCGTATCGAGGACCAGCTGGGCCAGGCCCGCCGAGGAAAGCACATCTCGGATGCCGTCGCTCGGCCGCGATGTCACACTGCGGCAGTGGAGCGCTTTCGGTGTGCGAGCTGCGGGAAGAAGCTGAGCATCCCGGTCCGGTTGGTGGAACTGCCGGCGCCGCCGCACTGGTCGGTCCTGGACTGCCACCACGTGAACCCGCCGCTCCTCGACCCGGGCGCCTACGCGATCGACGAGGCCGCCTACGGCCGTGATCAGCTCACCGGCACCTTCGTCCTCTCACCCGGCGACGTACGCGGGACACGCTTCGTCCATGACCGTGTCCGCACGGGCTGCTGGTCGATGGTGGGATGGATCCCCTGCGTCGCCTGTCGAGGCTGCGGGGCCGTGGTCGCCTCGCGGGCCGACGACTGCGGGATGGCGCAGGAACTGCGCTTCCATCCAGCGATGGTTGTCCCGGAGCGGTGTGAGGATGAACCGGACCGCGTGACCGATCCTTTCGCGCTGATCGCCGATTGGGACCGTCCTGCGCCCGACACCAGACCACACCGAGGGGTGCCCGAGCCGACCCGTCCTCGACCCGAACTCGTCGCCACCCGCTGGGGAGGCCGAGGCTTGAGGGAAGCTCTCTTCCGAGACGATCCGCCGGCCTGACCCAGCCGCGCGCCATCCGCACTGGGCCGAGGCGGCTCTGACTACCACTACCGAGCCTCAAGCGTCAGCGTCGGTGAGCAGTCGGGCGGCCAGGGCGCGTACCTCGTCCTTGAGGTCGTCCGGTCGGTCGATCGTGAACGACCAGCCGAGCCCGGCGAGCATCTGTGCCGCACCGTCGAGCCGTTCGGCTCGGGCGGTGAGGCGCACTCCGCCGGGAACCTCGGTGAGCGTGCCGACCGAGGGCGGGATCCGTCGCTGCGCCTGCTCCAGGCTGGTGTGCAGCACCGCGGAGATGTCGTGCGCGTACGGCACTGCCGCCAGACCGGCGAGGACCTGCGTGGTGGGATCGAAGCCGGCCGGGATCTCGAACCTGCCCGGGGTGGGGTGGGCTGTCCCGATGCGGTCGAGCCGGAACGTCCGTACGGCCCGGCGGTTGTGGTCGTGGCCGGTGACGTACCACCGGCCGGCGTGGAAGACCAGCCCGTACGGGTCGAGCCGGCGCTCGCCGGACTCGCCGCGCCAGGTGGTGTAGGTGATGTTCACCGGTTGCTGATGTCGGGCCGCGTCGGCGAGCACCAGCAGCACCTCGATGCCGGCCGGGGCGGGCTTCCGGACCCGTGCGGTGAAGTCCACTGTCTCCAGCAGCGAATCGATCCGCCGGGCGAGAACGGCCGGCAGCACCCGGCGGATCTTCGCGGTCGCGCTCTCGGCGGCCGCGCCTTCGGCGGTGACCAGCCCGGCCCGGCCGGCGGCCACGAGCCCGAGCATGACGGCGACCGCCTCCTCGTCGGTGAGCATGAGTGGCGGCAGCTTGTATCCGGGCGCGAGCCGGTATCCGCCGTAGCGACCGCGCCGGGCCTCGACCGGGATGCCCAGGTCGGCGAGGTGCGCGGCGTATCGGCGGACCGTGCGCTCGTCGACGCCCAGCCGACCGGCCAGGTCGGCGACGGTGAAGCCGCCGCCGGCCTGGAGGATCTCCAGCAACGCCAGTACGCGCGCGGTCGGCCGGGTCACAAATCCCCACTCCTAATCCGGGCGGAACCTGTCCGGTATTGATCGTAGCGTGTCAGGCATGACGACCTTCGTACTGGTTCCCGGGTTCTGGCTCGGCGCATGGGCCTGGCGCCCGGTCACCGCTGCCCTGCGCGGGCACGGCCACGAGGTGCACCCGCTGAGCCTGACCGGCCTGGGCGAACGCGCCCACCTGGCCCGCCCGGACACCGACCTCGACGTCCACGTCACCGACGTGGTCAACCTGCTGCGCTACGAGGACCTGCACGACGTGGTTCTCGTCGGGCACAGCTACGCCGGCGCGGTCGTGACGACAGCCGTTGCCGACCGCATGACCGACCGCATCGCCCAACTGGTCTTCGTCGACACCGGCCCGCTGCCCGACGGGGCGGCGAACGACGACTTCAGCCCGCCCCCGGAGCGTGAACGCAACGCGGCGGTGGTCGCCGAACACGGCGACGGCTGGCGGCTGCCGCCCCCGCCGTGGGCCGAGCTGGCGGCGGGAGCAGCAGACGTGGATGAATCGGTCGTCGCGTTGCTCGCTGAGCGGTCGGTGGCCCAGCCGTGGGCGACTGCCACCACCCCGGTGCGGCTCACCGGGGCGTGGGAGAAGCTGCCCCGCCTCGGCGTGCTGTCGAGCTTCACCGCCGAGCAGGCACGCGAGATGGCCGCCACCATGCCGCTGTGCCGGCACATGGCCGGCGATTCGTGGCGGTACGAGGAACTGCCGACATGGCACTGGCCGATGCTCAGCCGGCCGGCCGAGCTGGCCCGGATCCTGCACGAAGCCAGGCCGACGGCATAGCCCGCGGTGCCCGGGCGACCGTACCCAGGTCACCCGGGCACCGGCACGGGGGAACCATCCCGTCTTCGGGTTCTCTCCCGGCCAGGCGGTCAGACGTCGAAGCGGAACCTAGACGGCAGGGCCCGGTCGGCGAAGCAGTCCGTTGGCGACCAGCTCGACGGTCACCGCGACGGCGATCGCCTCGACGGCCAGGAGCGCGACCAGGACCAGTAGCTGGGCTGCCCCGGCCTGGACGGGTGTGCCGCCGCCGAGCAGCACGCCGACGAAGGCGCCGGGGAGCGTGACCAGGCCGACGGTGCGTGTCTGGTCCAGCGCGGGCACCAGCGCATGCCCCGCGCTGGGCCGGCAGATCTCCAGCGCCGCATCCCGCGGCACGAGGCCCAGCGCCAGGGCCGCCTCGTACTCGCCGTGGCGGTCGCGAAGCTCGTCCAACGCGCGGCGGCCCGCCAGGGAGGTGGCCGTCATCGCCCCGCCGATGAGGATCCCGGCGATCGGAACGACCGCGACCTCGGTCAGCGGCACCGCGCCGGAGGCCACGACGAGGGCGGAGGCCGGGAGCGCGCCGACCGCGATCGGCGCCAGCACCGGCCAGCCGAGGCGAAGGGAGCTGACCCGGCGCGCGGAGGTCGCCGCCGCGACCAGGATCATCAGCGTGATGAACCCGGCGCTGGCCCACCACGACCGCAGGACGGCAGTGATGAGCAGCGCCACGGCGCACAACTGCACCACCGCGCGCAGCGCCGCCGTGGCGATGCCACGGGCGTGGCCGAGCCGACCGGCCCGCACCGTTGCCACGGCGACGAGCACCAGAACGACGAGTACGGCGGCGAGCGCCGGACCCACCGCGACTGCACCTTGATCCATGGGAGCATTCGACCAGCCGGCGCTCCCTCAGATGTTGGAGCCGTCCGGCGGCAGGCCGGGCGGTGGCTGCGGGGATCCGCCCCGGCCGGCAGCCGGTGGACAGGACATGCCCAGGGTGTAGGCCGTCATGGACAGCGAGCCGTAGGCGTAGCCGTCGACGAGGACCTCGGTGTCGGGGGTGTCCGTGGCGGTGGCCAGACCGGCGAGGTACAACGCGGGGATGAAGTGATCCGGTGTCGGTACCGCACGGCGGAAGTCCCCGTGAGCGTCGAGGGTCGCGTACTCGCCCGGGTCGGTCAACATCCGGGCCTTGGCGTCCTCGTCGAAGCGTCGCGCCCAGTCGAAGCCGTCGTCGGCCAGCGCCCAGTCCATGCCGCGCAGGTTGTGCACGACATTGCCGCTCGCCACGATCAGCACGCCGCGCCGGCGCAGTGGAGCGAGCCGGGCGCCGAGTTGAAGGTGGTAGTCCATCGGCTTGTCGGCGTTGATGCTGAGCTGGACGACGGGAATCGTCGCGTCCGGAAAGGCATGCATCAGCACCGACCAGGTGCCGTGGTCGATGCCCCAGCTGTCGACGTCCGCCCCGACCCAGGTCGGATGGACGACGTCACTGACCTCCTCAGCCAGTTCGGGCAGCCCGGGCGCCGGGTACTGCACCTCGAACAGCTCCTGCGGAAACCCATAGAAGTCGTGGATGGTCCTCGGCCGGGGCATCGCGGTGACGGCCGTGGCGTTGATGTACCAGTGGGCACTGACCACCAGGATCGCGCGGGGACGCGGCACCGCTGCGCCGAAGGCTCTCCACGCGGAGGTGTACCGGTTGACCTCGAGGGCGTTCATGGGGTTGCCGTGGCCCAGGAACGCCGCGGGCATCAACACATCCAGGGCCGGATGTACGTCTGAAGGCACGTGGACACGATAGTGCCGCCTCGCAGCGGTTCCGGCCTGAATCACGCTCCTCGGGGGATCGGTGATCGAGTCTCCCGGATCGTGGCTGCCGATCGCCGTGCGGCAGCCTGCCCGTTCGGGCGGCTGCCGAGTGACTCCTGGCGATGGGACCATGATCGGGTGACGCCCTTCCACATCGATGTGCCCGAAGCCGTCCTGGACGACCTGCGGGCTCGGCTCTCGCGGACGAGGCTCGCGCCGGCCGCCCCGGGAGAGCCGTGGGCCGCCGGCACCGACCCTGGGTACCTGGCAGATCTGGTGCGGTACTGGCTCGACGGATTCGACTGGCGTGCGGTCGAGCGTGCCCTCAATCGATACCCCCAGTTCGTCACCACGGTCCGGGGCACGCCGGTCCACTTCGTTCATGTCCGCTCGGCATCGCCCGACGCCACGGCGCTGATCCTGACCCACGGCTGGCCCAGCACGTACACGGAGATGCTGCCCCTGGTGTCCCGGCTCGCAGACTTCGACCTCGTCATACCGAGCCTGCCGGGCTTCGTCTTCTCCGGACCACTAGCCGAGGGCCCGACGACCGAGGCGGCTGTCGCGGACGTGTGGGCTGAGCTGATGACCCGTCTGGGCTACGACCGCTTCGGCGCCTACGGTGGCGATGTCGGGTCCGGCGTATCGACGTGGCTCGGCGCCCGCCACGCAGATCGGGTCATCGGGGTCTTCTCGCAGCACATCAAGT
The DNA here is from genome assembly GCF_000717585.1 of Micromonospora globosa. NCBI lineage: Bacteria > Bacillati > Actinomycetota > Actinomycetes > Micromonosporales > Micromonosporaceae > Micromonospora > Micromonospora globosa. The sequence goes on from NZ_JNZR01000009.1 coordinate 134,102, forward strand.
TCCCGCCGGCGGACCGCAGGGGCGACCTCAGCCCGGCCGAGGAGGCGTTCATCGCCAAGCTCGACGCGAAGGCCCAAGATGACTGGGGCTACGGAATCATCCAGGAGACACGGCCCGACACCCTCGCGGCCGCGCTGAGCGACTCGCCGTCCGGACTGGCCGCATGGATCATCGAGAAGTACCAGCGCTGGAGCGACTGTGGCGGCGACATCTCCCGCCGGTTCGGCTTCGACGAGCTGCTGACCACCGTGATGCTGTACTGGGTCACCAACTGCATCGGCACGTCCTTCCGGCCCTACCGTGACGACCACCTGGCCCCACACCTGCCAATTATCGCCGTGCCCGCCGGCATCACGGTCAGCGTGGAGGACGCCGGCCTGCCCCGGTCGTTCGCCGAACGGACCTACGCCAACCTCACCCACTGGCGCGAGCCCAGCGTCGGCGGCCACTTCCTCGCCCAGGAAGAGCCCGACCTGCTCGCTGCCGACCTGCGCGCCTTCTTCAACGCACTGCGATGATCCAGAAGCCCAACCGGCGACGTCGTCTAGATCGTTTCAACCATGGGACGAGTGGTCCAGATCCTCTCGAACAGTGCGCCACGCAGGCCACGACGCCGAGGCGGCCGACGTTGAACTGCGCGTCGGGGCCCTCAAGCGGTCGGGTGCGAGAGCGTCACGGCAACCACTGGTCCGATCGCGACGCTGAGCAGGTAGGCGAGGTTGAACAGACCCAGGGCTTCGGCCCGGTGGGAGGCGGACACGACGCCGGCCGCGTGCAGGGCGAGTACGCCTTGGCCGGTCGCGGCGGCCAAGGAGCCGAGCGTCATCGCCGCAAGCAGCAGCGGTACGGCGGTGGTGACCGCCGCCAGCAGCGGTGCGGTGGCGCCGGTGACGAGCAACGCGGCGGCCGCGACGCGGCGTGACACTCGCACGGATGCCGCGACCAGGAACCCGGAGCAGATGCCGCCGATCAGGTACGGCGCCAGCAGCACGGTCCCGCTCAGGGTGCCTGCCCATCCCGCGTGCTGTCGCAGCAGGTCCGGCGCGGCGTAGAGCAGGGCGAAGTTCCCCACTCCCAGCGCGAAGGCCAGCGCGCACGCCGCGAGGAACCGGCCGTTCCGTGCCACCGCAGCAGGCAGGAAGCCGTCCGGACGGACCTTCATCCAGAACACCAGCAGAGGCAGCAGTACGACGGTGGCCGGGCCGGCCACCAGCGGTCGGTGCGGAATGAGGACGGCAGCGGTGACCAGCATGGCCAGGATGGTCATCCCGAAGAAATCGAATGGCGCCGGCACCGCGTCCGCTGCGGTGGTGCCGCGGCGAGCCGCGGGCACGGCGAGCACCGCCAGCAGCGGCAACGCCAGCGCCACCTGCCACGACGAGAGGTCGGCGATCAGTGCCCCGGTCAGCGGACCGGTGGCCCCGACGACCGCCAGCGACGCGGCGACCACGCCCATCTGCCGGGCCGAGCCGGCCAGTTTCATCGCCGTCACGGTGAGTCCGGCAGACCCCAGTCCCTGCACCGCCGCACCGGCCACCATCGCCGGCACGCTCGGGATCAGCACGAGGAGGAGCGTCCCCGCGGCCACCAGCGCGGACGCGACGGTCAGGACCGCTCCTACGCCGCGACGGGCGAGCAGCGCCGCCAGCAGCGGCGTCCCCAACGCGATCCCCCAGCCGAAGGCGGTTACGCCGGCGGCCGCGGCCTGTTCCCCGCTACCCGTTGCGCGCGCCAGGTCGTCGAGCAGCAGTGCCGGCGCGGCAATCCCGAACGACAGCGGACCGGCCAGCAGGGCGAGCCAGGGTGTGGCCACCCGCCCTGGTGCGAGCTGCCTGGGACGGTGAGCGGCTCGGCGTCGCTGTAGCTGATCCATGTCGTTCCTCCGGTGTCGGCTTCGGTTCAGCCTGCCCGGGGCTCCTTACCATCGACTGATGACCGGCTGACGTACGCGTCGGTGACCCCGCACCGCTTCTGGTGAGCAGACCCGCGGTCGGCGGACGTTCGCGGGGCGGGACAGCCGGCTGGCTAGTGTGAAGCGATGAGGTTCGGAGTGCTGGGCGACGTCGCGGTGTGGACGTCGGACGGCACTCCTGTCGCCGTGCCCGGCCTCAAAGTGCGTGGTCTGCTGGCTGACCTGCTGGTTCATGAGGGACGCCCGGTGACCGCCGACCGGCTGATCGAAGATCTCTGGGGTGACGAGGCGCCCGGCAACGCGCTCGAGGCGCTCCAGACCAAGGTGTCGCAGTTGCGCCGCGCACTGGGGGCGGGCGAGGTGGGTGGCCGTGCGCTGGTCGAGTCCGGTGAAGCCGGCTACCGGCTGCGGACGCCGTCGGAATCGGTCGACGCCGGTCGCTTCGCCGCTCTGTTGCTACGCTCGAGCGCGCAGCGGGAGCCGGCTGTGCGGGCGGCGACGCTGACGGAGGCCCTGTCGCTCTGGCGCGGTTCCCCGTACGCCGACTTCAGCGACGAGCGATTCGTCCGCCAGTCGGTCGAGCGGCTCAACGACCAGCGCCTGACCGCGCTGGAGGAGCTGGCCGAGGCCCGGCTGGATCTCGGTGAGCACCACCTGCTCGCCGGGGAACTGACCGACCTGGTCGCGCGCCACCCGTGGCGTGAGCGACTACGTGCCGCGCACCTGCGCGCCCTGTACGGCTCGGGACGCCAGCATGAGGCGCTGTTCGCCTACGAGCAGTTCCGTCGGCAGGCGCGCGACGAACTCGGCATCGATCCCGGCAGAGAGTTGGTCGAGCTGCACGGGGCGATCCTGCGCCAGGATCCCGCCCTCCAGCCGCCGGCCCCGGCGTCGGCTCCGGCCCGAACCAACCTGCCGGCGCCCCTGTCGCCTGGTCCGTACGGTGGGCTGATCGGGCGCGACGCGGCCGTCGAGGCGGTACGGGAGCGGCTGACGAACGAGCGGCTGGTGACCCTGACCGGTCTCGGTGGGGTGGGAAAGAGCAGGCTGGCGATCGAGGCCGCCCGTGCGCTGGGTGAAACGTTCCCCGCTGGAGTGTGGCTCGTCGAGCTGGCCGGCCAGCCGTACAGCGGCGACCACGCGACCTGCACCGAGATCGTCGACATGGTGGCGGCGACGCTCGAGATCCGGGACGACGGTCCGCCCGGCCTGCCCGGGGACCGACCACCGCGCGAGCCGATGGACCGGCTGGTCACCGCGCTGCGGGGTCGGCGAATGCTGTTGCTGCTCGACAACTGCGAACACGTGGTGGCGCCGGTCGCTCAACTGACCGAGAAACTCCTCGGCGCCGCGGCCGACCTGCGCATCCTGGCGACGAGCCGCGAGCCGCTCGGGATCCCCGGCGAAGTCGTCTTTCCGGTGCCGCCGCTTGGCCTGCCGGAGCCCGGAGCCGGCGCGCGGCAGATCGCCGAGGCTCCGGCGGTTCGGATCTTCGTAGCCCGCGCCCGCGCCACCGAGCCGGGGTTCACCGTCGATCAGCGGAACGCGGACGCGGTCGCCGTCATCTGCCGGCGTCTCGACGGCGTACCGCTGGCGCTGGAACTGGCCGCGTCCCGCCTGGCCGTTCTCGACCCGGGCGAGCTGGCGGCACGGCTCGACGATCGCTTCCGGCTGCTGTCATCCGGCCGGCGCACCGCGCCCCCGCGTCAGCAGGGGCTTCGCGCCGTGATCGACTGGAGTTGGGAGTTGCTGTCGCCTCCCGAACGCGCGGTGCTGCGCCGGCTTGCGGTCTTCGCCGACGGCGCCACCCTGGCCGCCGCCGAGCAGGTGTGCGGTGGCGGGCAGGTGGCATCGGACGAGGTCCTCGATGTGCTGGCACGCCTGATCGACCGATCGCTGGTCATGGTGCGGCACGACGAGAGTCCGCGACGTTTTCGCCTACCGGAGACAGTGGCTGCCTACGGTCTGGAACAGCTCGGCAGCGCCGCCGAACTGCCCGAAACTCGTCGCCGTTACGTCACGTGTTTCGCCCGTCTCGCCGAGCAGGCCGCCGGACGGCTACGTGGTCACGATCAGAGTCGTGCGCTGCGCGAGCTCGACGCCGAGAACGCAAACCTCCGGGCGGCACTCGACGTCGCCGCCACCGACGGTCAGGCCCGCGTGGGCTTGGCGCTCGCCATCTCGTTGTCCTGGTACCGGCTTCTCCGGGGTCGATTCGGAGAGGTGAGCCGGTCACTACGAACGGCGTTGGACATCGTCCCGAGGAGCGAGGACGACGTCGCACCGGACGGCCTACGGCGAGATGCGGAGATGTGGCTGACCGCTCTCGCCACCCGGGACGGCGATCCGACCGCTCCCCGGCAGCGGATCCTGGAGAGCTACCAGGACACCGAGGGGCCGGAGAAGGCGTTCGCGCAGTGGTTGTTCGCCTCCATGATGCTCGGCTCCGGAGATCCGGGCGAGGCCGCCGTCCTGGTCGACGCGGCGCTGGCGGCGTTCCGCGCCGGCGGGGACCGGTGGGGCATCGCTGCCGCCTGTGCCATCCGAGCGGACCTCGCGCTCGTACTCCGCAGCGACCTGCCCGCCGCGCAGCGTGACTGCGAGACCAGCCGGTCGCTGTTCGAGCAGGTGGGCGACCGCTGGGGACAGGTGCATCCGACAAGCCTGCTGGGAACCCTGGCCGAGATCCACGGCGACTACGATCGCGCCGCCACGCGCTACCGGGAGGCGCTGCGCATCGCCGAACACCTGCGACTGTGGACGTCGGTGTCCCGGCAGCTGGCATGCATCGGCCGGCTCGCCATCCTGAGGGGCGACCTCGACGAGGCCGCCGTCAGTCACGACCGCGCGCTACAGGTGGCGCAGGAACAGTCGAGCCGCTCAGCCGCCGCCTTCGCCGGCACGGGCCTGGCGATGATCGCGCGACGGCGGGGCGACCTCGACGCCGCCGAGACCCAGCAGCGAAACCTCCTCGACTGGAACCGCCGCGCCGGCTTCCTGCCGGGCTGCGCGCTCGCGCTGGCCGAGTTGGGATTCATCGCGGAGCACCGCGGTGATGCTGTCCTCGCCGAGCGCCACCACCGTGAGTCGCTCGACGCGGCGCGCGCCACCGGGGATCAACGGGCGGTCGCACTGGCTCTCGAGGGCCTGGCCGGGGCGATCAGCCTCGGCGGTGACAGTCGCACCGCCGCGCGGCTGCTCGCCGCGGCGCGGACGCTGCGCGAGGCCGCCGGAGCGCCGCTTCCTCCCGGGGAGCAACATGACGTCCAGCGCATCACCGTCCGCCTCCGGGAGGCGCTCGGCAGCGACGAACTCGCCGCCGAAATGAGCCGCGGCGCGCAGCTCGACCTCGACGAACAGCCGTTCAGCGGCGTCGGTAAGGGGATGGTCAGCGAACGGTAAGCCTGATCGGCACGGTTGACCCAGAACCGAGCCGACCCCAGGAGGCACCATGCACACCGATGCCAGGATCGCCGTCATCTACTACTCCGCCACCGGCACTGTGCACCGGCTCGCGCAGGCATTTGTCGACGGAGCCGCCGACGCCGGCGCGGAGGTCCGCCTGCGCCGGGTGGCAGAGTTGGCACCGGAGCACGTCATCGATGCCAAGCCGCAGTGGCGAGCCCACCTCGACGCCACTGCCGACATCCCGGTCGCCACCCTGGACGACCTTCGGTGGGCCAACGGGTACGCCTTCGGCACGCCGACCCGTTTCGGGAACATCTGCTCCCAGCTGCGCCAGTTTCTCGACACCACGACCGTCCCGTGGCAGGCGGAGGAACTGGCCGACAAGCCGGCGACCGGCTTCACGGCCACCTATGAGGAACACGGCGGCCAGGAGGCAACCCTGCTCAGCCTCTACCAGACCTTCCACCACTGGGGGTCGATCATCCTCCCCACGGGCTACCTGAACTACGACACCGCTCACGCCGCCGGCGGAAACCCGTACGGCGTCAGCCTGGTGGAGAGCCGCGCCAGCCGGGATCCCGAGTACGTCAAAGCTGTCCTCGAGACGGCCTGCTTCCAGGGCGCACGCCTGACCCGGATGGCAGCCGCTGTCGCCGCCGCCCGCGCGGACAGCCGGCTCGGGTGAGGCCCGGCGGCGGGAGCAGTACGATCTATTACTCGCCGGTTGGGCCGCCGGCCAGTTCTGCCACGATGTCCAGGTGCCCGAGGTGGCGGGCGTACTCCTGCACGAGGTGGAACAGCACCCGCTCCAGGGACGCCGGGTCGGCGCCGTCCCAACGCTCACCGGGCGCGCCGATCGCGTCGAGGTCGCTGCCCTCCACCACCGCCCGCGTGTGCCGGCCCTGCGCGCGCAGCGCGGCCAGCAGGTCGGCCCGGGTCTCCTCCGGCCCGACGAACCACCGCTCGTCTCGCCGGTCACCCCACGGGTCGCCGACCTCGCGCCCCTGGAATCCCCACTCGATCCAGCGCAGCTCCACGTACCGCAGGTGCTTGACCAGTTCCAGCGGCGTCCACCCGGACGGCAGCGCGCTGCGGCGTACGTCGTCCTCGGACAGCGCGAGCACCTTCGCCACCACCGTGTCCCGGAAGTAGTCGAGGTAGCGCAGGAACACTTCCGTACGACCGGTGGCCGGAACGGTGGGCGAAGGAAACTCGATGGTCACCCGACCAGTATCCGCAGGCACAAGTGGGTCGCGCACCACAAGAACCAGTATCGCGGGTGGTTGCGGCGGCCTCGGACGGCCTCTCCGCCAACGGTTCCTACACTCGGCTGGTGCCGGAACCGCGCTTCGAGATGGTGATCGCCCACGTCTTCGACGTCACAGGCCGCCCAGTGATCGTGTCCGGGTCTTGTAGCCCGACCGACCTGCGCCAAGGCGACATGGTAGAGGTTCTGTGCGGCGGCAACGTCGTGGCCGCAACCCGCGCCTACGTTGAGCTGCACTCGCGTCCCGGTACCGCGTCTCTCGTACTGCCTGACGTGGCAGCGTCTGACGTAGAGCCAGGCTATGTCCTTCGAGCTCTTGGGCAGCACTGAGGCCGACAACGGAAGTCGCGCCGACCGCTTCGGTGTGCACTCTCAGCGAGCCGATCGGATCAGGCTTGATATGAGGTCAGACGGGCTGATCACGCGCTGCCCGGCTCGGTTCGGCTGGCCCGGTTGCTGTACATCGCTGCTGTACTGCTGGCATGGGCTGGTCGGCCGCCCTGGTCCAGCCGAGGAAGCGACAGTGCAGCACGCCGGCTGGCGTCCAGGGCATGTCCTCGGTGGCCTGGACGAGGTAGGCACCGAGGTAGAGGGCCAGCGACACCGGAGCATCCTCGTACTCCGCGCGCAGCTCGCGCTTGCGGGTCGGGCACGGCCATGGCAGGTCGCAGCCACCGCAGCTCCAGACCGGCATGACCGGGCCGTGGGTGGTCACCGCACCCCCTCCAGGAACCGCGCGGTGGTCGCCCGCGCCTGCCGGCTCGTCGCCCACTCCACCTGCCAGCACGGGTACGGCGTGAGCCGCGCCCACCACGCCCGGCACCCGGCACACATGCCGTCGAGCCCTGGTACGTGAACCGCGACGATCGCCTGTTCCTGCTCGCTGGTCACTGCTCACCCTCCGACGGCCAGTGGCCCCGATTGATCGGTATCCGATGCCGGACGCGGCAGGGCAGTTCGGACCCACAGCGGCAGATGCGCCGCCAGAGCCGCCACGACCACACCGGCCGATGCCTGCGAGCAAGAGTCAGCGCGGTGGCAGAAAGGTAGTCGTCATACGAGACGCGCCGCACGGACCCTCCCTCGGTTCTGAGGGGACGCGGCGACCAGGCGATACCCGCACCGCCCGCCGCATCCCGTGAGCAGGACGCTACGGTCGGTCGCAGAGCGGAATAGGTAGGGTTCCTACCCCTGGATCACGAGAGCAGCCCGACCTTGACCGCTAGGTCACGGGCGTCGTCACGGGTGGAGCGCGGGCCGTCGAGCAGGTCCAAGGTGATCTGCCGGGCATACCCGTTGAAGCGGATCGTCTCCGGGGCCGACTCGTACGCCTTCCGCAGCGTCGTCACTGCCGCTTCCTTGTCGTCCTTGCCGTAGTGCGCCCGCGCCACCTCGATGAGATGGCGTGCCCGGCGCGGCCTCGACGGGATGGCCGCCGAGTCGTGGCGGCGCGCCTGCCGTACCGCCTCACCGGACTTCTGCAACTCCACCGCCACCGTCACCGCGTGGGCGCCCATGATGACCCGGGAGAACGACGTCTGCGGCTGATAGAAATCCTCCGGCAGACGCTGCGCCACCCGGTCCGCCCGATCCCAGTACCGCCAGGCCCGGCCTTCCTCGCCGGCACGCGCGGCGGTGTAGGCGGCCTCGAAGTTGAGCGCACCCCACAACGCCAGCAGATTCGTGCCCGCGTCGGCTGCCCTCGGCTCCAGAGCCGACAGGACGTCGTGCGTTACCGCCATGGCGGTATCCCAGTCCCCGGCGTCACGATGCACCTGGCACAGGAACCATGCCGCGAGGGCCAATGCCTCCGGGTCACCGGAATCCTGCGCCGCCACCATCGCCCGGTCCGCAACCCGCCACAACAACTCGGCAGCCGGCTGGTACGCAAGAAACATCTGCGTCAGACCGAACGTCTCCGCCAACAGCGACTGCGCCCGCCGACGCTCGACGCCCTCGTACACCAGCGCGGCGCGCTGCACGTCGTGCAGAAGTCTCGGCAGCAGCCCACCCAGCACCGTCCGATGATCGGACGCCTGGTGGCGCGCCCGCCACGCCACCGCAAGCCGCTCACGCAAACCAGCCAACGACTCCACCGCAGCCTCGTCGGCGAGCACGACACGGTTCACGGCGTCCCGCACCGACGCCAGCGCCGGGTGCTCCGGACCGTTTACGACAGCGGACCTGTCGCTTAGCTCGCCGGCCAGGGCGGACACGTCGACCTTGAGCGCACGAGCGATGCGGTCCAGCATGTGAATGCGCGGAGGCAGGATCCGATCGGTCTCCACCGCCTTGACCCACTCGGCGCTGCGCCCGACCAGTCCACCGAGCACCGCGCGAGTCTTTCCGGACCGCTCCCGGTAGACCTTCAGCCGCTGCCCGAAGGTCAACTCCGGCAAGGATTCCATCCCGAACCTCCTCATAGCGCGGGATGCGCCACCGGCCGCGGGGCCGCCGTGGCACCAACGCTACCGACCTACGTGCGTACGCATAACCCCGAACACACCGGCACGCTGCCCGGAGCCCTCGTGTTGGCTCCAACCTAGACGTGCGTCCACTTCATCTGCGCTGGCTTGCTCGACGCGCTGGCCGCGCCACGTCGCGGCCTCACATCATTGGTCGCTGGTCGCCGAGGCTTCACGCCGTCTTGTGCCCCGGGTGTGCCCGAGGCCCGGCGAGCGGTACTTCCTCCAGCGCCGGAAACCCGCCCCCGTCATCCCGCCGCCGATCGCCCCCAACAACGCCTCGTTGAAGGGTCCTGGCTGCTCTACGTAACCCAGAGCGACCATGAGTCCGACCGCGGCCGCCACCACGCCCCCAGCCACCATCGTCAGGTAGGAAAGGCGGCCACGCACCCCACTAGCCCGTGTTTCATAAGGCTCGGAGGTACTGGTTGATGGCGGCGATGGTCAGGGTTGCTTCGTAGCGGACGGCGAGTTTGTCGTAGCGGGTGGCCATGGCGCGGTGTTGTTTGAGCTGGTTGATGCCGCACTCCACGGCGTGGCGCCGGCGGTAGGTATCGGGGTTGAAGGCGGGTGGTCGGCCGCCGCGGGAGCCTTTCGCGAGACGGTGGGCGTCTTGGTCGCTCTTGCTCGGGATGCAGGCCTTGATTCCGCGTCGGCGCAGGTAGGCGCGGTTGGCTCTGGACGTGTAGGCCCGGTCTGCCAGGACCTGCTGCGGGCGGGTCCGGGGCCGGCCGGGCCCAGGCCGGGGGACGCGGATGCGGTCGAGGACCGTGATGAATTGCGGGCTGTCGCCGCGGTGCCCGGCCGTGACGACGGTGGCCAGGACCTTGCGGCCCTGTTCGCAGACGATATGGGTCTTGGTGGTCCATCCGCCTCGCGAGCGGCCCAGCGCATGGTCGGCGGGCTCGGCATGGATTCCGCCGGGTGGTTCTTTCTGCTGGTCTCCGTCACGGCGGGCGCCGGCGGCGTGTTGATGGGCGCGGCTGATCGTGGAGTCGACGCTGACGGTCCAGTCGATGCGTCCGGCCGTGTCAGCGGCGGCTTGGAGCCCGACCAGGATGCGGGCCCAGGTGCCGTCCCGTTGCCAGCGGCGGAACCATCGATACAGCGTTTGCCATGGGGCGTAGTTCTCGGGCACGTCACGCCATGGCGCACCGGTGCGTACGCGCCACCGTATGCCATCGATGATCTGTCGCCTGGTCCACTTGCACGGTCTTCCCCGCGACGATTCCGCAGGTAGCAACGGGTGCAGGCGCTGCCACTGGATGTCGCTAAGGTCATGCCGCGCCGCCGCCGCTAGGCTGGCCACGAGGTCTCCGGTATTCAGGTTTGCTTGGTCGCTAACCCACTTACCGGAGACCTCTTCAGTTATCGATCATCGCCACGCCGTGACCTCACAAGGCCCACGCCCACTTACGAAACACGGGCTAGTAGAGCAGTCACCGTAATCCGGCGTACAGGTCGCACCCAGCGACGGCCCGGAGCGGCGAGCGGTCATCGGCCGCATGTCGCACGGTCAGCCTGGGAATCGGGTTGATCTATACGGTGGCTAGTTGCAGCATCAGGGAGATCGCTACCGAACGTTGATCGTCGGGCAGCTCACGTGGCCCTGTCGCCCCGTGTTGACCGCTGTGTCGGGCATGGATCGGGCACGGGCCTGGCCCAGACGAGACGCGCGTCGGTGGCGTAGCTGCCAGCAGGGACGGGTGAGGACACGTGCTCTTGGAAATCGACGGCCGCAAGGTGCGAACCGAAGCCGACCTTCACCAGTTCCTGGCCCGTGCTCTCGACTTCGGGCCCTACTACGGTGCGAACCTGGATGCTCTGTGGGACCGACTGAGCAGGGATGTTCCCCGCCCGGTCGCCGTGGTCTGGACTGACTGGCAGGACAGCGAGAAGAGTCTCGGAGCGGAGCGATTCGAAAGGATCTGTGGCCTCCTGCGAGCCGTGGAGGCCGAGGACCAAGAGGCTGGCCACGAGAAGCGGTTCACGTTCGAGCTGCGCTGATCTCTTCGCCCCGAAGGAAAACCACAATGCGGTGGCCTGCGGCTGCGGGAGCGATCACCTGCACGAACGATCCGACAACATCCGAATATGCACGGCACGGTCGTCACTCAGTAAGTCACCCAGCGCCTGAACTTCTACGTGGAAGCACACGAAGCGTTATTAGATCCACAAAAAACATGGTGCCAAACCGAGCTTGACGCTGGATTGGCCCTCGCCCAAGTGGGGTCTGCGAGAAATAGGTGGCCTCAATTGCTAGCGCCACGACAGCCACGAGTGCAGACACGAGAAATACCACAACACACGGAAGAGCTAGAACGAGTCCCGTGGTGTTACCGACGATGTTCTTGATCGACAGAACCTGAATCAGTGCGCTAAGAGCAAGCGCGAGCAAGTTGCTCCGCCCGGACAGCACGAGTAAGCGGTAGGACTTACGGTTCCTGACTTTACGGCGCTGGCCACTCCAAGAGGCCCAGCCGTGCTGCCAATCATCGAACAAGACTCTCACCGCCGCAAGGTTCGCTACCACCAAGCAGTGCCCATCATCTGTTCCACCCTAGACGCCGGGATCATGGACAGTTCCGGCTGCGTCCGCCGCCTGACCGTGTCCCGTGCTCCGCAATCACGCGTCGCTACGTGTCCCTGTCTGCCGCCGACCCACACCCGGGCCCTGGTCTGCTCGGCTTGCCTGGGTCGGTGGCTGGCGGGATGGCATCCCACCTCAACCACCCATGACGCGGAACCGTGCGGCAACTCCATTTGGAGCCGTCTGGCCCCGCCGAAGGCAGCAAGCAGAAAGGCCGCCTCCCGAGTGACCTCTTCGGTGTGGACTGTCGGCGAGCCGGTCGGATCAGGCTCGATACGAGGTCAGGCGCCCTGTTGGTGTTCTGCTCGGCCTGGTTCGGCTGGCACGGTTGCTGTACTTCGCTGCTGTACTACCGGCATGAGGTGGCCGGTTTCCCTGGTCCAGCCGAGGAAGCGACGGTGCAGCACGCCGGCCGGCGTCCAGGGCATGTCCTCGGTGGCCTGGACGAGGTAGGCACCAAGGTAGAGAGCCAGCGACACCGGCGCATCCATGAACTCCGCGCGCAGCTCCCGCTTGCGCGTGGGGCAGGGCCAGGGCAGGTCGCAGCCGCCGCAGGTCCAGACCGGCATGACCGGGCCGTGGGTGGTCACCGCGCGCTCTCCAGGAATCGCGCGGTGATCGCCCGCGCCTGCCGGCTGGTCGCCCACTCCACCTGCCAGCACGGGTACGGAGTCAGCCGCGCCCACCACAGCCGGCAGCCGACACACATGCCGTCGAGCCCTCGGACGTGAACCGCGACGATCGCCTGTTCCTGCTCGCTGGTCACTGCTCACCCTCCGACGGCCAGTGGCCCCGATTGATCGGTATCCGGTGCCGGACGCGGCAGGGCAGTTCGGACCCACAGCTGCAGATGCGCCGCCAGAGCCGCCACGACCACACCGGCCGGTGCCTGCGAGCAAGAGTCAGCGCGGTGGCAGAAAGGTATTCGTCATACGAGACGCGCCGCTCTCGCGACATCGATGTGTCCCCGGCGCACCCCGGGGCCTGTTGCCCGCCTCGCGCCTGGTCCAGCAACCGCCGCCGGGCGATGTCCTGCTCCATCATCTGGATGCGCTGCCCGACGCCGTACGCCGTCGGAATCGACGGGAGGTACCGGCCCACGAGTTGCCGCAGGAGCCCGACAGGCACCGTCATCTTCTGGCCCTCCGTGATGAGAGCACGAAGAGGCACCAGCTGATGTGCCTCGATCCGCGCCCGGTTCAGTGAGGTCCAGCGTCGCGCCGCACGCGCCTACGATCCAGAAGGTGACTGTCCGCTAACCAGGTGTACTGTCCGCTGTTGATCGTCGGCTCGGCGCGTACTCGACGCACAGTTCACGGAACATCGCGGCCTCGGGCACTCCGAGATCCTCAACCTTTGCCAGCAGTTCCGCGGCTCGCCACCAGTTCGACGGCACCACACGCCCGGATGCCACGGCCTGCGCCCCGAGCGCAACCGCTTCGTCCGGCTGACCGGCGGCGACAAGGGCAAGTCCGAGGTCGAGACGCGCCGATGCCGACCGGCGTGGCCGCGCTCCCCCATCGCCGTGCGGATCCAGATCGGCCACTACGGCCCGAGCCACCTGCTCGGCGCCCGGGTCACCGGCCCACGCCAAAGTCGTGGCCGTGTAGGCGGCGGCCTTGGCAGGGTCGTAGCGATAGTGATGCTCGGCTCGCTCGGGAACGGGAAGATTCGCCGCCGATCGCTCTACCCGGTCCAGCGTTCGTCGGGTGGCAGCAACGTCTCCGATGCGAGCCCATGCACGGGCCTCCTGAGCAGTCGCCTGAATCCTGGCAGAGCTGCCCTGAGGTGCAACCCGTTGAGCTTGCTGGGAAAGATCGAGTGCTGAACGGTAGTCACCTTGTGTCAACACGTCCCAAGCCCGCGTCTCCAGACACCACGCCTGAATCTCGGGATGCTCAGCGTGTTCAGCAAGGTCACGAGCAGCTCGCAGATGAGCAGCCGCAGCATTCCGCTGCCGCAGGTCGATGTGAACCGTGGCCCGCAGCACCGCCAACCAACCGCCGGCAACCAACAGCCGACGCTGTTGAGCAAGCGTTACCCGTCCGTCGAGCAGCCGCACCACATAGGAGAGGTGCCGCCGCACCAACGGCAACAGATCCGCCGGTGCCATCGTCGGATAGGAGCTGGCGAGGTCGTCAACGCCCTGCTCGATCCGTTCGAGCATGTCGTTGCTGACATCACTGGCGGCGACTCTCGCTCGCAACTCGCCGGCCTCGGCCGCATGGTCGATCGGCGCATCGACCAGCCGAGCAAGCACTCCCCCGGCGTCGAGAATCCGGTCCAGGTGGCGCGCTGTGTCGACCGTCGGAGCCTTGAGCCCTGCCTCCAACTCGTGCAGATGGCTCTTACTCCGATGAGCGAGTTGCCCGAGAGACCGAAGCGACAGGCCACGCCGCTCCCGAAACTCACGCAGAGCTACCCCAAAGCGCGGATCGACGGACGAGGCCATAGCGCCGCTCCCAAGCTCAAGAGGCCAAGCGAATCAGCCGGCCGCCACCACATCGACGGTACCCCGACTCTCCGCACGCGGATGCCCACGCTGCTCACTTCTCGGGGAAGGGGCTTTGGCCCACGGCACCCGTGGGGTCAAATAGTGATCTCTTCGGTGTGAAATGTCGGCGAGCCGGTCGGATCAGGCTCGATACGAGGTCAGGCGCCCTGTTGGTGTGCTGCTCGGCCTGGTTCGGCTGGCACGGCTGCTGTACTTCGCTGCTGTACTGCTGGCGTTAGATCAGGCGTTGGATGCGGACCTTGGGGCGCTCGTTTCTGAGGTGGCCTTGCTTGTGCTGGCGGACCTGTTCCTCCCAGACCTCCTGGTCGTAGTCCAGGTCTGGCGGGGTCCACTTGTGGGAGCCGTCGCTGTAGTGGAACTTCTCGTCGCCAGGCTGAAGGATGCTCATCGGGTCCACCCGAGGAAGCGGTGGTGCAGGTGGCCGGCGGGGACGTGGGCCAGGTCCTGGGCGGCGTCAACGAGCTGGGCGGCCAGGTAGAGGGCGAGCCTCCTGGCTGCCTCCCCTCGCCCGCCTGACGCAGGTACCTGCTCGCCGGCCCGGCCGCTCGTCCGCCTCCGCGTCGTCGGCTGGGCTGCCTCTCGCGGTTAGAAGGCGCAGGTGTTGAGCATGTCCTGCAGTGCTGACTTCTCGGAGGATTGAAGCGTCAGGCCCCAGTTGTACTTCACGGTGATCCACATCTTGCTGTAGGTGCAGCGGTACGACGTCAGGGACGGCTGCCACGTCGAGGGGTCCTGGTCGCCTTTGGACTGGTTGACGTTGTCGGTGACCGCGATCAGTTGTGGGCGGGTCAGGTCGTTGGCGAAGCTCTGCCGGCGGCTCGTCGTCCATGAGTCGGCCCCTGACCGCCATGCCTCCGCCAGGGGCACGACGTGGTCGATGTCGACGTCGGAGGCGGCGTACCAGGTCGCACCGTCATAGGGGCTGTACCAGCGGCCGGACGTAGCGGCGCAGGAGCTGTTGACCACAACGGACGTGCCGTCGCGCTTGAGGACCTGCTCGCGGGTGTTGCAGGTGCCGGTGATGGTGATCCAGTGGGGGAACAGGTCCCGCGAGTAGCCGGCCATCGAGCCCTGCGCTGCCACTGTCAAGGCGTTGAGCTGCGACTGCGCCGTCGCCTTGGACGGGATGCCCGGAGGCGTAGCCGAAGCCGACTGTCCGCTCACGACGGCGAGAACGGCACCCACGACAGCGGCGACAGTGATCGCGGCGGCACGCCGCCTGGAACGCGGGATGGGGATAACGGGCGCGATCGGCATGGCTGCCGCCTTTCGTCAAGGAGGGAACAGCAACCTTCCCCGACGATCATGTCAATCGATGAGCATGCGTGTAAAGAACAGCTGGCCGGTTATCGAACAGCCGGCCGCCATCTCGCGACCCGACGGCCTCGACCCCTCGCTTGTAAGTTCTGGGCGTCCTGTCCGGCAGGGTCCGTCGGCGTCCCTGGCCTCGGGCCAACCGTCCGGCGTCGTCCCTTACTGGGTGGTTGTGTCCACGCCGGTTGCTGTCACCGTTGCTGTCGACATCTACGGCAGGCTTCCGGCTGACCGTCAGGCATAATTAGTGGCAACCTCCAGGCTTGGAAGCCCCATGCCCCGCCGGTCGCCTGCCACCGTCCGACGCAGCCTCCGCCGACGCCACCGCCGGTTGCCGAAAAGCCGTCTAAACGTGCCAGGGTTGCCAGGCCCCGCGATTGGTGTCCTCCGGAAGGTCGATCAACACTTCGGCTGGCCGGACAACTGGACCGCCCAAGCGGTGCTGCTGTGGATTCGTCCGCCTCGTAGAATCCGCCACAGTGGCACCGTGCCGTGGCATGACGAGTGTTACGACTGGCACGAGGACTGGCAGCATCCCCGCACCGTCATAGAGGTCGCCCTGGGTCAACTACCAAGCCATATTCGCCGGGACCTACGGCGGATCATCAGCCGCGCTGACCAAACATGGCAAGCCCGGACACTGCCCAATCCGTCTGGCCGGACCGACCTTCCTTGGTGGCTACGAGCGATCGAGTAGACAGGTCATACGTTGAAGCGGAACTAAGATCCCTGATCTCCTCATCAGCAAAACCAGCACCCGACACCTGTTCAGGAGGCGTCTCGGGCTGTCATCGCTACTCGCTGGTTGACGACGTTTCACGCTGTCTTGTGCCCCAGGTGTGCTGGCGGGGTAGCTGCCGACCACGCACGTACCCTGAGGTGGTGAAGGCCCCGGTATGGAGCGCCCTAGCCGCATGGGTCGCGCTCGTAATCAGCGTTGCGAATCTGTGGTACAGCGTAGTCCGCGTGTGGTGGCGCGAGAGGAAGGCCAGCCCATCCGCTCGCCTTGATCTATTCGACTATCACAACAAGTCTGGCTGGCATGAGGAGGTGCGAGTCGTCGTCACGAACCACGGCCCGGCGGACATGAAGAAGGTCGAGGTGCAACTTTTCGACGACGACGGAACATCGCTGGAACTCGGAGACCCCTCCGTCTCGGCCCTGTGGCCCAGGATGCCGCTCGGTTGGCTGCACCCGGAGGAGTCTCTCTACTTGACGCTCAACCGCAGTCTCGGCACGCGCGACCCAAGAGCAGCGCTCATCCGCTGGGATGACGGCCGCCGCTCTCAACAGTCTCGCTGGGTCTGGCTCTCCTATCGCCGAGTTACTTGCCCCCCAGGCAACTAACATGGAGCGGGGACCTGCTGCTGCACCCGGGCTGACCCGTCGGAAGGGTCCTCTGGGGTCCACGCTCGTCCGTCAGCGTCCGGCCCGGTCGTCACCCATTTAGTCACTCACGGGTCGCGCAGTCGGCTTTGCTTCCTCACCTGTGCCGCGCAACTGAGCAACGCCCTAGCCAGCGCCTCCGCCCGTTCCGCCGACAACCACAACGAGCCGTGTGGCACGTCGTCATCGGGACCTGCCAGCCCTTCCGTCAGGGTCTCCGCCGGCACTTCCACGTCAAGCCGAACGAAGTGATGCCCTCTGCTGTAGTCGACGAAGGCATCCAGGTACCGGTCATCATCGAACGTCACCGCCGTACGCTGCCATGGCACCGACGCCTACCTGGGCCCTCAGCCTCGACCGCTTCGTCCCGAAGGAATGACCAGGCGTCGATGAGCTGAGCGAATAGCTGAGCTGAGCTGCCGGATCGGTCCACCATCGTCCGTGGACGTCCGGTCTCGGCCGCGTCGGTCGTCACCCAGCTAGTCACCCACCTGCTCGGCACCCGAACCATCCCGATCTCCGGCAAGGCGTTCGAGGAGGTACCGCGCTCCACCATCTCCGGAACGGAACATGTCAAGGGATTGAGGCCAGCGGGAGTTAAGCGGCCTGCCGTTCTGGTTCGGGTTTGTTGATCCAGACCTGGTTGGGCAGGTCGAGGATCTT